>NZ_JASMRI010000016.1:0-100706 GCF_041431375.1 Flavobacterium sp. Arc3 | reverse complement strand
CCCACCTTTTTCTCGAAGTTTAGTATTCCTAAACAACTTTTATAGGCTTGTTCAGGATGGTTTCTACTTTCAATAATATGTAAAATATATTCCCCTACAAAGGCATCAATGCTACTTGCCCAATCAATGAAGCGAGCAGCACTCCACTGGGCTACAAATTGATGCGTACTGGCCAAATGTTCTGGAGTTGTATTATAGATGTAAGGCTTGTAATTTCGCGCGTGAACGGCTATTCGGTTGTATTTGTAATAGATCTCTACGGTTGATTTGGTATATAATAGTTTCGCTTTTTTCTTTATATATTGATAGGGAACGCTGTAGTAATTTTTGTCCTGACTCAATTGAACATGTCCATTTTGCATCACTGTTGCAAAGGATTGGTATTTGATTTCAAAGCGTTCTTGTGGTAGTGGACGTAGTTTTTGTTGCTCGTCTTCTAAAAATAATTCTATACGAGAGTAAGGACGTCCTGTGAGTTTTCGGCTATTATGAGCATCCAATAAATCCCATATCTGCTGGTTTAATTCTTCCAGAGAAAAGAATTTGGTTTCTTTTAGATTTACATAAATCCTTCGGTACAATATCTTAACGGCTCCTTCAACCAATGACTTATCTCTTGGTTTATAAGCCCTGGCAGGCAAGATTGTGGTTTGGTAATGTTCAGCTAAATCAGCCAAGGTCTCATTAATTGTGGGTTCAAAACGACTGCTTTTTATTACTGCAGATTTTAGATTGTCGGGGACAATAGCCTCAGGAGTACCTTCGAAAAAGCACATAGCATTTTCTACAGAACTAACAAAATCTTCCTTTTGTTGGCTCATAGAAGCTTCTGCATAGGTGTATTGACTGGCTCCCAATATGGCTACAAAAAACTGTACTTCTTTGATTTCTCCTGTGTCTTTATCAATGATAGAGAGTGTTTTTCCAGCATAATCTACATACATTTTATCACCAGCTTTGTGATTCATATGCATTACCGGATTGACCCGTTTGCCCCATATTTTGTAGTGATGGCTAAATTGTGAACTCTTGTAGCCTTCAGGGTTTAGGGCAATATATTGCTCCCAAAGGTGCTGAATGGTAACGCCCACTTTTTTAAGTTCCCGTTCCATTTTAGGAAAAAAAGCATAAAGAATCTGCATCTTGGGACTTATTGATTCCACGGTAGTATGTGAAAACAAAAGTTCTAGTTCTGCATCTGTTTTTTCATTAAGGACTTCTAAACTTAATCCAAGGACTTCAAATAAAGAAATATACTTCTTTACTGTATTCCTAGAAAGAGATAAGTAGCTACTTATGAATAACTTACTCTTGCCGTTACAATAGAATTTAATTACTTTTCTAATTTTACTCATGTCTGTTAATTTGTTTGCCATAATCCGTATTTTTTTAACGAATGTATGGTGCTAACAACATGAAAAAGTAAGTAGTTTTTAATGCTCAATTTTACCCCAAAATTAGGTGGTCATTTTGAACTGGAATAGGGTGGTCAGTTTACTCCGGAACTGGTGGTCAATTTGCACTGGAATTGGGTGGTCAATTTGACCGGTTTTTCCACTAATGAACTCATCAGTATTAAAAATGAATTATACATAGCCGATTTTTATAATATAAATAAATCAGGAGCAAATGTCGTAAATGTATCATCAATCATAGGTAAAAATGGTACAGGAAAAAGTAGTATATTAAATTTTTTAAAGAATAATCTATCTAGTGGACTCAATCTTCAAGAAGAAATAATATTAGTTTATAAAGAAAATGATGTTTATAAAATGATAGCTACCAGTGAATTTAAATATGATTCACAAATTATTACAGAAATTCAATTATTTAAAAAAAAGAAACCTGAAAAAGAAATTGATCATTTTTTTGATTTTGGTTACGAGTTTAAGGGTTTTCCTAATACTGACTTTGTTTATTTTTCAAATGTTTTCGATGGAACACCTGGAGGAAGTCTCCATGGCTTGTATGATATTTCTACAAATTGCTTAATTTTTGAAGATTACAAAATGGCAATTTTACAAGGTACAGCTTCCAAAAATGCGAATCAGGTGGGAGTGCATTTAATTGAAGACATTTTTAGACAACTGAAATTTTTAACAAACGATATTTCTAAAGATAAAATTACATTTCAATTACCTGAGGAAATTGGAATAAGTGTAAATCTTGATTATCTTTTATATAATACAGCATCACAAAAAGATAATGAGTTTCAAAAAGAATTTGATAATTTTAAAAACTTAGTTTTAAATGAATATGCTTCGAGTAATGATGAATTCAATCAGTCTCTTAAAGTTTTTATTTGCTATGTACTTTTAAACTTAGTAAAAGAGTTAATCACAGTAAACGTGCCAAGTGAAGAGCATGAATTCAAGATTAAGTATAATTCGAATTTTATTTTGTCAAAAGATAAAATTCCTTTAGTTAATTTAACTTTTGATGATTGCGTACAAAGCTTCTTTGAAGAAATCAAAAAACAATTAGATAATTTAAAATATAATTTCCCAAGCTTAAAACAACTTATAGGCGATAATCAAGTCTTTATTAAATATATTATTGATAATCAGGATAAATTTGAAAATTCTTATCTCAATAGTCAAGAATCAAAAATATTTATTGATATTAAAAATGAAAATATCATAGATAAATTTCTAGAATTATACTTAAAAACATACACAGTAAATTCATATTTGAATTTTGAATGGAGAAGCATTAGTTCTGGTGAAAAAGCATTGTTAAATATTTATTCAAGATTCTTTTCAATTTCAGACAGCCACAAATTTGGCCAAAAATTAGCAAAAAATGTAATAATTCTAATAGATGAAGGCGATGTATATTTACACCCATCATGGCAGAAAAAATTTGTAAAGAATATATTAGAATACTTGCCTGTAATCTTTAGCAGAGATGAACATGGAAATAAAAGAAACTTGCAGATTATTTTCACAACAAATTCTCCAATTCCTGCATCCGATTTACTAAGCTACAGCACAATCTTTTTAGAGAGAACAACTATTGAGATAAATGGCAAATCAGAAATGGTCGTTACTGTAAAGGATAGTTTAAATGATCAAAAACAAACATTTGCTGCTAATATTCATACTCTTCTATCAGACTCATTTTTTATTAAAGATGGTTTAATTGGAGATTTTGCTGCATTGAAAATCAATTCCCTAATAAAAGATTTAATTAATAAAGTCGACATAAATAAAATTGATAGGGAAAGTATAAGATTATTGATTCATCAAATTGGTGAGCCAATAATAAAACACAAACTGATGCAAATGTACAATGAGAGATTCAATTTAGAAATTCATGAAAGATTGGATATTATCGAGAAAAAGCTAAACTTATAAAATGATTAAAATACATTTAGCATCGGCTCCAAAAATTATTGATTTTCATTACAATAATATTTGTGGGAAACAGCCAGGAAAACAACAGAACATTTCAAAAATGTTTGATAAATACATAAAAAAATACAAGCATAATAGATATTATAGAGAAGTTTTAGAGTATTTAAAATTACATGTTGAAAAAGATTCTAATGGTTTCTCATTGATTACAGCCGAACCTTTGGAATTAAAGAAATTTATAGAAAATTTTAATTTAAAGTTTACAGGCAGATTAACCCCAAAATTAAAATCAATTTTAAGTTATGTTTTTTATTATGAAGACTTATCGAAATGGAAAGCTTATGAACTAGGTAAAAAACTAAGTATTAACGTATGTCCTTATTGCAATAGATCATATACGTTTATTGTGGGAAATGATATAATTAAAGGTACTAGATTTGAGTATGATCATTTTTTTAGTCAAACTGATTACCCTTATCTTTCATTATCTTTTTATAACTTAATTCCGAGTTGTCATATTTGTAATTCTAATTTTAAGGGAGATAAGAAATTTTCATTAGAAAATAACATTCATCCATATTTAGAGGGTTTTTCAAATGAAATCGTATTTTCAATAAAACCAAGAAATATTAATTTTATTAATGGTAAAAGCACATCATATAGAATAAGGTTTAAAAAAGGAGAAAATCCAACATGGTCAAATGAGAAAATAAAAAGTGCCTTTGAAAACATAACAACTTTCCAATTGACAAAATTATATAATATGCATAAAGATTATGTTGATGAAATAATAATGAAAGGAATGATATATAGTCCTGCATATATAAATGCCTTATATATGCAATTTCAAGGAACACTTTTTAATAGTGAAAGTGATGTCAAAAGATTTGTGACTGGAAATTATGTTGATGAAAGTGATTATTCAAAAAGAGTTTTGTCCAAGCTTTCCGCGGATATTTCGAAAGAACTTGGTTTAATATAAAATATGATGAAAATATCATTAATTAAATAAAGTAAATAAAAAAGATATGATTAAATTACTGCCATTATTCAACCCCGATGGCGCGGATTTGCAATCCGTGTTCGTTTGATATTAAGTAAAATATAATTTTATTAAATAAAAAAAGCATAACATCCACAAACTGCAAGCCGCACTACTCGACGATAACAAAGAACAATTAAATAAACACAAACAACTGCTAGGGCAATCCGGTATGGTATCAGTTGTAACCGATTGTTTTTCGGCCGAAAACTTTATGCAGCAAATAAAAGAAACCAAACCAGAAGTGCTTTTTCTAGACCTCAATCTTGGGGATTCTTACATGACCGGTATGGTGGTAGCTTTTGAGATTAAGCTTCCTATACTTTTTGTCAACAGTATACCAACCAATACGTCAAAAACATGGAACTCTTAAAGCGCGAATACGACCTGTGTGTAGATGATATTACCAAACCGTTTACCGTAAAATAATTCCTAAAAACAACAGAACGGTTTTTAACCGAAGTGGATTTTTTCTCCAACAGACAGCAGGTGTATCTCGACTTTGGTGCAGCCTCAGGCAATAAGATAGCCCTGGAACATATCGTCTATCTATCTTCCGACAAAGCCAATGGGGCCGAATTAAACAATAAACAAATTCACTTCATCAACCGCAAAGCAGAAAACTGCAAGATGTAGAACTTTTAAAATAGTGTCTTTATTTTAAATAACATAAATTAAACATCACGGGCAATCAAGCGGTCTCTCTACGGTCGTTCCCTTTGTTTCGTTCGGCTGTTCCAGTCGGTCAACCATACATTTCCATAAGAACATTTTTGGTAAATAGGCAATCTATTATTTCAATTCAATTATCAGGTTTCCCTCCGTTCCACAGACACGTCACAGCACAAAAAAATACAGCAGCTTGAAAATAAGCAGCTATATTTCTTCCGCTGTTCGTTCCTCATCTTCACACGGTCTCTTCCTGCGTTCGGTCGGGCTTATGCATCCCTAATACCGCTTCATTTCGTTTCATTCATTCGTTTGCTTTTCGCTCCATTTCATTACGCTACAAGCGCTCTCTTTCATTGCACTATATTCCAGCCGTATCAGGTCTGCCGCCCTATGTTTTTTCAGCGGTTGCTCCTTCGCACAGCCATCGGGGTTGGCTCCGTTACCACTTTGCCCTAAATCAAGGAACGCCATAGGCTGGCTTATATTTTTTCCCCGCCGTTTCACGCTTCTATCCCTTCTCTGTACTTCGCAAAAGCTACGTGTCGTTCTCGGTCTAGAGTGGCTGTTCGATTGCCGCAACCCCGCCACTTCGCTCCTCGAAAAACAATAATTTCCGCTATCGCTACAATTATCATTTTCTGCGGTGCTTGGGGGTGTTAAAATCTTCGACGAGAACTATAGTGCATTTTCTTGAAAAGAAAGAGAAAAAAATCCAGCAAATTTAGCATTCATTCCTCACTTCCAGTCGGTCGTACCTTCCTCCATTCTCGTTCGTCATTGCTGCAGACTATATGGCTTTCTTTTTTTCTCTTTTTTCTTTTCAAAAAAATTAGGTCGAATTTTTAAACCAACAGTACTATGCAAAACTTCATCATCAAAACCCACCAAAAGGACACTGCCTACAAGGGAAACCAAATCTTTATACTGAACAAAGGAATGAATTCTGGGAAACCTCAAAAAGAACCTTTTACAAATAGCTTTGTAATTATGTTCCCGGATGAAAAAGATGCCGAAACAATCTACTGGTTAGCTTACAGTCTATGGAAATCTAAATTCTGGCACCAATTTTTAATTGGGTCCGTAATTCCATTCTTGCGGATAAAAGATTTCAAAAAAAATTTTGACTCAAAAGTCAATGCAATGATGCAGGAACACGAGTTCCACAAGAAGCATGTCCAAGCGTTAAGGTTATTAGAACAGAAAGAAGTTCAATTGTGCCAAAATATTCAATTTATTAACGAAATAAGGAGGACGATTCTACACTCATACTCCAAGTAATAATAAAACCAATTCTTAGAGTTTAATTAGTTACATTTGAGAAACAAGTAAGTCTTGTCAATTATCGCACATAAATAACAAGTTGTTATTAATTTTTAATATGAGTAAAGAACAAAAAGAAGGCTTCACTAGGCAAAAATTAGATGAAATTATTGAAAATGGTGCTGGGATTATTGGATCAGTATCTTCAACAGCACTAGGTTTTTTAGTTGCAGGTCCAGTAGGAGGCTTCGTTGGTGCAGCAGTTAGCTCACCGATTACTAGCATCTTAAAAAGACTTGGTTCTGAAGTCTCAGATCAAATTATGGCTCCACGAGAAAAAACCAGAGTGAGTGCTACATATCTTAAATCTGCAATTATGATCAAAGAACGCTTAGATGCTGGTGAAGAACCGAGAAAAGATGGTTTTTTCGATTTCAAAGATAATGATAGACCTAGTGCAGAAACTGTATTGGAAGGAATGCTTCAAAAAGCTAAAAATGAACACGAAGAAAAAAAACTTGAGTATTATTCTGCTTTCCTAACTAATATAACCTTTGATGATTCAATTGACTTCCAAAAGTCAATAACTTTAATTAAAATAATTGACCGACTAAGTTACCAACAACTATGTATTTTATCATATATTAGTGATTTAAATCAAATTAATTTTGAGAATTGGGGTAAACTCTTCCAAGATGAAGAAAAGGCACAAACTCATTTAGATTTTTATTTTGAGATAGCAGAACTTTTTGAATTAAGCTTATTGAAACAATTTAATGGAAAGCTATTAGGGGGTTTTAAAAATGGAGAATTAACTCAAATTGGTTCAAAATTATTTCAATTAATGAATTTAAATCAAATACCTGAAACTGATAAAAATCTTGTTGAAAACAAGATTAATTTAATAGAAAATCTATAAATTGATTTCAGCTGAAAAGAAACCTCTTATCTATAAATTACGCAGCTAGTCCTGGAGTTATAAACCAAGAAAGCCAAGTCGTGAGACGTGGATTTCTTGGTCAGTCGTGTAAAGGTTACCAATCATAACCAGACTATTTATTTTTCGATTTTGTCAACCATTTCAATAGGAGGGAAACCATAAAACTTACAGTTGCCCCTAGAACTGCCAGGATAATTGTTTTCGTAATATCTTCTGAAAGGATATTAGGTAAAACACTCAAAAAAGTTCCTGATACGGTTCCGGTTCGGAGGGAAATATTAGTCTCCATCTCTAGGTTTATTTGAGTTTTTATCATCTACCGCCATTTGACTAACTGCTGATATCACACCTCCTGCAACTGCCATATATCCTGCTGTAACGATAATCGCCGTGGGTAAAACTATTGGAGCAGCTATAACACTTCCACTGATGGCCAATAAGGCCAAACCTATACTTCTCAAAATCTTGAAAAACTTCGGAGTTGGTGCTTTTACTCTTTTTATAATATTCATAATTATGAATTTAAAATTTAACAATCAATTCAACACTTTCATTACTGTCCAAAGCTTTATAAACCAAGTCTTTTAATTTGGTATATGCTTTTCTCGACATAAGGCCTAAACCAGGTCCTGAAAGTTTCGTTACTGGGGCTATACAACCATTCAATTCTATTAAAGCATTATTAGCAGGATGAAATAAAATCAAACTTCTATTCATCACATTTGTAACTTCCAAATGCCATTTGAACTTATTACTGTATCTTTTTTTTATAAAATATTTCCCTTCCGGAATGCAGGAAACCCTTTTCTCGTTTTCCTTCCAAGGCAATTCAATTGTATAACAAATAAATTTACCTTCACATTCGAGTTTTCCGTTAGTTCCGTTAGGGAAATAAGTTCTTTGTAGTTGAATAAGCATTCTACAATCCGCTCACTGAAACCAACGCTAATGGGTTATATGCACCATTTTTCAAGGCGTACATTTGTCCATTCACTTCTTGGTAAAACTCCAGTCCTAAAGCCAAAAACAGGGGTTTAGTACTGCCCGGAGTCACTGTGTTTACTTGGTTAATCACTGCTGTTGCAGTTTGTCCCCAAGGAAGAATATCACTTTCAGAATGTGCTTCAGTGAAAGTTTCAGCTTCAAAATCAATTTCTGCACCTGCAGAAATGATTTTAAAATGCGTAGTTCCACCAGGTGCAGCAATCATATTTGAAGGAACAAAAGAATCCAAATCAACAGAAATCACACCACTACCTCGATCAATAACCCCAACATAGGGAGCGAATAAACTGGTGCCCAGTTTCCCTCTAATGTTGAATTCAAAGCCAGAAAGCAATTCTGCTTCACCATCAATTACATTACGCAGTCCTCTCTCACTAGTCACATCCGCTTGGATTACTTTAATCATTGCTTGAGTCAATCTACTCACCATTCTACTATCAGCAGAATTCAAGAGTAAAGATCTCATTGCTGTTCTCAAAATCTTACCGGCCTTACCAGCTCTTCCAAATTCAGCACCGTTCTCACGTGTTCTTTGAAACGCAGGATCACTCTTAATTCTACTAGCGTCAATTCCGCCTTTTTCACGTGCCAAATGCCCGTCTTTGGTTTTGTAAAAAGTAATATCTCCGATAGTACCTTTCAACTTAATTATGCCTTTTTGCCTTGCCATAATTTCTAAAATTTAAATTAATAATTTGTTTTAAATTCTCTCAATCATCATCCTGTTGCAACATCTTTAGATTGAATTGGTAACAAATATGTTATTTAAAGTTTTAGTATAAAAGAAACGTTTCATTGCTTTGTACCATAATGATATAGATGTCATAAATAAACATTAATGTCATTCTAAATGGAAAGAATATATTTACTAATTTTATAATCTGACAAGAAATAATGTTAGTAGTGTCTTAATAGTACTCAAAGCCTAGTCAAAGGCATAGATAGTGTATGAAAATCGAAAACAAGAGGTTGTGTATTTACCCGAAGGATATACAGCGCATTACAGGAAAAAGTTATCGCCAAAGCATTAGATTGTTGCATAATATCAGAAAGGAGCTAAATAAGCTCCAAAATGAGTTTGTAAGCATAGAAGAGTTTTGTCAGTACACAAGTTTAAAACAGGACCAGGTAGAATTATTGATTATTGGTTAGTTTCTGGCCACTGTTGTACTATTTAATATTATAAATGGAATTAATCAGCTCGAATTATGTTAGAGTAGGAGTGAAGTAATATTTTTTATCTCCGATATTGATTTTTAGAATATACTATTTTTTTGAGTTCTGCTTCATTTAGACTGTAAGTATCCCTAAATTCAATATCATCAAATTCAATTGCTTGGTCTTTCATAAATCGCCAGTATTCATTATAATCACCTTCTTTGAGAATTAGTATAACAACTTGATAGTTTTCTGCAAATTCGTGTTTTATACTATCAACATAGAACCAATTTAAAGAAGTAAAAGTACTAACAAAGGGTAAGCTAATGTTTTCGCCAATTCTTGGTAAATGCGTTAATTTATCCATTGTAAAATCAAAAGAATGATCTGAATATTTAATATGGAAATGATATAAAACTTTTTTAAAACTTAGATTTAATTTTCTATCATAAGTAAATATTCTTTCGTGCATCTGAAGTAATAGTTTTCTGAGAGTATGAGATTTTAATCCAGTTCCTTCTTCCACATCTTTAATTTTAGGAAAAGGTAAGTCTAAATCGTCATTTAAATAATCTTTAGCAAGTATGAACTCAATTATCGGTTGGTATTCTATTTTATCGATAAACAGTTCCTTTAGTTGTTCTCTGATGTAAATGAAATCAATTACAATTTGTTTGATTGAGACTGTATCTTTCATGATTTCTATTTTTATTATAAAATTAATAAAAAATAGTAAAAATAAAAAGAATGGATTGTGGGGATAATGTGGGGATATTAGGGAAATAAAAAACCCTAACGCCTTTGTTTACAAGGGTTAGGGTATTTTTTCTGCGGAGAAAGAGGGATTCGAACCCCCGGACCTGTTACAGTCAACAGTTTTCAAGACTGCCGCATTCGACCGCTCTGCCATTTCTCCAGTGAGCGACAACCACTACCTGATTGCGAGTGCAAATATAAGCACCTTTTTCGATTTACAAAAACAATTTGGATAAAAATTTAAGCTATTTTTCAAGCTATTTTTTAATTGTTTCATTTCCTTTGCTTTAGGAAAAATATATTTTTTTAAAACAAATGAAAAAAGGCTAATAATTTACATATTCGGTGATTTCTAAGCCATATCCAATCATTCCAACTCGTTTTGCTTGCTGCGTATTAGAGACTAATCTAATTTTAGAAATGTCGATGTCGTGCAGAATTTGTGCGCCAATACCAAAATCTTTGCTGTCAATTTTAATTTTTGGTGCTTTCATTTCGCCTTCTGCCTGTAATTTCTTTAGTTCTGAGATACGACTTAGTAAATTTACAGATTGCATGTCTTGGTTTATAAAGATTACAGCTCCCTTTCCTTGTTCATTTATTACTTTAAACATGTCATCTAGCTGCTGGTCCTCATTGTTAGTCAAAGTACCTAATAAATCATTGTTAACTTGAGAAGAGTGTATTCTTGTCAAAACAGGTTCTCCTAAATTCCAAGTACCTTTAGTTAAAGCAATATGTATTTGTTTATTTGTCGTTTGTTCGTAAGCTCTCATGCGAAAATTACCAAAACGAGTTTGTATATCAAAATCTTCTTTTTTAATAATCAGACTATCGTGCTGCATTCTGTAGGCGACAAGATCTTCGATAGAAACTAATTTTAAATCGAATTTTTTCGCCACTTCTGCCAATTGTGGCAAGCGGGCCATGCTTCCGTCTTCATTCATGATCTCTACAATCACTCCTGCGGATGTAAAACCTGCTAATCTAGCGAAATCGATAGCTGCTTCAGTATGGCCTGTTCTTCTAAGGACACCCCCTTGTTTTGCGATTAAAGGGAAGATATGTCCAGGTCTGGCTAAATCATGTGGTTTAGTGTCGGGATTAGCAAAAGACATAACAGTGGCAGCTCTATCAGCAGCCGATATTCCAGTAGTCACTCCGCCACCTCTTAAATCTACGGAAACAGTAAACGCAGTTTCCATTGGGTCGGTATTGTTAGTAACCATTACGTGTAATCCTAATTCTTTACAACGACTTTCTGTCAATGGAGCGCAAATCAATCCGCGTCCGTGAGTTGCCATGAAGTTGATCATTTCTGGGGTTACTTTTTCGGCTGCTGCCAAAAAATCACCTTCGTTTTCGCGACCTTCATCGTCGACAACTATGATTATCTTCCCTTGACGGATGTCTTCGATTGCTTCTTCTATTGTATTAAGTTGTATTTTATTTGTGACCATTATAGGTGTTTATTTTTTAGATGGAAATAATTTTTTAAATAGTTTTTGGAATGGACTTAAAATAACGTCCATATTTATTAATCCAATATCATTTGTTGCTCGATAGGTTAATAATATGGCTAGTGGCGTCAAGATGAACGATGACATCCAGGCTCCCATAAAAGGAGACATACCGTTTTCTTGTGCTATTTTTTTTCCGAAAGTATTTATAAAGTGAAAGGATATAAAAATTAAAACAGCAAAGATAATGGGCAATCCAAGTCCGCCCTTTCTAATAATAGCACCCAGAGGAGCGCCTATAAAAAACATCATAAAACAGGCATATGCTATTACAAATTTATCGTAAAATGCAAGTTGATGATTGTTAATGTTTTTTTGCTTACTTTCTAAGTTAACTCTAGTAGCATCAATCGAGTATCCTGTGCTTACAGTGTTACTGTTTGCCATTTTTAATATCTCTAGTTTTTGCTTATCCGTATACAATGACAAAAGATCATCAGGAAGTTGTTTCTTTTTTTGTACGGATGTGTTAGGAATAGTATTGTTACTTGTTATTCCAGTTCTCAAATTGATGTTTTCCGAATAAGAAACGATTTCGGTTTTTAGGTTTTTATGCAGAGAATCTAAAGTATAGCTTAACTCATTTATTGTCAACATTGTGTTGGTGTTGGCTATATTGTTGTCATCGACATCCACTTTATTCAATTGTGATAAATCGATGTTGAGGGTGTATTTTTTGAAAGAGCTTTTTGCAAATGGTAACTTTAGCCGATCTTCATATTTTTTTGGAATCAGGTCTTCGTAGTAGTTACCATCATTAAGAACTAATTGTAAAATGCTTGATTTCTCACTACTAACTAATTTTCCATCTTTTGCTTTGATTACCGTTTTGCTTCCGTCTCCTGTATTGGATTTCTTATGAATGGTAATGCCTGTCAGGATATTTCCATTATCTCCAGACTTTTTATTGACCTTTATATTGTAATCACCTACATCGCTAAATTGTCCTTCGGCGATAGCCATTGCTGGTTTTACCTGTGCAATATTTTTTCTGAAATTAATGAATTTGTATTCTGCATACGGAATTACATTGTTGGCAAAAAAGAAAGCGACAATACTCAATAGAAGAATAAATGCAGTCAGACTTCTCATCGCTCTTTGCAACGATATACCCGCAGATTTCATAGCTGCAAACTCATAGTTCTCTGCTAAATTTCCAAACGTCATTATAGAAGCTAGTAATATCGAAAGGGGAAGTACCAGCGGAATTATTCGAGGCATCGAAAACATCAAAAACTTAATAATTAAAGCTATATCTAAGTCTTTACCAGCTAGTTCAGCTATAAATAGCCAAACAGTTTGCAGAATGAATATAAAAAACAAGATTACAAATACCGTAGTAAATGTAATCAGGAATGTTTTTAATAAGTATTTGTCTAGAATTTTCACCTAAGAATTAATCTAATTTATTGATGTAGTAATTTGGATATTTACTTTCGGCAAAGATAAATTGATTTTTTGACAAAGGTTGATTGGTTTTAAAAGAATTAACTGTTAAAGTAGTTTTTGTTCCTTTTTTACCCATTTCTATCAAGTTATAGATGTGTTTGGTTTGTACATCAATACCTAATAGTATTTCTTTTCTCTGGTCTTTCGCGTTAGTAGGGATTAATTTGATGTATTGAATTTTACGTCCTCTTACATCTTGTAGGATATCCATCGAATATTTATAACCACTATTGAAAAAAGTTAACATTTTTGAAGGTGTAATGGCACTATCGTCTTTTTCATTAAAGCTCGAAATAGTAATTTCTTCATCTTCTGGAACAATAGTATAGGTCTTTTTTCCGTCGAATATTTTAGTAATTCCCATGAAATTCAAGACGTATTGATTGTTTTTCATCGTCACATTTCCTTTACTATCCTGATTGATGTTTTCTTTCGAATTATTCAACGAATATTTAAAATCAATTACAATGTTGTCATAACTTCTAACTTTTGAAGTCACTTGATCTAAAAGCGCTTTTGCTTTTTTGTCTTGTGCTTGTGTCGAAAAGCTAAAAAGTAGAATAAATGTAATTAGAATAAATTTTTTCATAGTATTAATTGTTTTGTTCATTGTTAAAAAATTGATCAAGAGAACTCATGTCTAGGATATTTACACCACGTGCTTTACTTCCTTCAAACGGTCCTACAATTCCAGCAGCTTCTAATTGGTCGATTAGTCGGCCGGCTCTGTTGTAGCCTAGTTTTAGTTTTCTTTGTAACAATGACGCCGAACCTTGTTGTGCATTTACAATGATTTCGGCAGCCTCTCTAAACAAAGTATCTCTTTCGGAAATATCTACATCAAGATTGATGCCACTATCTTCTCCTACGAACTCTGGAAGTAAATAAGCTGTTGCATATGCTTTTTGCGAACCAATGAAATCGGTTATTTTTTCTACTTCAGGCGTGTCTATGAAAGCACATTGTATACGCACAATATCATTACCATTCGTGTAAAGCATATCTCCACGTCCAATCAACTGATCGGCTCCAGAGGTATCCAAAATAGTTCTTGAATCAATTTTTGATGTTACTCTAAAAGCAATTCTTGCAGGGAAATTGGCTTTAATTAAACCCGTGATTACGTTTACCGAAGGTCTTTGTGTTGCAATTATCAAATGAATTCCTATCGCTCTGGCCAGTTGTGCTAAACGAGCTATGGGAACTTCTACTTCTTTTCCTGCAGTCATTATCAAATCGGCAAACTCATCTACAACTAATATAATGTAGGGTAAAAAGCGATGTCCGTTTTCAGGATTTAGTTTTCTAGCCTTAAACTTATCGTTGTATTCTTTAATGTTTCGCACCATCGCATCTTTCAGCAACGAATAACGGTTATCCATTTCTACACAAAGAGAATTCAATGTATTGACCACTTTAGCATTGTCAGTAAGAATGGCATCTTCGCTATCTGGAAGTTTAGCTAAATAATGTCTTTCAATTTTGTTAAAAAGAGTCAGCTCTACTTTTTTAGGATCTACCAAGACAAATTTAACTTCAGCTGGATGTTTCTTGTACAATAAAGAAGTAAGAACTGCATTTAAACCCACAGATTTTCCTTGTCCAGTAGCACCTGCCATCAATAAGTGAGGCATTTTTGCTAAATCGACCACAAAGGTTTCATTAGAAATTGTTTTTCCCAAGGCAATAGGTAGCTCCATTTCAGCTTCCTGAAACTTAGCAGAACCAATTACACTTTTCATGGAAACCATGGTTGGATTCTTGTTAGGAACTTCGATTCCTATTGTTCCTTTTCCAGGAATAGGAGCGATGATACGAATTCCTAATGCCGAAAGGGATAAAGCGATATCATCTTCCAGATTTTTAATTTTCGAAATTCGAATACCTGCTTCAGGAACGATTTCGTATAAGGTTACAGAAGGACCAACAGTTGCTTTAATTTGTGCAATTTCTATTTTATAATTGCGCAGTGTATCTACAATTCTGTTTTTGTTTTCTTCTAATTCTTCTTGGTTGATTGTGATTCCACCGGTTGAATATTCTTTTAAAAGATCAATTGTAGGGTATTTATAGTTGGATAAATCCAAAGTTGGATCGAATAAACCAAAATCCGAAACAAGTCTTGACGCTAAATTCTCTTCAATAAGATCTTCTTCAGGGGCTGTTTCAATAACAAATGAATCGTCAACGTCATTTTTATCTGTTAATACTTCTTCGACTGGTTTCGGTTTAGCAACAGGATCGAGATTAATTTCAGAAGAATGGCTAATCGTTGGTTTTAAAGCTTCTTTGTTAACTTCAAACTGTGAAGGCTTTGGAAGTGGCGGAGGATTTTCTGATTCTTTTTCTTCGGTAATGGCAAACTCTTCTAAATTATAAGAGTTCCCTGTTTTAGGAGCTGTATTAGTCCCTAAATCAGATTTAATTTCTTTTTTTGTATTTTCGAAAAAAGACTGAATTCTTTCTGGAGACAGTTTAAGTTTAAAAATAACGTAAAGAATCAGACCGAAAATCAAAAGTAAAAGGGTTCCTGTTTTTCCAATATAATCCTGCAGGAATGAATTTAGTTCATAACCAACTGTTCCGCCTAATTCAGGTAATGAAGTGGCGAAAAATCCAAATAAAACGGACAAAATAATAATAGCAAATAAATCCCAGAACCAGATTCCTTTAAGTTTTTTAGAAGAAACACCTACAATTAAAAAGATTCCAGTCAAGAAAAATAAGCGAACAAATAGAAAAGATGCAAGTCCAAAACCTTTATAAACGATTACATCTGCCAAGAAAGCACCAAATTTCCCCAACCAATTTTGTACGGTTTCTGATCGATCTCCCAATTCAGAAACGGCACTTTGATCTTCTTGTCCGTGAATATAAAAGGATATAAAAGCAACTAGTAAAGCAACAGAAAATAAGATTAAAAGACTGCCCAACACGATTTTGTGTTGTTTAGTTAATACCCACGGTGTACTTTCTTTAGCTTTTGAATTGTTTTTCTTGTCTAAAGGTTCTTTTTTTGTTGTTTTTGCCATTCTTGATTGTATGTTCTAATGCTTAAAAAATTAGAGGCACGTATATGATTAAACCGATTATTATTGCTGTTAAAGCTGCAAAAAATACAGCTCCCGCAGCAATGTCTTTTATGAAACCAATTCTTTCATGATAATTGGGATGAATAAAGTCAGCAATTTTTTCAACAGCCGTGTTTAATCCTTCGATACTCAGTACAAAGCCGATCGCCAATGTTTGAAATAGCCATTCTGTTGCCGAAATTTGAAAATATAATCCAGCAATGGTAACTAAAATTCCCAATGTAAACTGAACCATTATACTGTGTTCGGTCGTGATTAACTTTATTGCTCCTTGCACAGCGAAACTCACACTTTTCAGTCTTCCTTTGATAAAGCTATTGTCTTTTTGAAATTCCATTAAATGAAAATATTATAGTACAGCTAAGGCAGCGTCGTAATTTGGTTCGTCAGCAATTTCAGGAACTTGCTCTGTATAGATAATAGTCCCGTTTGTGTCAACCACAATAAGGGCTCTTGAGTGCAAGCCTGCTAATGGACCATCAACGATTTCAAGACCATTTGTTTTACCAAATTCTCCGGAATTAAAGTCAGATAAGTTAATTACATTTTCAAGTCCTTCAGCACCACAAAAACGTTTTTGAGCAAAAGGTAAATCTCTTGAAACACATAATACTGCTGTGTTTTCTAATTTCCCAGCACTTTCATTAAATTTTCTTACTGAAGCTGCACAAGTTCCAGTGTCGATACTTGGGAATATATTTAACACAAGTTTTTTTCCAGCGAAATCGCTTAGCGAAGCAACAGAAAGATCGTTTTGTATTAATTTAAAATCAGCCAGTTGCGTTCCCACTTTTGGTAATTCTCCTGAAGTATGTATTGGATTTCCTCCTAATGTAATTGATGCCATTTTTTTTGTTTTTAGTTGTGGTTCAAAAGTATGAAATTTATTTAAGATTTAAGTTTTAACAGTTAAGATTTATGAACTAACGCAAACTATTGTGGTCGAATGCTTTTTAACTTACTAAGTGTATAAAATCAGAAAAACGCACCTAAAAATAAGTGCGTTTTGTGCTTGATGTGAAATAAAAACGGATATTATTTATCAATAGAACCCATCACTCTTTTCATAAAAGTATTTAATGCTTCTTTTTTATCAGTACCACTCTTAACCATTTTATGTACTTCAATCGCTCCATACATATTAGAAATTAGTTCTCCTATAACATCTAGTTCTTCGTCTTTCAATGAAGGAATCTCTGTCATTGCTTCCAGAACTTCAATAGTTTCAATAATGTAATCTTGGTCATTTTCTTCTATAAACTGTGTTAGATGCTTTATTACAGGTAATTTCATTTTTTTTATTTTAAGGTTTAAAGTTTTAAAAGTTTAAAGTTATTTGTTGCTTATAAATTGATTTTTGAGTTTAACATTAAACTTATTTACAAAGCTTGACAACATTAAACTTTAAACAAAAACATTAAACTATTTCGTTCACTAATTCAATTAGGACTTCTTGTTTATTTGTTTGAGTTTCATTTACCAGTTTACCGCCTACAAATGTTGCAAAAGTAGGAAGGTTACTTACGTTGGCCAATTTTCGTGATTCAGGAGAATTTTCAGCATCAACAAGAACAAAAGTAATTGCGTCGTTTTCTGAAGCCAATTTTTTGAATTTTGGTTTCATTATTCGACAATTTCCACACCAAGATGCCGAAAATTGAACTACTACCTTCTCGTTTTTAGTTATTAAATCCTGTAAAGTATCTTCGTTTAAATCTATTAACATAGTTGTTTGTTTTAAAGTTTAAAAATCAATGGCAATAGCAAAGCTCAAATTCCACTAAAGAAACTGATTTTTGGTATTGCCATTAAAATTAATTTTGGAACTAATTTTTATTAGTTTAAGCTTAAGTATTCAGCAGTACTTTTTCTGTCAGCACTCATTGCTTCTTTACCAGCTTCCCAGTTTGCAGGACAAACTTCACCTTTTTCTTGGATATGAGTATAAGCATCAACCATACGTAAATATTCGTTTACGTTACGACCAAGAGGCATATCGTTTACACTTTCGTGGAAGATTTTCCCTGTTTCGTCAATTAAGTAAGTAGCTCTAAAAGTTACGTTTGATCCTTCTACTATTACGGAGTCAGTTTCTTCACTGTATTCAGTTGAGTCGATATCAAGAATACCTAATATGTTAGATAAGTTTCTGTTAGTATCTGCAAGAATTGGGTAAGTCACACCTTCAATTCCACCGTTATTTTTTGGAGTATTTAACCATGCAAAGTGTACTTCATTTGTATCACAAGAAGCACCTATTACGATTGTATTTCTTTTTTCAAATTCTGGTAATGCAGCTTGAAAAGCGTGTAGTTCAGTTGGACAAACAAAAGTAAAGTCTTTTGGGTACCAAAATAAAAGTACTTTTTTGTTGTTGTTTACAGCTTCGTCAAAGATGTTGATTTTCATGTTGTCACCCATTTCTGAGATAGCGTCAACTGCAATACTTGGGAATTTTTTACCTACTAATGACATAATTATATATTTTATTATTAATTTATTCTTTCGGCAAAAGTAAACAATAAGGTCATGTTCGTACAATCAATTTTAATTATATATTTCGATAGAGTTATAGTTTTATATTATAGTTTTAAAAAATAATGACACAACTTATTCATAGTCATGTCATTAGGATTTTATAAGGAAGTAATCGAGTTCTTAATTATTTTTTTTATCAGTTACCAATTGTCGGATTTTGATATTAAATGCCGCGAAAATTAAGGTCATAAACGGACTTAAAATATTAAAGAAGGCGTAAGGCAGGTAATCTAAAGTTGAAACCCCTAAGGTACCAGATTGATAAGCTCCACAAGTATTCCATGGGATTAATACAGAAGTCACTGTTCCCGCATCTTCTAGTGTTCTGCTTAAATTTTCAGGTGCAAGGCCTTTTTCTTCATATGCTTTTGCAAACATTTTACCAGGAACCACAATAGCTAAGTATTGATCTGACGCCGTAATGTTTAAGGCTAAACAACTTCCAACGGTGGAAGCGAAAAGCCCGAAAGTAGTATGGGCTAATTTTAGTAATGTTTGGCTAATTCTTGCCAAAGCTCCTATTGCATCCATAATTCCTCCAAATACCATGGCGCAAAGTATCAACCAAACGGTTCCTAGCATTTTTTGCATCCCGCCTGATGTGAAAAGATCTGCCAGAGTTTTATTATCGGTAGGGATTACCACCTTTCCTGTTATGGCATCCATAACTCCTTTATAAGCTGATTGAAACGTCATCTGCTCGACTCCGGCAATTTGATTAATAATATGAGGTTGAAATAGGACAGCAAAGATTCCAGCTAATAAGGTTCCGATTAATAAAGCAACTAGAGGTTCTGTTTTTTTGATAATTAAACCAATAACAATAACAGGTACCGCAAACAACCATGGTGTAATAGTAAAAGAAGCTTCAATATCAGTTAGTAACGACCCAATATTTACATCTCCTTTGATATCGACTGATAGCCCAAGTATGATGAAAAGAATTAGCGTAATAACATATGTAGGAATAGTGGTTAAAGTCATGTATCTGATGTGCGTAAACAAATCAGTTCCAGCCATTGCCGGAGCAAGGTTAGTTGTATCTGACATGGGTGATAATTTATCTCCAAAATAGGCTCCGGAAATTACTGCCCCCGCAACCATCCCTAGATCAAAACCTAAAGCACCACCCACACCAATCAAAGCAATACCAACAGTAGCACTCGTGGTCCAGGAACTTCCTGTAGCAATAGAAATTATAGAACATATAATTAGTGTGGCCGGTAAAAAGATGGCCGGGCTCAGAATTTGTAAGCCGTAATAAATCATAGAAGGAATAATTCCGCTTATTAACCAAGTACCAGCCAAAGCGCCAACCATTAATAATATTAGAATAGCACCAACAGTAGACTTAATATTTTCAGCCACTTCAGCCATCATTTTTTCATAGGTAACTTTATTAAAAAAGCCAACTACAGCCGCAACAGCCGCACCTAATAATAAGACAAATTGATTGCTGCCACTCAAAGCTTCGTCTCCATATACATATACGTTATAACCGAGCATCACTATAAGCGCAGCAACAGGAATTAAAGCTTCCCCAATTGATAATTCTTTATTTTTGTTAATTTTTGTCTCCATTCTATTGCGTTTGAGTTTGCAATATAGATAAAAAAGTTCCTATGAGCCTAAACAGATTTGGTGAAAACTTTAGATTATAGATTTATTTACGGAGCGTTTAGGTTTAGAAAACGAAAACAATTCGATTTTTTTTCTCGTAACTTGTTTTGGGTTATATTTAAAATTAAAGAGAACACTTATTCTTAAAAGTGTGGCTTTCTAATTTTACAACTATTTAAAAGTTGTTAATGCTCACAGACAGAGTTCCTTTGCAGCTTGAATTTTCAAGCAATTGAGATGCGGCAGTTTCCTGAAATTCATCAAAATCTTGATATACTTGAACAAGGCCGCTAATAGATTGCAGGTCTGGTACAATTTGTAAGGCATAAGGATTACCAAATAAATATAATACACATTTTTTTGATAAAATTAATTTTTTCAGCATTTCCAGAACAGCTTCTTCAATGTCAAAATTATTCTGTGGTTTTGCCTTTGGAACAAAAAGAGCAATAATTAAAGTGTCATAACCCTTCAGACTTTTTTCTATCTCTTCAACTGTATTTTTAGTATCTATTTCAATAGCAAATTCTGGTGCAGATAGGGAAGGGCCAAGCGTTTTAAAAAAGGCATTTTCGGTATTTTTATAGATACTCAATTTTGCTAATGTGCCTCTTTTTGATGCATCAATCACAACTGCTGTATTATGAGTGTCTTTGATAGTGGTAATACATTTTTGAGCAATTTTCCCATTTAAAAGCGAAGCTGTTTCAAAATCCATTTCGGCAGCTAGGTTATTTTGGTCGTCGAATAAACCTGCTTTTTGCTTGCATTTCATTAAGCGATTAAAACTTTCTTCGATGCGTTCTGGACTTGCATTTTTAAGGATTTCCTGAATGCCTTCTGGTACATTTTCAGCAAAGCACAATACGTCGTTTCCGGCATTAAAAGCCTCCCATTCTAGTTGGCCTTTTATTTCATAAAGTTTGGAAACACTGTGCATATTAAGTGCATCCGAAATCACTAGTCCATTGTAATTTAATTGCTTTCGCAAAAGCGTCTCAATCACTGATTTTGATAATGTTGCCGAAGTGTTTGCTCCGTTATTTAATGCAGGAACGGCTAAATGCCCTATCATAATCGAGTCAGCATCACTTTCTATTCCTTTTATGAAAGGGTACAATTCATTTTCAAGTAATTGTTCTAATGTTTCTGTCAAAACGGGTAATCCTAAATGAGAATCTACGTTAGTATTTCCATGTCCAGGAAAATGCTTGAGGCAACCCAAAACCCCCGCGTCGTTCATTCCTCGCAAGTATTCTAAAGCAAAATGGGCTACTTTTTCTTTGTTTTCACCAAAAGAACGGTATCCAATCACCGGATTATTCGGGTTGTTGTTTATATCGGCTAAGGGAGCAAGATTATAATGAAGTCCTGCTGATTTTAAATCCAGACCTATTTGTTTTCCCACTTCATACACTAAATGAGATTCACTCATAGGTAAGGCACCTAGTGTGATAGCATAAGGATATTGTGGCGTTTTTTCAATTCGCATCGCCAAGCCCCATTCTGCGTCAATGCTCATCAGTAAAGGAGTAGTAGCACACTTTTGATACCGAGTAATTAAATCTTTCAATCGCTGGTAACTGTCGTCATTAAAAACGATTTTTTTCTTAGTTTCATAATTAGTGGCAGCACTAGCTCTACTATGAAAAAAAGTAAGTCCACCGATGTTGTGCTTCTTAATTAATTCTTCAGTTGCTTGAATATTTTCTTCTGTATCGTTTATAAAAACGGCTGGAAAAAAGAATTGCCCTATTTTTTGTTCTAAAGTCATTTGATTTATTTTTAACCATATAATCCATCTAAGAATAGCTGATGATCTTTTCTAAAACTTATATGTTTATGAATTTTGTTGTTCTGATTTCTTACCGAAGTCTTTTGGAAAAATTAAAAAACGAGACAGAATCAATCCGGGAAGAGTGGCTAGAAATACCCAAATAAAGAAATTTCCGTAGCCTAAATATTCTTGAATGAATCCGCTTGCCATTCCAGGAAGCATCATTCCTAATGCCATGAATCCAGTTGCAATAGAGTAATGAGAGGTTTTCGATTCGCCATCAGCCACATAAATCAAATACATCATAAAGGCGGCAAAACCAAAACCGTAACCAAATTGCTCTGCAATAACAGTAGCATAAATATAATAAACGGAGGCTGGATGAAAATGCGCTAATAGAACAAATCCAAGTATTGGCAAGTGCATCGCCAGAATCATGGGCAGCATCCATTTACCAAGACCATCTCTAGAAATTACAATTCCGCCAATGATTCCACCAATAGTTAGAGAGATTACCCCAAAAGTTCCATATATAATTCCCACGTCTTGAGTCGTTAAACCCATTCCGCCTACACCTTTGTCATCGATAAGGAAAGGGGTTAGCATTTTTAATAATTGTGACTCGCCCAAGCGGAATAATAATATAAAGGCCAGTACAAAACCAATTTGCTTTTTTTGAAAAAAACTAGCGAAGACGGCTGCAAAACTTATTTTTGGTTCTGTTGCTTTTTCTTCTTTAGTAGTTACTACTTCGGTTCTTGGTGTAGAAAAATAATTATAAATGGTCAATGTAGCCATAATCAAACCAACGATAACCATAGTATAAGACCATGCTTTTTGTTTGTCGCCATATTCTTGTTCCAGATAACCACCTATTATTACAATCAAACCATTTCCGGTAAGCATGGAAAGGCGATAGAATGTACTGCGAATTCCAAGGAAAAAAGATTGTTGTTCTTTCTCTAAAGCTAACATATAGAAACCGTCGCTGGCAACATCATTCGATGCTGATGCAAAAGCCGCTACCCAAAAAATGGCGAGACTGATTACAAAGAAATTATTCATGGGAATCGTTAATCCCACAAGTAGAAAGGCAATAGATATCACTAATTGCATGGCTAAAAACCACTTCCTCTTTGTCGCGTATAGATCAATGAATGGACTCCACAAAGGTTTTATAACCCAAGGTAGATACAATAGACTCGTGTATATCCCGATGTCTTCATTGTCAATCCCAAGGTTCTTGTACATAATAACCGAAACCGAGATAATAATAGCGTAAGGCAAGCCCGAGGCAAAGTTCAAAAAGGGTATCCAGTACCAAGGTCTATTGTCTATTTTCGTCATTTAAAGTACTTTGAATCGTTTTGGTTTCTGTTGTTTTATTTAAAAGAACTGCCTCACTTTCATTACCGTAATAATCAATGAATGTGATAGCACAAATATTATTTTTTTCTAAAAGGCTCTTCTGAATTTTGATGCTGATACTATCCTTTTGTTCCTTAAAAGCAATTTTATCAACGATTTGACTTGGATTATTAATATCAAGTTTAGAACTGTCTTTGGCACCATAAACCATTACGTAACGTATTTTACTGAGCAAAGGATAATCCATTGTAACAGTCGAAATTAAATTGTTAGTTGTAATAGTAGAAACCGTAGGCATTTCAATGTCTGTTCTTCTAGAATTAGGAACAACATAGGGAAGTGCTGGGTATCTGTATTGATTTTGCAAAAGTAAATCGGTTACCGCTTTGTTTCTGTTTACAAATGATTTGGCGCTAAAAAAAGCATTTCCCCCAATGTTTTTATAAGTTCTAGTCAAATCAATCTGATTAGGAATTTCACTTGGAATATTCCATTTTTTATCAGAATCGGTATTGATTTTATAACTTCCGTTTCCAATGTAAATAGCGGTATTTGTTGAGTTTTCAGACCACCATTTAATCAATTTTGCATAAGAAGCGGTTCTATGGTCGATACTCCAGTACAATTGTGGTAGTAGGTAGTCAATCCAGCAGTTCTCCATCCATGCCACAGGGTCAGCAAACAAGTCATCGTAATTTGTTTGTCCGGAATTCGTATCGGATCCTCTAGGATCAACAGATTTATTACGCCAAACGCCAAACGGGCTGATACCAAATTGAACCCAAGGCTTGATTTTTTTGATAGAAAAGGCACAGTATTTCACAAAATTATTCACGTTAAGACGTCTCCAATCTGGTAAATTCATTCCGCCCCCATATTTTTTAAATGATGCCGTATCATTAAAGTTTTCACCTGGTATTTTATAAGGATAGAAATAGTCGTCAAAATGTATTGCATCGATATCATAGTTTCTAACTACCTCGTCAACTACAGCAATTAAATGAGTCTGAACTTCAGGCAAGGCAGGATCGTAATAATACTTTCCGCCATATTTAATCATCCATTCCGGGTGCTTGTAATAGTCATGGGTAGGACTTAGAATATCAGTTCTTAAATCCATAGTGGCACGATAGGGGTTTAACCAGGCGTGGAATTCAAAGCCACGGTTATGAGCTTCTGTGATCATCCATTCTAATGGGTCAAAATAAGGACTAGGTGCTTGCCCTTCTTTCCCAGTCAAATATTTAGACCATGGAGCTAGTTTTGAAGGATAAAAAGCATCACCCACGCTTCTAATTTGGACAATAACAGCATTATAATTTAATTTTTTATAGGTATCTAAAATCTCTAGATAATCAGCTTTTTGTTTTTCAATAGGATCCGAACCACTTTTTGGCCAGTCAATATTTACCACAGTAGCAATCCAAACTGCTCTAAATTCGTTTTTAGGATAGCTTACTTTTTCTTGTGCATTTCCATTTGAAAAAGACAATAAAATAAAGGAAAGCAATAAGAATAGGTGCTTGGTACGGTTCATTATCGGGATGTTTTTATAGAGTTCAAAAATAGTTTTTTTAGTGATGTTTATGAGTAATATAAGTATTAAAATTTCACTTTTTTGATTATCTCAATTACTTTGCCAAAGCTATTTTTTTAAATTGGCTTAATAGCCTCATTTTAGATTAAACCAATGTGAATTAAATTATTAGGTTAGTATACTTTTCTTAAACTTTAAAAAATAATTTTTTCTTATAGAAAAACCATAGTAGTAACGACCATAGGGAAGCATAAAGTAGCGCATAAGTCAAGGAAGCTGATTTCTCATTATCAAAATTAGGGTTAATCCAAAATTGATAAGCATAGCTTAAAACTGATATTTTAGCATCGGCATTTTCAGGATTTGGAAAAGTGATCATCCCTAAAGCACGAGGAAGTATTCCTGATAGAAAAAATACAATCATTGGATTCACTCCCCATATTAAGAAAAAGAAGAATCCTTTTTTAGCCCCTTTTACTTCTGTAATATAATGTAAAACAGCTAAAATAAACAAAGCTATTCCTGCACTGTATAATACATAAGAGCTTGTCCAAAGTGACTTGTTTAACGGAAAAACGAATGACCAGAGTAATCCGGTTGTGGTCAAAACAAAGGCGATAGCAGCCATTTTTTTAATAATTTTAATTTTAGACTCATTAGTAAGTATCAGTTTCCCTATGATTAGCCCTATTAATGCTGTTGCAATGGCGGGTAGCGTACTTAATATGCCTTCAGGATCCCAAGTTTTAGTAGCGCCATACATATGTCCTTCTAACAAAAAACTATCTAGCCAAGAGGAAAGATTCGTTCCTTCATTATAATTTGCGGTTCCAATGCCGGGGACAGGAACGATGGTTAGTAAGGCCCAGTAACCAATTAATAAGGCAATCGTAATTCCTATTTGTGTTTCTAATTCTGTTTTTAGATAGATCACTGTAGCGATGAGATAAACGATACCAATGCGTTGTAAGACACCGGGTAATCTCACATCGTTAAAACTTTCAATTCCGCTGTAGGCGAGGAAAAGTAAAATAGTAAAAATAGAAACGGCTAAGAGCAGTTTGACTTTTGGATTAAAATTGCCTAATAAAGCATATCCTACAAGAATTGTTATACTTAAGCGAACGAATAGCAGCAAGATTTGATTATCACTAAAAATGAAGATTTTACTAAAGAAATTTAAAAACAAACCCAAACTAATGATTCGAAGTGTTCGTGTTATTATCTTAATAAATGTTTCTTGATTCCAAGTTTTTTTTGGCATAGCCAAAGGAATAGCAATTCCTAATACAAAAATAAAGGTGGGGAAAACCAAGTCGGTAGGAGTGCAGCCATTCCATTTTGCATGCAATAATGGAGTATATACCGCGCCCCAATTTCCGGGGTTATTGACAATAATCATCAATAAAATTGTCATTCCCCTTAAAATATCGACCGAAATTATTCTGTCATTTTTCATTACGTCTTATTTTTGAATTGCTTCATAGATTATTTTTTGAATATCTTCCCTGATTTTTTCTTTTGCCAGTGTATTTCCTGCTGCTGATACTTCAGGATAGGTTCTATTCGATAAAAAGATATAAACGATTTCATTTTCTGGATCTGCCCAAGCCATGTCTCCTGTAAAGCCAGTGTGTCCAAAACTTGATGGTGAAGCGCATTGACAAGTAGGACCATTTGCACCAAGTCTTTTATCAAAACCCAAACCTCTTTCCACGCCTTCAGAACAAAAGTAACAAGTATTGAAAGCATCAAATGTTTCTTCAGAAAAATAACGATGGTTGCCATAAGAGCCTTTTTGTAAGTACAATTGCATCATTTTAGCTACATCCATAGCGTTAGAAAAGATACCGGCATGACCAGCAACTCCACCTTGCATAGCTGCAGCCATATCATGTACATAACCTTGAATTTGCTGATGTCTAAAATAAGTATCTACTTCTGAGGGTGCAATTACGTTTTTATCAAATTTTTGTAACGGATTGTATAAGGTGTAATTCATTCCAAGCGAGTTGAAAAAATTTTCCTGACTAAGGATATCTAGTTTCTTATGGGTAATTTGTTCTAAATATTCTTTTAAAAGGATGAATGTAAAATCACTATAAACGTATTCTTTTTTGGTTGCCAATGGGGAATCAGCAATGATTTTCATGATGGTGTTTTGGTAGTCAGTTCTTAGGTATAAACTATCAGCAACTTTTATAGAGAATTTGGGATTAGGTACTTTTCGATAATAGGTTTCAGAAGGTTTGTTAGTAGCATCTAAAGTTTCTTTATAAAAAGGAATCCACGATTTCAGTCCTGCGTAATGGGATAATAAATTTTTAAAAAGAATATCCTTTTTATTTGTATTGGCAAAATAGGGGAGCATCGTTCCCAAACGAGTATCCAGAGCAACCTTTTTTTGATCGAACAATTGCATGATGTTAGGAAGTGTCGAAATCATTTTTGACAGCGAAGCCACATCGTACAAATCTGTATTTGTAACCTTAGTTGTAGTGTCATAAGTAGGGTGCCCATAGGATTTTTGAAAAACTACTTTCCCTTTTCGAGCTACAAGAACTTGCATACCAGGGGCCATTTTACCATCGATTGCTTTTTGGGCGATTGCATCAATCTTATTCAAGATCGCAGGATCCATATTCATATTCTCAGCAGCTGTAAATCCGAGTCTATTTAATTTTTCAGTTGCTAATCCATCGTTTACTGAAAAATGGTTGTTGATTGATACGGGTGTTTTTCCTTTGGCTTCAATAGCTCCAAAAAGCAATTCAGCCGAGACAACTTGGGCAATATCAGAATTCTGATACGATACTACAACACCTTCTATATTTTCGAATGTAGGGACAGTCAATAAAGTATAAGGTTTTGTAAAAACATCGAGAATTACTTTGTTTTTGGATGCAATTTGTTCCAGCCAATTTAATTCGGTTTCAGAGAATTCTTGGTTTTCCCATGCTTTATCTAGTTTATGAAAACCAATTATAACCGTACTATAATCTTTAAGTTTATCGTTTAAGCGATCAATATTAGTATCCGAAACTTCGATTACTTCAGTATATTTTTTTAATGTAGTTAAGAAAGAGCTGTTATTAGAATCTCCTAATTTTACATAAGCAATTTTTTGACTTAGGTCTTTTATAGGTAAAATGGACTCTTTATTTTGTAATACTGTAATAGCATTTTCATACAATTGGTAGTGTAAAGCGTCTTTTTTAGAAGAGTTTAAATCTTCCTGCAAATGGGTCGTATTGATTGGTTTGTAGTTATTTAAACCTGATTTGTATTTATAATGGAGTATTTTTTTTACGGAATAAGCCAAGCGATTTTCATTGATTCGATTGTCGTTATATGCCGCTTTTATTTTGGCTATAGCCAAAGGAACATTTTCTGGACAAAGTAAGATGTCATTTCCTGCGAGAAAGGCTTCTAAATCAATTTCACCTGGGCCTATAAAATTACTGGCCCCTTTCATTCCTAAAGCGTCTGTCAAAATAAGTCCTTTAAAGTTCATTTTCTTTTGGAGTAACTTGGTTACCACTTTGTATGAAAGCGAAGTAGGTCTGTTTGAAGATTCTAAACTAGGGATGTTGAGATGGCCTACCATTACCGAAGCTAAACCTTCATCAAAAAGTTGTTTATAAGGATACAATTCGACCAAATTAATTCTTCTTTTGCTAAAGCCAACAGTAGGAAGGGTTTTATGAGAATCAGTAGAAGTGTCTCCATGACCTGGAAAATGTTTCCCAGTACTAAAAACACCTTGTGATTGTTGCCCTTTCATCAAGGCAGTGGCTTTATTAGCTACATTTATTTTGCTTTCGCCAAAAGATCTATTGCCAATAATAGGATTTTTAGGGTTGGTATTGATATCGATAACGGGAGCAAAATTAAAATGGATTCCCATTCTTTTATTTTCTTCTCCCATATTTTGACCTACTTTTTCAACTAATTTCAAATCTTGAATAGCGCCTAAAGTCATGTTCCATGGATAGCGATAAGTAGAATCTAAACGCATACTTAATCCCCATTCTCCATCAATAGCAATAAACAAAGGAACTTTCGCTTTAGCCTGATAACGATTAGTTAAATTAGCTTGTCTGACTGGTCCACCTTGGAAGAAAATAATTCCGCCCACATGGTTTTCGGTTACTAATTTTTCAACAGCCTCTTGATGTGATTCGTCTTTATTAGAATACGCCGAAATCATAAATAATTGACCAATTTTTTCTTCAAGAGTCATTTTAGAATAGATGTTGTCTACCCAAATAGATTCTGAATCAGTAGTTTTAAAAAAGGTATTCCTTTTGGATTTGTTTTTCGATTTATATTTTATTGCGTTTTCTGCGGTGATTCCTTCCTTAAGTAGTCTTTTGGCTTTATAGTTGGCGCAATTAATCATTAGAAACAATACTATAATAGAGGCGCTAATTTTTAAAATTTTATTGTTCATCCGTAATTTATTTTTTTAAATAAGTATCAGTATTCCTAAAATTTTTGCAGTTCAGCTGTGTTTTTACCTGTAAGATACAAACCGATGTAGGTTACAAGTCCGTTTATTATGATTAATTCATTATCAAATACATAGCCTAAAAATAACACTTGGGAATTTTCATTAATAATATAGGTGATAACAGGGGCAAGCACGCAAATTATAGGCACTAGTTTATCGGATACTTTTTTTGTTTTTTGGAATAATCCAAAGGCATATAGACCTAGTAAAGGACCATAAGTGTAAGTTGCGACTTTAAAAATCATTGTTACAACTGAACTATCATTAATGGTGTTGAATAAGACGATGGTTACAAACAGCAGTATTGAAAAAGCCAGATGCACCAGATTTCTGTTTTTTACATTAGTCGTTTTATGACTGTTTTCTTCTTTATCCATAGCTAAGAAATCAACGCAAAAAGAAGTGGTTAAAGCAGTCAATGCAGAATCAGTAGTAGCAAATGTTGCGGCTATCAGTCCTAACAAAAACACAACAGAAGGTACTATAGACAAATGATTCAGTGCTATTTCTGGAAATAATAGATCAGTTCTTGGTTTGCCAGTGATAGCATCTAGGGGTACTGAAATTCCGTTTTTGTTTGCGTAAATATAAAGTAGTGCTCCTACACTTAAAAAGAAGATATTGATAATAACAAAAATTGCAGTGAACGTTAACATATTCTTTTGCGCTTCTTTAGTGTTCTTGCAACTTAGATTTTTTTGCATTAAATCTTGATCAAGTCCTACCATGGCTATTGTAACAAACATTCCGCCCAGTATTTGCTTGACAAAATGAAATTTATTTGTCATAAAATCATCAAAGAAAAATACTTTGGAGTAGGAGCTATCACGTACTTCTTTAAAGGCTTGAATGGCATTTAAATCGAGACTGTCACAAATAAAGTAAATAGTAAGAAATACGGAGCTTACTAAGAAAAAAGTTTGTAAAGTATCTGTTATAATAATCGTTTTTAATCCTCCTCTATACGTGTAGGAATAGATTAAAATTAATGAAATCAGGACCGTTACTGCAAATGGAATATTATAGTATTCAAATACAAATCGCTGCAGTACAATTACCACTAAATAAAGTCTAAAGGCTGAGCTTATTGTTCTACTGATTAAAAATATACTGGCTGCTGTTTTATAGCTGTAAGTACCCATCCTTTTCTCGATGTAACTATAGATTGAGGTCAGATTCATTCTATAATAAAGCGGCAGTAATAATTTTGTAATTACGATGAAGCCTATGGCATTCCCTAAAACAAACTGGAAATATTTAAATTGCTCTCCGCCTGGCGAGCCTACTTCCCCAGGAACAGATATAAATGTTACACCCGAAAGTGCTGTTCCAATCATTCCAAAAGCCACCAAATACCACTTGGAGTTTTTATTGGCTTTAAAAAAAGCTTCATTTCCGTTGTCATTTTTACTGACTTTATGGGAGATGTAGAATAAAACTCCAAAATAAATAATGATAAGAATTAGGATTGCACTTGGTGTCATTGTTGTTAAATTTTAAAGAATAAAATAGTTGTAAAGTAGTTTTTAAGTAGTGATTTAATGGTCAAATCAAACACTGTCTTAATTATTGCTAGGATAGCATTAATTTGTTAGACAGCGCTTAATAGGACCAAACCAAACCAACCTAATTAACTTTAAATAAAGGGTATAAAAGAAGCAGGGCTGCTTATTATTTTTTCATAGCTAGTAAAACTGCCCGGACACTTTGGTGCTGTTTTAAAAGTTTAGCCGCTTCCTCTTTATTTATTTTCAACTCTTCGACAATCATTTCGACCCCTCTTTTTACGAGTTTTTTGTTAGACAATTGCATGTCTATCATTTTGTTGCCGTAAATTCTTCCCAGTTTAATCATTACTGAAGTAGAAATCATATTCAGTGCTAATTTTTGGGATGTTCCCGCTTTCATTCGCGTGCTTCCAGTTAAGAATTCTGGTCCAACTATTAATTCTATTGGGAAATCTGCTATAGCAGATATTTTGCTCTTACTGTTACAGGAAATACTACCTGTAGTAATATTATTTTGTTTTGCTTTTTCGAGTCCACCAATTACGTAAGGCGTATTTCCCGAAGCGGCAATTCCAATAACCACATCTAAATCAGTTATAGAAAAAGCAGAAAGGTCTCTCCAAGCTTGATTAAAATCATCTTCAGCATTTTCAACAGCTTTACGGATTGCACTGTCGCCTCCCGCAATGATGCCAATAATCCAATCATCAGGAACTCCAAATGTAGGAGGGCATTCAGAGGCGTCGAGAATACCGATTCTACCCGAAGTTCCGGCTCCAATATAAAAAAGTCTACCTCCCAATTTCATTTTTTCCACGACCGCATCTACTAATTTCTCAATGTTTGGGATTTGTTGCTCTATAACATTGGGGACCTTTTTGTCCTCGGCATTAATGTTAGAAAGTAACTCTTTCGTACTCATCTTATCCAAATTGGCATAGAGAGATTCTTGTTCTGTATCAAGGCTGTTTTTTTTCATTTTTTTTAAGTATGATATTTAAATAGGGGCAAGGGCAGTTGTAAAATAATAGGCATATTATTTTTTTAAATTATAACCATAAATGTTTGATGGTCTTATGGATAGATTAAATAGTGTTGTCTCATTTTCTTGAAATCATTTAGATCTTTGGTCCATGTTTTTCTAATTTCATTTTCTGAATTTCCCTTTTCAATTTGTTGTTGAAGTTTTTTTGTTCCAGCTAGTTTTGTAAAAAACGCATTAAAGAATTTAGTTTTGTCGCCCGTATTTTGATACGCTTTGATAAGCCATTTAAGCTCTAGCTGAGTTACTTTTTTACTGGATGATAGATCTTCACCAAAGCATTCTTTTCCGTTATGCATTGGGTCTTTTGCACCAAAATTTGGTTTTGGAGTAAAAGTAAAATTGAAACTATTTTTATTTAAAAAAGGAGAGCCATAAATTTGAAATTGCTTTTCAGTACCTCGACCTACACTCACATTAGTACCTTCAAAAAAGCATAAACTTGGATATAGATTTATGGATTGATCGTTAGGCAAATTCGGAGATGGTTTAATGGGTAAATTATAGGACATATTATGGTTGTAGTTAGTGCAAGGGATAACAGTAAGCGTACATTGGATCCCATTTTTCAACCATTTTTCACCGTTAATCATTTTTCCGTATTCTCCAATAGTCATTCCATGAAGCAAGGGAATAGGGTGCATGCCTACGAAACTTGTAAATTCTTTTTCTAAAAGAGGACCATCAGTAATGCCTCCGTTTGGATTTGGTCTGTCAAGAATTACAAGCGGAATTCCATTTTCGGCACAAGCTTCCATGACGTAGTGTAAAGAGGAAATATAGGTATAGAAACGGGCGCCTACATCTTGTAAATCAAATACCATGATATCAATACCAGCTAATTGTTCCTTTTTTGGTTTTTTATTATCCCCATAAAGAGAAATAATTGAAAGTCCGGTTTTTGGATCTTTTCCGTCAACTACGTGTTCACCTGCATCTGCGGTACCTCGAAAGCCATGTTCAGGAGCAAAAATGGTTTGAATATTTATCTTTTTCTCCAATAGAAAATCTACTAAATGAGTTTTGTCACTAAGAATCCCCGTCTGATTAGTAACAAGTCCAATCTTTTTGTCTTTTAATAACGGAAGGTATTTCTCATAATTATCAGCTCCAGTTTTAATGCTGCTTTTTGGAGTCATTAAAAGCACATCTATTTCCTTTTTTAGAGGCATCGAATGGATGCAAATAGGTGCAATAAAAAACAAAATAAAAGTTACTTTTTTTATAAATAAGTCCATGGTAATTGAAGATTAGTCTTATGTTGTTAAAGCCAGAAATTGGTCAAGATAAAGGTAGAATAAACCACCTTAGAAGAGCTAAAGTGGTTTGTTTCCAGTAAAATTAATGGGTTATTTATTAGTGAAATAGGTCAATACAGGAATATTGACGGTAGCACTAGGTAAGCCTTTTGATAAACCTCCTACATATCCTCTACAGATAAAGGTATAGACTCTACCTTTTCGAGCAGTAAGAGTTGATTTAGCAATCACTGTCGTAGATCCTACGGCACGCAATTGAAATTCATAAGTAGTCGATTCTAAATCGGCTATTGGTGTAATTGGGATAAAAACTTCGTTACCTTTTAAGTAGCCAACTCCAGAAAAAACAACTGCGTTGCTATTAAGTTCTTTAATTGATAAGTCAAACCCTGTACTTGGTGAGTTTGCAATTACATTTATAAAACGGATATAGGCCATTGTCGGATCCTTTTCAGCTACAGATAAATCATCGTTAATTGTGTAGGCAGTATAATTAGGAGATAAACCTACTAAGAAACTAGTGTAATTCTTTTTGGCTTCAATATTAAAAGGAGAAGTAAGTAATGCAGTAGCCTCTGTAGTAGCAGTCGCTGGAATTTCTACCTTCAAATTTTTATCGCCCGAGGGAATTAATGAATAGTTTATCGCAGCTGGATAAGCACTTCCATATCCAATCCCTAGTGGTAGACCTGATGATACGTTTACACTAGTCGTTTTTACATCGTCAACGTACCAATTTGCAGTAAAATTTACTCCATCGGGACCTATTGCAGTATGCTGGAACTTGACTAGAGCAGCAGTTTCAGGAACACTTTCTTGATAGGGTGAAAAATTAGTTTCATCACCACAAGAAGAAAAGACGCCTAAAGTAAGTACAGCTAATCCTAAGTACTTCGTAATTGTTATTTTTATATTTTTCATCTGAAATTTATTTAAAATTAAAATAATTATGGTTTAGAGAACCACATTTCTTCTGTGTGATAATCAGGTTTGTCGGCTCCAATTGATTGAAGTGCGGCAAAGTTCCATACGTATTCTGAATTGTAACGAGGACGAACTCTATACGCTAATTTTCCATTGTTATCTGGTGATAATATAGGAAAAACCATTGTTTCGTACACTAAAGGATCATAATGGTATTTTCTCATATCAGTCCATGTTTCTACGTATCCATACCCAAAAAGAGCCACATATTTTTGCATCATAATGTGTTTCAAGGTAAGATTAGCAGCTGTAGGAACTACATTTGGGTTGATCAAAAAAAGTGTTTTTTGAGCTGCTGTTATTAGAGCTGCTGTTGGAGCAACAGTAGATACAACCGTATTTCTGTTCACCATATCTATACTTGCTTCTATTCCTTTTTTATAAGCAGCTAAAGCTGTTGTTTTATCTCCTTTGATAAAGGCTGCTTCAGCTTTAATGAATTGTAGTTCAGTATAAGTCATCAAAGGAAAATCGGCAGTATTTCTAAATAGGTATCTTCCAGGAGTTGACGAGTTTCCAGATATAATCGTTCCCCATAAGTTAGGAATACGCGTTGCGGCAACCGTTCCGGCAGTTGTATTCAAAGGATTTCCTCTAAAAACTCCATCTGCAGAGGGAGAAAGTACATTAGCCATACGCGGATCTGTTACTCCGGTAAATACCGTTCCATCCATAGCGTGTACAATAAAGTCTGTTTGACGAAAACTTGATAAGTTGTTTCGACTAGGTCCGAAAAAGTTAGTATCGGAGTTCGCGATACCAGAAAACGGTACATAACAATCATCATTTATACTGGATAATGATTTGTCTACATATTCTATTACCTTATCTGGGTTATAGCTTGACTTATTGCTTAAGTTATTCGCATTTCTAGCTAAAACACCATAAGCAAATTTAATCCATTTTGTTTTATCACCACTGTAGATTAAATCTCCTTTTGCGGTATAACTAACGTCAGATTTTCCATCCGTTCTTTCTAAGTCAGCAATACCTTCTTTAGCTAATCTAGCTACTTCAGCGTAGGCTTCTTCTTGAGTTCCATAATCAAATGTCAGTCTAGAAGTAAAAGCTTGGTCAAACTTGATAAGGTCAGAATGATAATCTGTAGCTACTTGCCAAGTCCATGCTCTTATTGCTTTTGATAATCCTGCGATATCATAACGTTGATTTTTATTGGCACCATCAATAGCTTGTGTAAGATTTAGTCCAATCGTATAATAAGCCATTTTCCAAATTTCTCCACCACTATCACTATTTGCACTATATCCATATAAATCCCAAATATATCCAACTGAAGAATGAGAGAAATTTTGAGTGTATTTCCCTAAAAATCGAGCGTCATACTGAATACCTAACGCCATAGAGGACTGAATACTAGGTAAAAGATAGATAGGTTCTGTCGCAGTTGGGAAACTCGGGTTAATATTTACATCTGCTATTTCATCACGATTACAAGCTGTAGATAATAAGGCTACCATTGATACAGCTATATATTTTGTTATGTTTTTCATTTTATAATTTATTAAAGTCCAAATTTAAAACCTAGATTAAAACCTCTTGGAGTAGAAAGTACTCCGTAATCAAATCCTGTACCACCAGCACCACCTGAACTTGCGTTCAAACCATTTACAGATGGATCTGCTCCTGTATAATTAGTAACCATAAAGGCATCAGTAACGGTAATATACATAGAAATGCTAGTAAAAAACTTTGTTTTGTTCAATAGTTCCGAAGGGAATTTGTAGCTCGCTGTGATGTCTCGCATTCTTAACCAGTTGATGTCTTTCTCGATAAAATCAGAGTCAACATAATTAAAATTGTAAGCCTCATTTTGATAGTAAGGTGTTACTTGAATATTGTTTTGTGTTGGTGTTGCAGTGTTTTCTAAACCGTCTTGTAAAACTCCTTTTAATACTCGAGGCGTTTCGCGATCTAACGTTTTTGTGCTTAGACCTTGAGTGTATAAATACGCTGCTGTTCCATTATAAATATCACCTCCTTTACGGATGTCTAAAAGAAAGGATAATTTAAAGTTCTTGTAATTAAAACTATTTTGAAGACCAATTACAAAATCAGGGTTTCTATCACCTACAATTGGGAACGATTGGTCTTTCAACGCTTGTCCATTAGATGGGTTAATTAAAATGTCTCCGTTGTCATTTCTCAAGTTGGTATATCCTGTGAATGTAGTCAATGAAGATCCTACTCTAGCACCACCTCTTATGTTTCCAAATAACCAAGTGTCTGATGTATAATATTCAGGTAAAGTAGGAGGTAGGTTTAATAATTCACTGTCTGTTTTTGTGAAATTGGCCATAACATCCCAACTAAAGTCATTTGTCAAAATAGGTGAACCAGTAAGGGTGATTTCAAGACCTCTGTTTTGTAGTGCACCAAAATTGAATGCAGTCAATACAAATCCCGTTCCATAACTTAAACGCATGTTGTTGATAATAGGGTTGTCTGTTTTTCTTTTGTAAACAGCAACATCTAAACCAATTCTGTCTTTAAGGAAACGCAATTCTGTACCAAGTTCTGTTGATGTATTCATCTCCGCTTGAAGATTAGGATTTGCTCCAGTCACTGAGTATCCAAAACCTCCACCAGTGGTTGATTTTGTTTCATAAGTAGGTGATATGGAATAAGGTTTAGCATCATTAGCCACTCTTGCAAACGAAGCTCTTAATTTTCCATAAGATAAAATATTACTGTTCTTTAATGCTTCTAATTCTGTGAATACAAAACTTAAAGAAGACGATGGGTAAAAGAAGGAGTTATTTGCTCGTGGTAATGTTGACGAAACATCATTTCTACCTGTTAAAGTTAAGAAAACGATTTTATCATAGTCTACAGTAAACTCACCAAAAATACCATCCACACGTCTTTTAATAATTCTTTCTTGTGAACGCTGTGTTAATGGATCTGTATTATTGATATTCATTACGTCTGATTCGTAGTATTTTTCACCTTTTGTAGAAAGAATCTTATAATTGTTCTCTAATCGAGCTACACCTACACGAAGTAGACCATTGAATTTTCCAATTGATTTTTTAGCGGTACCAAATCCTAAATAGTTATAATTGTTAGACTGATCTGTATACTGTTCAAAATAACCTCCAGTAGAAATTCCTGTACCACTACCTATTCCGAATGCGCTTCTTGCTGATTCTGGATGTACTGATTTGAATCCTTGAGTTGAGTTGGCGTCAATACCAAAACGTCCTGTAAAACTTAACCACGATAATGGATCATAAGTTAAAGAGACATTAGTTAGAATACGATTGTTTTTATCGTTTCCTCTATTTTTATTTACTTCAAAAAACGGATTATCTACTTCAGTATCATTTGACCCATCAGTAATTTTGCGTCGGCTACCATCTGAATTTAGATAGTTAGTTACGTCCTCATTAGCAGGGTAGCTTAATAGACTTAATAAAAATCCACCAGCACCTTTAGATGTTTTATCTGTTTCAGACTTGATGTAAGAGAAAGTAGCTTCCGACTTTAATTTACTCGATAGTTTTGCAGTTCCGCTTAAAGATAGATTCAATCGATTATAAGCTGAATTTGGAACAACACCAGTTTGCTCTAAATTAGACATAGACAAACGATAAGTCAATTGTTCTGTTCCGGCATCAAAAGTTAGGGAGTTTGTTTTCTTAATCCCTGTCTCAAAGAAGTTGTTGATGTTGTCATATAGTTGAGTTCCTTCTGGATATTTTTCTCCAAAATGCCTGCGATAATTATCATTTGTTATACCATTTGAACCTCTTTGATATACTCTTTGAGTTTCAGGAAATCTATAAACATCATCTAATCTAATATCTGTTGAATATGTGAATGAACCTTTTCCGTTTTTTCCTTTTTTAGTAGTAATGATTATAGCTCCATTTCCTGCCTCGATACCATATAATGCTGCTGCTTCTGGTCCTTTTAATACAGTAACTGATGCAATATCATCAGGGTTAATATCTGCACCACGATTGGTGTAATCAGTATCTCTATTAGGACCATTTGATATTAATAATCCTTGATCTAGCGTAGAGTTACTAATAGGTAAACCATCAACAATAAACAAAGGTGAGTTATTTCCACTCATGGAGTTTACCCCTCTAAGTTGGATTGCTGCCGAAGCACCAGGAGCACCAGATGTACTGGTAACAGTCAAACCGGCAATTCTTCCTTGCAAAGCATTGATAAAATTTTCTCTTTGAGTATCGGCAATTTCGTCACCTTTTACTCCTTGAGTAGCATAACCTAAAGATGCTTTTGGTCGGTTAATACCAAAAGCTCCTGTTACAGTAACTTCTTTTAGTGTTTCAGCACCTTCACTCAGGGTAAGATTTAATTTTGATCCTGTTACTTTTAATTCTTTGGTTTCAAAACCAATATAACTAAAGACAAGTGCGTCAGTAGACGATGCATTAATCGTGTAGTTACCATCTAAATCAGTGATACTACTTTTGGTAGTACCTTTAATAAGAACTGTAACTCCCGGAATCGGAATCCCATCGGCTTTGTTTTTTACAGTTCCAGTTATTGTTTTTGTTTGTGCAAATGTGGTTTGAACAAACAAAAACAATAATGAAATCAGGAATAATTTTTTCATAATTATTTGGTTTATGTTATGGTTATTAAACAAATATATTTATTTTTTGCATATAAATGCAATATGTTTCCGTTTATTTTCGATTTTAAGGCAAATAACGCAATATAACGCATGTTTAAGGGTTTGAAAATCGCATTTATTCTTTGGGAGTAGCTAATTGTCTCCATATTAATGATTTATTTTAATACATTTGTATCCTATCATTTACTTTAGAACTATGTTAAAAGCAGAAAGGCGCAATTATATAATGAATAAACTTGCTGAAGAGCAGCGAGTTAGTACCATAGAGTTAGCTGAGCTATTGGTTGTGTCTGAAGATACTATTAGAAGAGATTTAAGCAAGTTGCATGAAAGAGGTCTTCTTGAGAAAGTATATGGTGGTGCGATTCCTATTGCTGACAAGCCTAGAAATGTTTTTGATATCGTAATATCTAACGAAACAAAGAAAAATGAAATAGGCCATAAGGCACTTTCTTTACTTCATGATGGTCAGGTAATTATTATGAGTGGAGGTACTACAAACTTGGTTTTTTCTAAATTAATTCCGCCGTTATTAAACGCAACAATCTATACATATAGTTTGCCTATTGCAATGCAATTATCTCAATACCCGAATATTGACTTAATATTTATTGGTGGTAAGATGCAAAAAAATGCCATGGTAACCATTGGAATGGATGTGCTTAAGGTTTTGTCTAAAATCAAAGCAGACATTTGTTTTATGGGGGTGAGTAGCGTAAGTGCTAAGCAGGGACTAACCGAAACAGGTTATGAAGTTTCGATTGTTAAAAAAGCAATGCTGGAAGCATCTGATAAGGTAGTTTTAATGTTAACTGCTGAAAAATTGAATACTAAGATGCCTCACGTAGTTTGTGAGATTAGTAGCTTAAATACGATGATAACTGACTTAAATCCAGAGGACGAGGTCTTAGAAGAATACAGTAGAGCTGGGATAACCATACTTTAATGCGTGATTTAGCATTGTTTAAAAAGTAGTTGTTGAGATAACGCATGTCTGTGCATTTTTTTTTCTGTATTTGTGGAGTTAACTTTCTTAAAATACAACGAAGCTATGGACGAAATACCCAACAAAAATAAACGTAAATAAAATTAGGTAGAGAGGATTACAAGCGTGCCTATTTACATGGGACAATCGAGTAGAAGTGTCTTGAAAGCTCACTGGCTTGCCGACTATAATCATAAAAATTGAGATAACATTTCTTAAAAAGACTATTACCTAAAATTGTTCAAAAATCATTTTTAATTAGGAAATGAAATTTTACCCATTGAAATGGACGGAACACCTTCTCTTTTTCCGAATTCAGCTTCACCGCCAGATAAAGTTTCGTTAGCTAAAACTGCAAATAATACGGCTTCCTTTGCATCTCCTAAAATGCCTAATTCATCGGTTCTTTTAAACTTACAAGGCAGTAATTCATTTAAATATTGAATCAATAAGGGGTTGTGCATGCCTCCTCCTGAGACGTAAACAGTAAACTCACAGATATTTAAACCGGAGTTTTTAATTGGATATTCTATAGCTTCAATAATTGTTTCGGCACTAAAACGGGTTAAGGTTGCTAATAAGTCTGAGATACTAATATCTTCATTGTTACTTTGTACGATAGCTTTTTGAACATATTCAATATTAAATAATTCAGGACCTGTAGTTTTTGGGAATGCAGTTTTGAAGAATATATCTGATTTAAGTTGAGAAAGAAGGTCTTGGTTCACTTGACCTTTTTTTGCTATTGCAGCATCTTTATCATACGACATCTCTGGAAAGTGTAATCGGGTGAATGCATCAATTAAAGTATTTCCTGTCCCTGTATCGGTGACAAAAACATCTTCAGAATTCATAGTTGATGGTAAATAAGTAAAGTTTGCTATTCCTCCTAAATTTAGCATAATTCTATTTTCTCCCTTTTTTCCAAAAAGGAAATAGTCTCCGTAAACTGCCAGCGGTGCGCCTTCGCCTCCTGCTGCAAGATGTTTTTGTCTAAAATCAGATATTGTGATAATACCGGTTTTTACAGCTATATGATCTCCATCACCAATTTGAAGCGTCGCATTTGGAAACTTATCTATTTTATGTTGGGTTTTAGGGATATGCATTACAGTTTGTCCGTGAGAAGCTATAATATCAATTTCAGAAGATTTTAAATCCCATTTATGAAGGGCTTCATTAATCTTTTGAGCATGCAGCAAGCCAATCCATTCGTTTAATAATGCCAAATGTCGAAAATCAATGTTTTTTTTAGCAAAAACGGTACGGATTTCCTTCTTGATGTCTTCAGAGTAATCCGAAGTCTCAAAATGAGTTACTTTAACATTTGTATTTTCTCCTGAACCTGAAATTTCACATAAGGCTATGTCAAGACCATCTAACGAGGTACCAGACATTAACCCTATAATTTTTCGAACAGGTTTTCTTGCAATGTTATAAAGCGATTCAATATTTTTATTCATCTGTTCAATTTTTAAATTTTTCTTTTCCCATAATGGACTAAACTAGAACTAAAAGTAATCTTGATTTGTTTTGCTAAGGTTTAGAATTATAAATATCTGTTTTGAACATTTTAAATTATTTCGCTAACTTATTGGCAAGTATTGCTACTCTGACTCTTTTGTGTTCTAATACTAATTGTTGAGCATCATCCTCATTAATTTCCAATTCATCAATAAGCATTTTAATACCTCTTTCTACTAATTTTTTGTTACCACGTACCTTATTACAAAACCCATACTAGTAATTTCTTACTTTTTTTAATCATCCCAAGCTGGGTTATAGTCATCTTTGGCATTTTTAACTGCTTTTCACATTGCAGAATCACCACCTACAATAATTCGAATAACTAAACCATTTTTTTTATAATTAAAGCTGATTTAAAAAAACGACGAGGTAAATATTTCTAATTACCTCGTTGTTGATTTTTCTTTTTTAATTAGCAGGATCTGCAGGTGTATTAGTATTGTTTAAACGTTCAGAGTCTGGATAAGGATACCAATTTCGGTTTCTTTCTGTCGTTGGACGGTCAAAACGTCTAGTATCTTCTAATTTTAGACCTGACATGTATAATTCGACACAACGATTTCTGTAAATTTCAGACAAAAGGCTCGATTGATTTAGTAAGCCAGTGTAAGGCGGTAAATTTGCACCAATCCCAAAGGCATCATTTGCCGCTGTTTTAGTTAAGATCTTGTCTAGTTCTACTTTTGCTTCAACAAGCATATTGGGAGTCTTTCTAGCATAAGCCTCCGCTTTTATTAATGTGATTTCTCCAGGTAAATAAACAGGTATTGCTTTTATATTTGAATTAAAAAAACCAGCGGCAGTCGTTGGACTTGAACCCGGAGTGATATAAAAGGCAATACGTGCATCTATGCTTATTGGTGCTAGATTGCTAGGTAAGCCAAAACTTCTATCTATTGGCTGATATACATTATTTGTTAAAATTGAATTGAATGCAATTGGGTTATTACTTACTGCATCGTATAAAAAAGTTGATTTAGACTTTAGATCAACTAAATTAGCATGTTCTAATGCTTTATCATAATTATTAGACATGAGATAGTAACGGGCTAAAAGAGCATTTACTGTGTTTTTATAGTTAATACCAGATATTAAACCTGTAAACCCATTGGCATTAGCTAAAAAAGGTTCGGTAGATTTTAATGTAGCTATTACTGCACTTAGTACTTCAGTTCTTGAGTTAAATGGAGCATTTTTCATTGTTTTCAATGGAACGCTCTCATAAAATTGAATTAACGTGCCCAATGCCATTGCCTTATATATTGATGCATGGGTTAAAATACTAGCTTTTTCACTTTCAACGGTGATAACATTAATGTTATCTAGTATTTTTTGGGACTCTGCATTAATTACTAAGCATTGTGACCATAGGTTATTGGTTAGTCCATTTTTAGCAGTTAAAGAAACACCCCCAATCGACAGTTCACCCTCCTCTGCATTACCAGCATTGATTAGTCTCAATTCATTAGTAGTAAATCCGTTTGCTGTGATAATAGTATAAACAGGGCTTATTCTTGATGTACTCCATAACTGTTGTAAACCATTTGCAGCTCCTATTAAACCATCTCTACTATTAAGAATTTGTTCTTGTGAAGGCTTAGTTGGATCTAAGAATTCCTCGTTGCAAGAAGTAAATGAAACACTTACTATTAGTATGATTATAAATATTTTCTTCATTTGTTTTTCTTTTTTTTATTAAAATTGAAATTTTAACGCTAATGAATATGATCTAGGGATTGGTACTGTACCAAAATTATATTTAGCTACTGATGATTGCCCTCCAGAGTTAGTTTCAGGGTCGAAACTTGTGAATTTATCCCAGGAGAATAAGTTTCTACCACTTGCATTAATAGTTAAGTCATCAAAAAAGCTATTCAATTTCCCGAAAGAATAACTAAACGAAACTTCTCTCAATTTGATGTAACTACCATCTACAACTCTAAATTCTTCAATTCCATATATCGACCATATATATCCTCTGGGTAATTCCCCATTAAGTTCTTTTTCAACTAATTCTCCATTTCCAACTCCTTGTCTTGTTCTGTAATCTGCATCAAATACATCCACACCCTGAACACCGTCAAATAAAATAGACATACCAAATTTTTTGTAATTTAAATTGGCACCGAAAGAGATAATGTAATCTGGATTAGGATCTCCTATTTTTGTATTAAGGATAGTTCCTGTAGGTTGTCCACTTGCATCTCTCGTAGGATTTCCAGTTAGAGCATCTCCTTTTTCAACTTGTGGATATCCATTTGCAGTAAGTAGCAAGCTACCGTCTGTGTTTCTAGCGTAATACGTACCATAATAAATACCAATTGGTTGTCCTTTTTCTACAAATACTGGTGCTCCAGAAGGATTACTGTCTAATTTGAATCTTTGCTGCGGCAAACCAGTCACTTTATTTCTATTGCTGCTGTAGTTTACATACACATCAAGATTAAGATCTTCTTTCTTGATCACATCATATCGCAATCCAATTTCTAAACCTTTATTATTCATTTCTCCAATATTTTGGATGGTATTGGTAGATCCTGTTGAACTTGCTAGTTGTACCGGTAATAATAAGTCTACTATATCTGCATTGTAATAACTAAAAGACAGATTTATACGGTCGCTAAGAAAGCCTAGGTCAGCACCAACCTCGTATGTTGAGCTTTTTTCAGGGCGTAAGTCTAAATTTCCTTTTTTGAAGCCTTCAAGGGTAAAGGAAGTATTTCCGATAAGGTTTCCTGTAGAATAATTTGTGAATCTAGCATAAGGAGTTATTGCTGTCAAACTCCCAGATTCTCCCCAAGAACCACGTAAACGGGCTGAACTTATAGGAGAGTCTTGCATGAATTTCTCATCAGACAATACATAACTAGCACTTACTTTAGGATAAAACTGTGAGCGGTTTTCTTTTGAAAAAACAGTTGAGGCATCTTGTCTTCCTGCTATAGTTATGAAAAGTTTGTCATTGATCCCAATAGTTTCTTGCAAATAGTAACCCCATAGATTATATTTTGATTCACCCGCGCTAGGAGATCCTGGAAGCAATGTGTTAAAAGCATTAATTGTTTGAACAAACGGTTTTAAGTCTCGACCTTCAATCGCAAAAAGTTCGTCTCTGTAAGTTTGCATATTATAACCTGCAAATGAGGTTAGTTTTATATTTTTAGTGATATTCCAAAGGTATCTCAAGTTCAAATCATTGTTGAATTGCACGACTCTATTTGAGGCTTCAGAAACATAACCGTCATTAAAATAAGTTCCATTCACGGGAGAGTATGGATATCTTGGTATAAAAACTTTTCCTTTTTGGTTGTAATTGTCTAATCCAAAAATGAAGTCAGCATTAAAGTTTTTGAATGGTTTATAATTCAATTGAATATCAGAAACCATACGATCTGTTTTTTGTGTAATGTTGAAAGTTTCAATTACAGATAAAGGATTTACTCTATTTGGATCTACTGACATTAAATCACCATTTGAGCTTCTTTGATTGATGTCATAAATATTATTTGTGATAGTTATCGAATTAATTGGGCTCCAAAAAACATTACCATCTGGTTTCTCATTCGAGCTAGAAGTAATATAATTTAAGCCAATCGACGCTGTTAATTTGTCACTGAAGTCATGCTGTAATCTTATTTTGGCTCCTAATCTTTCAAAATCAGTATTTTTAACAATTCCTTCATTTTTTAAATAACCAATAGATGAAAAATATTTTGTTTTATCATCGCCGCCTCTTAAAGAAAAATAGGTGTCATTTCCTATTCCAGTGGTAAAAATATCATCTTGATAATCATACCTTTTAATTCCAGAAATGGTTCGTGTTTCTAAATTTCTTCCAGCTACTAATACGGTAGTTGCAGTTGCAGCTTGTCCTTGTATTGGAAATAATGCTGGAGAAGAATTGACGAATTGTTTGTCAGACATATTAACACCAACTTTTTTACGTAGGCTATTTGAAGTCAGACTTGTTGAAAACGTATACTTCGTTTCTCCTGATTTTCCTTTTTTTGTTGAGATCAAAATAACTCCATTTGCAGCTCTGGAACCATATATTGCTGCCGCAGCACCTCCGTTTAGGACTTCAATGCTTTCAATGTCGTTCGGGTTTATGTCAGACGACCTGTTTTGTCCAATTTGTAGGTTTGAATTTCCTTTACTTACATTAAGGTTTGTAAGATTTGTAGTTGCATTATTCAATACAACACCATCAATAACATACAAAGGATCTGAGGAACCTAGGATAGAAGAAGTTCCTCTAAGTTTTATGCTGAATCCACCAGCTGGATCTCCAGAGTTTTGAGAAACTTGGGCACCAGCAATCTTTCCTTGTAAAGCAGATGAAAGATCTACAGGTTTTGCTTGATTGAGTTCTTCTGCTTTCAAACTTGTAACTGCATTTCCAAGTTCTTTTCTAGTTACTCGTACCGTAGAACCCAAGACAACAACTTCGTTTAGGGTATTAAGTTCTTCAGATAAATTGATGCTGAAATTAGTTGTTTTTTCTGTTACTTTTAATTCTCTGGTTTCAAAACCAATATAACTAAAAATAAGAGCATCATTAGGCGATGCATTAATCAAGTAGTTACCATCTAGATCAGTGATGCTACTTTTTGTAGTACCTTTAATAAGTACTGTAACTCCCGGAATAGGAATTCCATCAGCTTTGTTCTTTACAGTTCCAGTAATTGTTTTTGTTTGTGCAAATGTGGTTTGAACAAAAATAAACAATAATGAAATCAGGAATAATTTTTTCATAATTATTTGGTTTACGTTTTAGTTAGTACACAAATGTATTTATTTTATGCATACAAATGCGATGTTATCAGATGTATTTTAATTTTTTACTCAAATAATGCATTATAACGCATTTTTTTTGGGGTCGAAAGTTGTTTTAATCCTTGGGTGTCCCTAATCGTCTCCATATTAATGATTTATTTTAATACATTTGTACTCTATCATTTACTTTATCACGATGTTAAAAGCAGAAAGGCGCAATTATATAATGAATAAAATTGCTGAAGAACAGCGAGTTAGTACCGTAGAGTTAGCTGAGTTATTGGCTGTGTCCGAAGATACTATTAGAAGAGACTTAAACAAGTTGCATGAAAGAGGTCTTCTTGAGAAAGTATATGGTGGCGCGATTCCTATTGCAGATAAGCCTAGAAATGTTTTTGATATAGTAATATCTAACGAAACACAGAAAAACGAAATAGGCCATAAGGCACTTTCTTTACTTCATGATGGTCAGGTAATTATTATGAGTGGAGGTACTACAAACTTGGTTTTTTCTAAATTAATTCCGCCATTATTAAGCGCAACAATCTATACGTATAGTTTGCCTATAGCAATGCAATTATCTCAATACCCGAATATTGACTTAATATTTATTGGTGGTAAGATACAAAAAAACGCCATGGTAACCATTGGAATGGATGTGCTTAAGGTTTTGTCTAAAATCAAAGCAGATATTTGTTTTATGGGGGTGAGTAGTATAAGTGCTAAGCAAGGGCTAACCGAAACAGGTTATGAAGTTTCGATTGTTAAAAAAGCAATGCTGGAAGCATCTGATAAGGTCATTTTAATGCTAACTGCTGAAAAATTAAATAGGAAGATGCCTCACGTAGTTTGTGAGATTAGTAGCTTAAATACGATGATAACTGACTTAAATCCAGAGGATGAGGTGTTAGAAGAATACCGTAAAGCTGGGGTCACTATACTTTAATGCGTTATTTTGCGTTATTCAATAATTTATTATTAAAATAACGCATTGAAACGCATTTTTATGTTTTTATTTTCTATATTTGTTGTATTAACTTTCTTAAAATACAACTAAACTATGGAAGCAATTCGTAATCTAAACTATGTAGCACCTGGAAAATATGAAACAACCCGATTTGAGAAAATTCATAATGAAATTTTTAAAAATTCGGTAGATGCTTCAAAAGCAGTTGCTCAAGAAATAGCGACACTAATTAAAGTAAAGCAATCAGAAAATAAAAAATGCGTACTAGGTTTAGCTACTGGTTCTTCTCCTATAAGAGTTTATGATGAATTAGTGCGTTTGCATAAAGAAGAGGGGCTTAGCTTTAGTAATGTGATTACTTTTAATTTGGATGAATATTATCCAATGAAAAAAGAAAATAAGCAAAGTTATCACTATTTCATGCATGCCCACCTTTTCAATCATATTGATATCGCCCCTGAAAATATAAACGTACCTGATGGTGCAGTAGCTCTTGAGGATTTACATCAATACTGTACTGATTATGAATTGAAAATTAAAAGTGTTGGTGGTCTTGACTTTCAATTATTGGGAATAGGGCGTACAGGACACGTGGGTTTCAATGAGCCAGGATCACATATCAATTCTGGAACACGATTAATAACGCTTGACCACATTACAAAGGTAGATGCTTCATCAGATTTTAACGGAATAAGCAATGTTCCTACAAGAGCGATAACCATGGGCGTTTCTACAATTCTTAGATCTAAGAGGATTGTTTTATTAGCTTGGGGACAAAACAAAGCAGATATAATTAAAAGAACGATTCAAGGAGGTATTAGCGCTGAAATCCCTGCTACTTTTTTGCAAAATCATGATAACACGACCTTTGTGTTAGATCATTCGGCAGCTTCTGAATTAACGCGACTAAAAACGCCTTGGCTAGTAGAAGAATGTGTTTGGACGCCAGCATTAAAAAGTAAGGCAATTGTTTGGCTATGTCAACAAACAAATCAATCCATTTTAAAACTAACAGACAGAGATTACAATAACAATGGAATGTCTGATTTATTAGCGCAGGAAGGATCTTCTTATGATTTGAATATTAATATGTTTAATCAGTTACAGCGCACGATTACTGGATGGCCTGGAGGGAAACCTGATACTGATGATAGTAACAGACCAGAAAGAGCTAATCCGTCTCAAAAGAGAATTATTCTTTTTAGTCCTCATCCAGATGACGATGTGATTTCAATGGGAGGTACTTTCTCAAAATTAATTAAGCAAGGACACGATGTTCATGTAGTTTATCAAACATCGGGTAACATTGCCGTAACAGATGATGAAGCTTTGAAGTTTGCTGAGGTATGCACTGATTTTATTGGCGATGATCGCGCTAAAATAGATTTTAAAGAGGTGATTCATTTTTTAAACAATAAAAAGGAAGATGAAATGGATTCGCTTGAAGTTCGAAAATTAAAAGGGCTTATAAGAAGACGTGAATCGTATGCTGCAACCAGATATATTGGTTTGAATGATGCTAATATTCACTTTTTGGATTTACCGTTTTATGAAACAGGCCAAATCAAGAAAAATCCGTTAGCTGCAATTGATATTACCATTGTTATGGATATTATTGAAAAAATAAGACCACATCAGGTGTTTGCTGCAGGAGATTTAGCAGATCCGCATGGTACTCATGAGGTTTGTTTGAATGCTATTTTTGCAGCTATGGCTACGCTAAAAAGCAAGTCGTTTATGGATGATTGCTGGTTGTGGTTGTATAGAGGCGCTTGGCATGAATGGGCTATTGATGAAATTGACATGGCAGTTCCGCTTAGTCCGGATGAAGTCATGTTAAAAAGACATGCTATCTTATTCCATCAGTCTCAAAAGGATCGCGTTATGTTTCAAGGGAATGATTCCAGAGAATTTTGGGTAAGGGCAGAGGAACGTAATAAAAGCACAGCAAAAAGCTACGATAACTTAGGTTTAGCTGAATATGAAGCGATAGAAGCTTTTAAGCGATTTGATTACTAAATAAAAATACGATGAAGGCTGCTATAACAAAATGACGATTAGCAGTTTTGTTTTAATAGTCATAATTGTTCCATTATACTGTACTATCATTTATATTTGTGAAAACAAAAGCAATACAATTTACAATGTCCAACTTGCCCCCATTAAAAGAATTAGCTGCATCTTTAGAAGGAACTCTTCTATACGATGATCTTCATAAAACACTCTATGCAACAGATGCTTCTGCTTACAGAATAATGCCTTTGGCGGCAGCGTTACCAAAAAATGAGGCTGATATTATAACGTTGGTCCGTTTTGCCAAGGAAAACAAGATTGCTCTAACGCCTAGAACCGCAGGAACTTCTCTAGCAGGACAAACAGTTGGTAGTGGTATTATAGTAGATGTGTCTAAATATTTTACTAAGATTGTCTCTTTTGATAAAGAAAATAAAACGATTACAGTTCAGCCCGGTGTTATCAGGGATGAGTTGAATTTATATTTAAAACCGCACGGATTATTTTTTGGCCCTAATACTTCTACTTCTAATCGGTGTATGATAGGAGGAATGGTAGGGAATAATTCATCTGGAACCACATCGATACGTTACGGGGTTACCAGAGATAAAATTGTTGAGATAAAAGCAATTTTAAGTGATGGTTCGCAAGTTATTTTTGGTGAATTAACTTCGGCTGAATTTATTGAAAAAACAAAAGGCGATTCTCTCGAAAATAAAATCTACAGAAGCCTTTACGAGGAATTATCGAATGAAGCTACACAGAAGGAAATTGTAAAAGAATTCCCGAAACCAGAAATTCATAGAAGAAATACAGGATATGCAGTAGATATGCTGTTGTATTCTGATCTTTTTGGCGGAAGCCAACCCACGATTAATGTGGGGAAACTGCTTTGTGGTTCTGAGGGAACTTTAGCTTTTACTACTGAGGTCACTTTAAAAGTTGATGATTTACCCCCCACTAATAATGTGATGGTAGTAACTCATTTTACTAGTGTTCAAGAGAGTTTAGAAGCTGTTATGATTGCCATGAAACATCATTTGTACACTTGTGAAATGATCGATGATACTATTCTGGATTGTACTAAAACAAACAAAGAGCAAAGTAAAAATAGGTTTTTTATTCAGGGTGAACCCAAAGCAATAATGATGTTTGAAGTGGCTTCGCACACAAGTATGGAAGATGCGGAAATGCAAGCAGATGCTTTAATCAAAGATTTAGAAGAGAACCATTTTGGTTATGCTTCGCCAAAATTATACGGTGCCGATATTGAAAAAGTAAACGAACTTAGAAAAGCGGGTCTCGGACTTTTAGGAAGTATTGTAGGTGATGAAAAAGCTGCCGATTCTATTGAAGATACCGCTGTTGAATTGAGTGATTTGCCTAATTATATCGCAGACTTTTCGGCAATGATGAAACGCCACGGCCAAGACGCAATTTATTATGCTCATGCTGGTGCTGGTGAACTGCATTTGCGTCCTGTTTTGAATTTAAAAACAAAAGACGGCGTTTATCAGTTTCGAAATATTGCTACCGAAGTGGCACATTTAGTAAAAAAATACCGCGGTTCATTAAGTGGGGAACATGGTGACGGAATCGTACGGGGCGAATTTTTGCCTTTTATGATTGGTGAAAAAAACTACGAATTATTAAAACGGATCAAATTAGCTTTCGACCCAAATTCAGTTTTGAATATGGGGAAAATTGTCAATGCGTTAAAAATGGATGAAAATCTCCGTTTTGAAACAGGGCGAGAAGAACCTAATATCAAAACAATTCAAGATTTTTCAGATAGTATGGGAGTTTTAAGAGCTGCTGAAAAATGTAATGGCTCTGGCGATTGTCGTAAATTACCATCGGCAGGAGGGACTATGTGTCCGAGTTATCGTGCAACTCGTAACGAGAAGGATACTACTCGTGCCCGTGCAAATACTTTACGCGAATATTTGACACATTCAGAAAAAGATAATAAATTCAATCACAAGGAATTGTATGAGGTTTTTGAACTTTGTATAAGTTGTAAAGCCTGCGCTAGCGAGTGCCCGTCTAATGTAGATGTGGGTGCGCTTAAAGCAGAGTTTTTATACCAATACCAAAAAGAAAATGGTTTTTCTCTTCGAAATAAAATTTTTGCTAATAATGCTAAACTGAATAAACTTGGAAGTATTTTTCCAGCATTGACAAATTTCATGGTCAATCAACCCTTAATAAAAAAAGGAATGGGTGTGGCTCCTAAAAGAGAAGTGCCATTATTAGCTCCCAAAACATTCAGGAAATGGATTGAAAATAACAAATCAAAAACGACAACTACTTCATTTGTAAACGGAAAATTATATTTGTTTTGTGATGAATTCACGAATTATTATGACGTTACAGTAGGGATAGATGCGTATGAATTACTATCAAAATTAGGCTACGAAGTTCTTTTTGTAGATCATGAAGAAAGTGGGAGAGCCTACATCTCCAAAGGTTTTCTGGAAGAAGCAAAAGCAATTGCTACTAAAAATGTGAATACTTTTAAAGCAATTGTGTCGGCTGAAATTCCGTTGATCGGAATCGAACCATCTGCAATATTGACTTTTAGAGATGAATACGTTCGTCTGGCTGATGATAAGGCTTCTGCCGAAACTTTGGCGAAAAACTGCTTGACAATAGAAGAGTTTTTCAAAAGGGAAATTACGGCAGGTAAAATTCGTTCTGAACAATTTTCTGAGGAAGTACGAGAAATCAAAATTCATGGCCATTGCCATCAAAAATCCTTGAGTTCAATAGAGGCTACTTTTACCATGTTGAACGTTCCAAAAAACTGTACGGTTACAATCTTTAATTCAGGTTGCTGTGGTATGGCGGGTTCTTTTGGCTATGAAAAAGAGCATTATGAAATAAGTATGCAAATGGGTGAGGACACCCTGTTTCCAAAAATTAGAAGTACCGCTCCAACAACTGCCATTGCTGCCGCAGGAACAAGTTGTCGTCATCAAATTTTTGATGGAACAAATAGAAAAGCACAACATCCGGTAAGTATTTTAAATACTTTTCTAAAATAGATTTATCGAAATTGATTGTTCTTTCTGGGTAATTGAAAAGGCTTTTTTTAGCTATTTTAGATCAAATGGTTAGTCTTTTTTAAAACCAAAACAAACTATAATGCTATGAAAAAAATAGTATATGTAACGCTTTTCTTGTTCGCTTTTTTTTATGCTAGAGCCGCTAAGGTAGATACCCTACAAGTGTACAGCGCAGCAATGAATAAAAATATTTCTAGCTGCGTTATAACTCCTGACAGCTATGATGAAAGTAGTAAAAACTTTCCAGTTGTTTATCTACTAAATGGGTACAGCGGAAATTATGCTACTTGGGTAAAAAGTTTTAAAGAGGTTGCAAAGCAAGTTGATAAATATGGTTTTATAGTAATAGGAGTAGATGGAGGTTATTCAAGTTGGTACTTTGATAGTCCGATTGATCCTGCTTTTAAATATGAGACCTATATAATGGATGAATTAGTTCCTTTTATAGATAAAAATTACAAAACGATTGCAAGTCGGGATAGTAGAGCGATATCAGATTTTCTATGGGAGGGCACGGAGCATTGTATTTGGCATTGAAGCATCAGGATCTATATGGAGCGGCAGGAAGTATGAGTGGCGGAGTTGATATTCGTCCATTTTCTGAAAACTGGGATATAAAAAAACGGATTGGTTCCATAACAGATTTTCCTGAAAATTGGGAGAAAAATACGGTTATCAATATGCTTGATTTGGCAAAAAGCAATAAATTAAAGCTGATTATTGATTGTGGTGTTGACGATTTTTTTATTGATGTAAATAGAAACCTTCATGACAAGATGCTATCTTTAAAGATTGATCATGATTATATCGAACGTCCAGGAAAACACAATATTGAATATTGGGAAAACTCTTTAAAATTTCAATTGCTGTTTTTTCATAATTTTTTTAATGAGACAGTTAGGGAGTAATAGAAGCATAAAAAGAGGAATGAATAGTCGCGTTTAGCTTAGTCTTATCCCATACAAAAGCATAAGGCGAAAGAAGCGCTTGCAAAAAACATTTTTATTTGCTAGATCATCCCATTATAATTTTAAATAAATAAGATGAAAAAATATATTCTACTCATAGCTGTTTTCTTGACTTCTTTGAATGTAATACAAGCTCAAAAACTAGATCTGATTCCAAAACCGGTCAAGATAGAACAGCAGCCAAGAACGTTTATCATACCAGCATCGGTACATCTTATTCTTGATGAAAAAGTACATAAAAGTGCTGTCTTTATAAATGATAAATTTCTAAAAAATACTGGAATTACCCCGAAAATTTCAATTGGTAATAAACATAAAAACAATGCAATTCAGTTCTTAGTAGATGAAAAAATGAATATCCCAAATGATGGTTATACCTTGAGTGTAACTAGAAAAGGAGTTCTCGTAAAAGGAAAGTCTACAAACGGAGTCTTGAATGGTTTTCAAACGTTATTACAAATTTTTTCTGCAAAAGAGGTAAGAAGAGGAACAATTCCTTTTGTCGAAATTGAAGATTACCCTCGTTTTGAATGGCGCGGAATGATGCTTGACGTGTCAAGGCAGTTTTTTGACAAACAAACCGTCAAAAACTATATTGATTGGTTAGCAGCGCATAAGATGAATATTTTTCATTGGCACCTTACAGATGATAATGGCTGGAGAATCGAAATTAAATCAATGCCAGATTTAACTTTAAAAGGCGGTTTTAGAGGACCAGGAGAAGTTTTGTTACCTTCTTATGGTTCTGGAAATAAGCGTTATGGAGGATATTATACGCAAGAAGATATAAAAGAAGTTGTTTCTTATGCTTTAGAACGGGGTGTTTCAATTATGCCAGAAATCGAAATTCCGGGGCATTCTCGTGCAGTAACAGCCTCTTATCCAGAAATAGGTTGTGTTACATCGCAGGAAACAAAAAGTGTTCAGGGCGAAGTAAAAAATGTATGGTGTGTAGGACGCGAGGAAAATTATCAAATTCTAGATTCTATAATTCGAGAATTTACAGAAATTTTTCCTTTTGAATACATGCATGTTGCAGGCGATGAGGTAAACCGCGCTACGTGGGGACAATGCCCAAAATGTCAAGCGGTGATGAAAAAAGAAGGATACACTGATACTTTTCAGCTTCAGAACTATTTTTTTAGACGTATTGAAAAAATTGTCGAAAAGTACGATAGAAAAACAGCGGGTTGGAACGAAATTATTAAGGGCGGTGAACTAAGTCCTAAAACACAGATTTTTGCATGGCAGGGAATAAGTTACGGAATAGAGTCGGTCAAAAAAGGACATCCTACAGTTATGATTCCGGGACAATACACTTATTTTGATATGGCACAATCTGAAAATGAACGAGGTCATCGCTGGGCAGCCATTACTGATACTAAAAGAGTTTATTCGTTTGAACCCATTCCTGAAAATGATTTATCATTAGAAGAACAAAAATTAATTAAAGGAGTGCAAGGTGCTTTGTGGAGTGAATACCTAGATTTGCCAGCATGATTCATGGAGTATCAGAGTTACCCGAGAATTAGTGCTTTATCTGAAATTGCTTGGTCTAAAAAAGAATCTAAAAACTGGAAAGATTTCTATGGAAGATTAACAAATAGTCATTTGCAACGATTATCTAATATGGGAATTGCTTTTAGAGATTTTCCACCAACAGCGATTTATAAAAACGGAAGCATTACCGTAACATTGCCGTATGAAGGAGCGATAGTACGCTATGATGCGCAAGGAAACGAACCTACGACTCAATCCCCTTTATATACAAACCCAATTGAAACAAAGTATTATGAAAAATACATGTTTCGTACCTTTTTTAATGAAAATACCGCAAGCCCTGCAGTAAAAGTAGAGAAACTACCAGTGGCAAATTGGACTACTTCTAAAGTTGGAATTATAAAAATTTCGGAGAATATTTCGGAGAACATAGACAAAAATGGGATTTGGTATCTCACTTTTAATCCAATAGCTGATGAAACCATGAGCGGATTTGTTAGCGAAGTTTCGCTTTTTGAAAATGATAAATTAATACAAATGTATGCTACTCAGCAGGCTTTAAAATCAAAATTCAGATTGCGTTTTTTGACTGAAAATTACAATGAAAAAAATCACTATCATTTGGATTTCATAGTCGAAAATAAAGAAGGGAAAGAATCTGCTGCTAAAGTAAATTTTGACTGTAGTCCTTATCAGGAACCAGAAGTAAAAGTGACTTCATCGATGGCCGAAAATCCAAAATTTCCATTTTCTAGATTAGAAGATTATAATTTAGAAAGCTATTTGCGTACTGACGTTCCTTGTGTTAAGGGCGACTGGATTTTATACACTTTTACTAATCCTGTTTCTTCTTCTAAAATTGATGTGCTAACAGGAATTCCGCACCACCCAAGATTTATTATTAATGATGGTTTTGTCGAATATTCCTATAATGGTGTTGATTTTATAAAAGGCGATTCCTTTGATTATGGAAACGCGTCTATCTATCCAGAACAGGCTGTAAAAGCAATTAAAATTGTCATTACTGGAACTAACAACGAACCCATTATGGCGGCACAAGATTTAAGAATTAATCCATAAATAAAAATATGAAGAAGTCAGCAATTAGAATATTCCTTGTACTATTGGTTCTTTTAGAAATGGGTTGCGGTTCATTAAAAAAATCAAAAAAACCTTTCGATACCAAGCAGAACGAAGTTTTTATTGATTCTATGATGCATAATGCACTTGAAAAAAGTTTTTTTCCGGGAGCTCAAGTTATTGTAGGTAGTAAAGATTCAATTTTCATTTCAAAAAATTACGGCTACCATGATTACTCAAAAAAAGAAGTAGTAAAAGAAGAAGATGTCTATGATTTGGCTTCTATGTCTAAAGTGTTAGGAGGGACTCTTGTAGCCATTCGTTTAGTTGGAGAAAATAAAATTAATTTAAATGATAAAGTAGGTGATGTAGTAGGGATTTATAAAAACACAGCTATAAATGATTTAACACTTTTTGAATTATTAACGCATACAACGGGACTTACTCCATCGATTACTTTTTATCAAAGTTTGTTGTCTACATCTGATGGGTTACCATTTTTAAATAGTCAAAAATCGGAGAATTATCCTGAGCTATTTGACAATATGTATGTAAATATAAATATAGTGTATGATGAGAACTATTTGTCATTCGAACCAAAAGAAAATTATATTCAGATTTATAAAAACATGTGGTTAAATCCTGAATTTTATAAAACAGTCTATGAAAAAATAGGGGCAGCCAATACTAGTCCACGAGGGAATTATTTATACAGTGACCTAAATTTGATTCTTGTAAAACAAATGATTGAGTCAAAAACGGGAATGAAACTAGATCAACTGGCAAAAGGAATTTATAGTGAATTAGGTATTTCAAACATTGGATACAATCCCTTAAAGTGGACATCTGAGAAAAATGTGATCCCTACTGAAATTGATAATTTGTTCAGAAAAGATACGATAAAAGGCTATGTTCATGATGAAGCAGCGGCGATTTTTGGCGGCGTTTCGGGGAATGCCGGATTATTTGCAAATGCGACATCCATCTCTGCTATTTGTCACATGTTGTTAAACAAAGGAAAATATCAAGGAAAACAAATTCTAAAAAAGAAGGTTGTAAAAGCATTTACAAAATCACCCTTAGTCAAAAAAGGAATTTATCGCGGACTGGGTTTTGATAAACGAAAACCAGATGCTTTTTATAAGAAAAATGATTTTGGTCATACTGGTTTTACTGGAACTTTTTTCTTTTTGAATCCTGATAATGAAAGATTCTTAATCATTCTTACTAATCGTGTCAATCCTAGTCGCACTAATAGACTAATTTATAAAGATAATTTTACTGCTAAAATTTGGAAGGAAATAAATGGCAATAATTAAATTGGCGCTATGTAAAAACCAATTCTAGTTTGTATTTTGGTTGGTTCAGTTTCTTTTGGATAAAAACACAATCTCCGCTAAGTATTTCGAATGCTTTTGAGAAATAATTAGCGCTTTTTAACTTTTAAGAGATGGGATTTGTGCCTTTTTGAAAGCTCATTTTTACAACGGAATTGTTATTGCATTTTTTTTAATTTTTATCGGCATTCTTAATTACAGGATTGACTTTTTAAATCACTGATAATTATATATTTGACTTTTTATTATTGTCTAATAAATAATAAGGGTCGTATCATTAGAATTTGAAATTGTTTTATACATTTGGTTTTTAAATAAAACTTACGTTATTACTATAATAATGGAATATTATTTACAGGATGATAGTTTTTAATGTAAAAATTTAATGCATGGCATTTTCAAGTTTATTTCGTAAGAAGACCGTTCAGGATATCTTAAAACAGATTGAAAAAAATGAAGCCGACGGCCACGCAACGCTAGGTCGTTATTTAACGGCAAGAGATTTGACCGCTTTTGGTATTGCTGCAATAGTAGGTGCGGGTATTTTTAGTACCATTGGTAAGGCTAGCTCCGATGGAGGCCCTGCTGTCATTTTCCTTTTTTTATTTACGGCTCTTGCCTGTAGTTTTGCTGCCTTTGCTTATGCAGAGTTTGCGTCTATGGTACCCGTTTCTGGAAGTGCGTATACATATTCCTATGTTGCCTTCGGAGAATTGATTGCGTGGATTATTGGGTGGGCATTAATCATGGAGTATGCCATTGGGAATATTACGGTTGCCATATCTTGGAGTGATTACTTTACAGGACTCTTAGAAAGTATGGGGATTCATCTACCGCAATGGATTCAGATGGATTATCTAACCGCATCAAACGGATTTAAAGACGCAACAGCATTAATGCAAAGCGGAAAATCATACGAGAATTTAAGTGAAGGATTAAAAGCAGCATACACCGCTTGGACTACTTCGCCAACATTAGGTGTTTTCCACTTTGTGGCCGACTTACCTGCCTTATTTATTGTCATATTGATTACGGCTTTAGTATATCGTGGAATGAAAGAATCACGCAACGCCAGTAATGTGATGGTTGTCGTGAAGTTGTGTATTATCCTTCTGGTAATCTCAGTGGGGGTGTTTTATGTAGATACTGATAATTGGACTCCTTTTGCTCCTAACGGTGTAAGCGGAGTTTTGAAAGGCGTATCGGCGGTTTTCTTTGCCTATATTGGTTTTGACGCTATCTCTACGACTGCCGAGGAATGCAAGGATCCACAGCGGGATTTACCACGTGGTATGATGTGGGCAATCATAATATGTACTATCTTATATATTGTTGTTGCGTTAGTGTTAACGGGAATGGTAAATTACACTGAGTTAAATGTGGGTGATCCTTTAGCGTTTGTATTTCATAAATTAGATTTAAAATGGATGTCTGGTATTGTTGCGGTAAGTGCCGTGATTGCGATGGCTAGTGTTTTATTGGTTTTTCAAATGGGGCAACCGCGTATTTGGATGAGTATGAGTCGTGATGGTTTATTACCAAAACGTTTCTCCAGAGTGCACCCTAAATTTAAAACACCATCCTATGCCACTGTGGTAACTGGTTTTGTAGTGGCTGTCCCGGCCTTGTTTTTAAACTTGACTATGGTTACTGACTTATGCAGCATTGGGACATTATTCGCCTTTGTATTGGTTTGTGCAGGAGTCTTGGTATTGCAAAATAAAACGGATATACCAAGAGGGAAATTTAAAACACCCTATGTAAATTCAAAATACGTTATTCCTTTTATGTTGGCAGCAGGACTATATTTTGCTTTCAATTATAATAATAAAGCAACAATGGACTTTCTTACTAATGAAACCCAAGTAAACAACGCTACTGATATTATCACTTCTCTAAATAAAGAAGAATCTAAAAAAGTGTATGATTACCTAGTGAGTATTGGAGCACAAAAAACGACTGATGCGACTTTGGATTTAGAAAATTTGTTGAGTCAGTACCAAAAAGAGGATGTTAAATACGCCGCTGTTGTGGCAGGACTACCAATAGATAATGCGCTTAAATATGAAAGTGGTCTTAGCTTGTTTAAACACAAAATCCCAATGTGGATTTTCCTTATTGTTTTGGTTGGACTTACGTTCTGGTCTTTCAGTGAAAACTTATCTTTAATTCCATTACTAGGACTAGTGAGCTGTTTGTATATGATGGCCGAACTAAGTGTTTGGAACTGGATTTATTTCACGGCCTGGTTGCTTATAGGACTAATGATTTACTTTGGCTTTAGCCGAAAAAATAGTAAACTGAATTTGAAAGAAGCATAAGAAATAGAGTAATTATAGTAAAGCCGTCTTGATTAAGTTCTAGACGGTTTTTTATGTTTGGTTGTTTTGAGAATTAAATGAGTAAAAAGGTATTTTTGAAAAAAGAATATGCGAAAAGAGCTTTGTATTTGATGTTATGTACTAGTTATTAGCTAGTTACTGCCAAAAACACGCAGAATGAAAGAAATAATAAGAAATTGACAGTTATTAGTGAAAATTGGTATTAAATAGCTAAAAAGAGTTTAAATAACTAATTAAAAAGATAAGATTAACGTAAAAATTATAGATACAAAAGTGGAAAACCCAATAACAAGTACTCAAATGAATAACAAAACAAAATTTGCTATTCTTCCAATTATAATTTGTACGGTTACGACAACATTAGCATTTGGATTATTATATATAACTTTAAATTCATCTAAAGCAGGGATTCTTATTCCTCTACTTTTATTGATATTCGTAATTTATTTTTTTTTAAATGAATTCAGAACTAAAGCTCATAAAATAGAAATCCAAAATGAAAAGATTATAGTAAAGAAATATTTTGGACTTGGAAAAAAAAAGTTTTTTAAGTTAAAGGATTTAGAAGGATTTAATGTCTTAATTCAACCAAGTAAATCAGGTTGTTATGAATATATTTTTATACTTAATGAAGGAAAACGAATTGCTTCAATTTCAGAATTTTATCATAGAAATTATATAACTATGAAATCTGCAATTGAGAAAAAAATTAAATATTTGGGACAAACCGAATATAAATTTAAAAACGAATATAAAGAGATGTTTAAATAAAAATAATAACTGCCAGCAGAAACTTCAAAAGTTTACGGCTAAATCGTATTTCCGACAAAAATAACCGGTTACTAACCGCCATTTAGCGAGATTGTGGGTTTAGTGGAATTAACGTTTCGCATCAAGTTTTCGTTAAGCCGAAAATTGAGCGGTTACGAACTATACTGTTGCTAATCGCCGTTTGGCAAGATTGCGAATTTTGTAGTAAATTCACGTTTACGTTTCGCAATAAATTTTATCTTTAACGGAAAATAATCGGTTACGAATTTCCAGCCATCTCAAAGTGGCAAAACGTTATAACCAATGCTAAAAAAAAACGAGGAGAATTTAATAAGAATAAATATCAATATGGACAGCAGGGACAAGATAGAACATGACCTCATTAAAGAAATAATGGAACCAAAGCAGGAATTCCATTACATAAATTCTTTAAAAGATACTGACGACAAGACACGTGAGCAACTGACACAAGAATTAGTCAATGCTTATAAAGTAATTTTTACTCAAAATGAAGAAAAAGGAAAGCGAGTAGCCGAGTTAATTATCGCTAATTTGGAGTTGGATTTTCAAACCGAAGAGAAAAAGAAACGGGCAGCCGAATTAGTAATTGCTAATATAGAACTTGCCTTTCAAAGCGCGGAGAAAGCGAAACGTGCGGCTGAATTGATAATTGCTAATAAAGAGCTAACGTATCAAAACGAAGAAAAAGAAAAGCGGATTGCAGAATTAGCCAAAATAAAAAATAAATTGGAACAATTAATTTATCAATATAAGGATAGAGAACTAGATATAGTTGGATTTAAGAAGGAAATAAATGAGCTATTTTTAAAGGCTGGCGGCGAATCAAAATATATTATTTAATTCGTAATGATACGTTTTAGCTTGACAATGACAACAGTTTGACAAGAGAAATAAAAGCACATGGCTATAACAAAGGCTATATGTAATAAGGGTTTTTGTGCTAATTTAAGCATTCTATCCCGCGCTAAGTTCTGTGTAACTGGACAGGAAATTAGCCCGCAATACCTTATTGCATATAGCCTCATCCGTCAAACTGTCTAAAATCCTAAAACAAGTCTCTTAGAATTTGAGATTTTTACAAGATAGCAACCCGAATACAAAATGTAAAAACGGAGGTTATTACAGAGACTGACGTTAGCAGAAAGTTTACAAGAACCGCAAACAAAACGAAAATGGAATCAATAGTTCAATATTTAAGAGAGGAAAAAAACTTAACCCAAACTGAACTTGCCGAAAAAAGTTGACTTTCGCTAAGAACAATTCAAAGGATTGAGGCAGGTAATATCCCAAAAGGATATACCTTGAGAGCTCTTGCAAGTGTCTTTGAAACGGAACCTGAAAAGCTAATTCCCTCCAAAGAAATTATAAAACTTGACAGAGCAAAATTGATTAATTTTTCTAGTCTATTTGGACTTATAATACCTTTTGGAGGAGTTGTATTTCCTTTGATTTTGACGTACAAAACAAAGGACACAAAAAACAAGGAATTGGGAAAAAGCATTGTAAGTGTTCAAGTCATTTTAGGTGTTGCACTCGCTGTTTCTCAAATCGCAAGTCCGTTTATTCAAAAAGGATTATCACTACATTTTCCACTCTTTATATTTCCATTATTGTTGATTATTTGCTTGAAATTATTGGTGGTTATTATAAACGGTATTAGTTTAAACCAAAGAAACGATTTACATAAAAATTTAAAAATCAATTATTTGTAAAATTTGTCAGTCTATTGACGTAAAATTGGCGTATTACTTTTGCAAAAAAAAGTTTTCTAAAGTTGAAATTTGTAAAAAAAGCAAATGAAAATTTTAAAGAAAATTATGTTGACTTTTATGGTCGTTTTGGTTTTAGCTGTACTTGGTGGCTATATTTATTTTGACCAAAAATTTACTCCAGAAAAAAATTATTTGACAGCCGAAAATGAAAGTGGTTCTATTCCATTTACGTGGTTGGGTACAGAAAAAAACGTATTGTTGCTTCCCATACATTTTGAAGGCGACACAGCAACCTATTATTTGCAATTTGATACAGGTTCGCCCTACACTATTTTTTACTCAAAATCAATTAAAAATATCCGTCAAATATATACAAATGAAGAAGTTGCAAAAACATCTTTTTATATTGGAAAAACAAAAATCACTTCTGATAAATTCAAAATTTATAATCTCGGAAATGACCATAATAATGACTCCCTAAAAATAATTGGGACTATTGGAGCAGATATTCTGGAAGACAGGAAAACACTCATCAATTTTAAAGAAAATTATATTGCTTTAAATTTATCAAAAGTGCCCACTCAATTTCAAACCAAACTCTTTGATTTTAAATTCAAAAATAGAAGAATCATCGTTAGAAGTTTATTAAATGGGAAAGATAATAAATTTTTATTTGATTCGGGTACAAGTGCCTATGAATTATTAACCAGCAAAGAAGTATGGGAAAACTTGAAATTACCCAACTCAAAAGTAAACATCGAAAAAGGACAATCGTGGGATAAAGTTTTAACTGTTTACACAGCAAACTGCAACCAAAAAATACAAATTTTCAACCACGAAATACCTTTAAATAATGTTACTTATGTAGAGGGATTTTCTCAAGCCCAATACTCAATGATGAAATTTTCTGGTATGACAGGTATGTTGGGAAACAAATTATTTTTAGACAATAGTTTGTACATTGATTGTACACAAAACAAAATGGGAATAGAATAATAAAATCTTCTGATAGCAGCCGTTTAGCAAGATTGCGAATTTTGTGAAAAATCACATTTACGCTTGAAAAATAAACGGTTACGAAGCTCGCTAAGCGTCCTGCCGTTAGAATTTAGTTTCGCAAAACCAACTAAAGAATCAACAATAAAAGTTTAAAATTGATTGGAATTTAAAAATAGTAATTTATTTTTAAAAGCATTTGTAATTGCTTTTTTTTCTCATTAATTGGAACGTTATTGAAATTAAATCATGTTGAAAATTCCTCAATCATTCTAGGTATTGGAGTTATTTCAACGGTAATCTATATAATTATTGGAAGTTGCTAAGTAAATAGTTCTACTAAAATAATAAGCTCCGATAAAGTATTGTGGACCATTGGATTTGTACTATTCAGTTTATTGGGTTGGATTATCGTACTTGACAAAAAGGGAAAATATTGTTTAAAAAGAACTCCAAAGAGAAAAACAGCAGTCTAAACGTAGATTTGCGATAGCGCAATCAATACAATAGAAACTAATGCCAACGCAAGACCCACATAGTTTCGTTTACTCATTTTTTCTTTAAAAACGAGAATACCTAAAAGGCTCCCCAGAATAATAACACCCATATTCATTGCGGCAAAAACAGTTGAGGGATTTTCAGCAAAAGCTTGATGGGCTTTTAGATAGAAAAGGATATTACCAAAGTTAAAAGCACCTACCAATCCGCCGAAAAGGATGTTGATGGCGCTTAATTTTGTTTTTCGTACCATAAGATCATATAAACTGGTCACAATCATTAGCGTTAGGGCTATTGCGAAAATCACAAATAGCGAACTCGTAAATGGAAGACTAGTGTATAAGGCTATTTGTTTAAAAAGGATGTCTATAACTCCAAAACCAATTAGCACTGCAGCAGGATACATCCATTTATTGTTGGTATTGGCTGCCGGTTTAGAAAGGATTAGCAATAGGGCAGGCAGACCTATCGAAAAGGCCGTTATCTTTAATAGATTGAAATCTTCTTTAAAAATAAGCCAGGCTGCAAGTAGCGGTATGAAAAGCGAAAGCCTTTGGGCTGCATCGGTTTTTACGATTCCCATATGTTTTATAGAGGCTGCCAAAAAGATAAATATCGAAGGCATCAAAATTCCTAGTGTGATATAGATGGACCATGGTGCTGTGTGATCTATGGCATTCAAATCTGGGCTAAAAGTAAAGAAACACAATACTAAAGCAAAAAGATAATTCCAACTGACAATTTGAATAACACTGATCGTATAGTTTCGCGATAGTTTAAAAATAACACCTACAGTCACACTGCATAAAATACTTAATATAAGAAATAACATAGAATGGCAATTAGGTAATGAAAAACAGATAGTAGTTGGTTATCAGCGTTTTTTTATTTTTATAAAAATCCATTATAGAACTAAAAAAACTCCAGCATAACTGGAGTTTGATAGGTATAAGAAGAAACGAATTACGCTTCTTCCATGGTATGATATACGTTCATTACGTCATCATCTTCTTCTATTTTTTCAATCAATTTTTCTACATCAGCCATTTCAGCTTCTGTTAGTTTTGTAGTGTTTTGAGGAATTCGTTCAAAACCAGAAGAAAGGATTTCTAGATTGCGATTTTCAAGCTCTTTTTGGATAGTTCCAAAACTTGTAAAAGGCGCATAAATTAATATTCCGTCTTCATCTTCAAAAACTTCTTCAGCACCAAAGTCAATTAATTCCAACTCTAATTCTTCAGGATCAAGTCCATCTGCAGGAATACGGAAGTTACAGGTATGGTCAAACATAAATTCAACAGAACCTTGTGTTCCCATAGTACCATTGCATTTGTTGAAATAACTTCTCACATTAGCAACAGTTCTATTATTATTGTCAGTAGCCGTTTCAATTAAAAGTGCAATCCCATGAGGAGCATAACCTTCAAACAAAACTTCTTTATAATTTGCAGTATCTTTATCAGTAGCTTTTTTAATAGCACGTTCTACATTTTCTTTAGGCATATTTGCAGCCTTTGAATTCTGAATAACTGCTCTTAATCGTGAATTAGCTTCAGGATTTGGTCCGCCTTCCTTAACGGCCATTACAATGTCTTTTCCAATTCTAGTAAATGCTTTAGCCATTGCTGACCAACGTTTCATTTTTCTCCCTTTTCTGAATTCAAACGCTCTTCCCATTTCTTATTTATTATATTGAACTGCAAAAATACAGTTATTCCTTATTTATACCAAAAGCCTCTTCTGTTCTTTTTATTAAATGTTGGTAATATTCCCTTTTCGTTATTTTTTGACGGAATTCAAATCATTAATTATCGCAATCGCTTCATTTAAATAATGATTTTTTTTCACATTTTTCAGTTGGAATTCATTATTTGCTTTTTCCGAAGGGTTAATACTCAGCAAATAATTATTAAGGTTTGAATTATGAATTATCAAATTGTTACTTTTTGTATCGAATGCATTAATTTCCTCCCACATCGCATTGATTTCAGATTGGTCTTTAATAACTGCAGTAAGAGTCAGTGGTCGAGGTGATTTTGGCGTGTTTACTAAATCTTCAATTTTTTTATTCAGTTTTTTTGTTTCATCGAAATAGGAATTAGCAGCGATTCTATCCGTACTTCTTTTTGCGATTTTTGCCATCGCACTATTTTTAATGAATTGCTTATAAACAATGGAAGATGTAATACTGTCATTTTTAAAAGCAGTAGGGTTGTTGCACTCCTTAGGATATAGGACTTCGTAAATTTCAGGAACTACTACATTAGGAATAATTCCAGTAGCTTGATTACTTTTTCCGTTGATCCTATAAAATTTATTAATGCTGACTTTTACAAAGTTTTCATTATCATTAGGTTCTAATGGCATTATGGACTGCATAGTGGCTTTACCTACGGTTGTACTTCCCATCAACAGCGCCCTATTGTAGTCTTGTAATGCCGAAGCAAAAAACTCAGTCGCTGAAGCCGAATTCCCATTAACCAATAGCACTATAGGATCTTTGTAAATCATTCCCGGATAAGGATCAATTATAATGCTTTGCTCATTTTTATTATCTACTATAATGGATATAGGTCCGTTATCGATAAACATTCCTGCTAATTTTATGGCTTCTTCCATCGAGCCTCCTCCATTGTCTATCAGATCTATAATAACACCCTGAATACTGTCTTTTTGTAGTTTTAGTACTTCCAGCGCCGCGTCTTCAGAACAGCCTTTGCCGCTATTTCCTTCAAAGTCAGTATAGAAACTAGGAATTTTTACATAACCGTAGCGGCGGTTTTTATGTACAATAATAAAACTATAAACAGCATTACCTTCGTCTTTTAATAGCTTCTTTTCTACAAGTACCTTAAAGTTTTTACCAGAGCTTCTTCTTAGGGTTAGCATGATTTTTTTATTAGTATCCGAGAGAATCATATTCGAAATAGATTCTAAAGTGGCGCAAGAAACCTGTAATGTTTCTTTTAGGTTGGAAACGGCAATGATTTGATCCCCTTTTTTTATTCCGCCAGTTTGAAAGGCAGGACCATCGGGATCTATTTTGATGATTATAATTTCATTGCGATCATTCAAGTTTACGTTCATCCCCATAGACAAATGTTCTTTTGATAAGGAAGCTACAAAATTAGATTTGGTATCGACGTTGAAGTACGCAGAGTGTGGATCGAAATAAGAGCAGAAATTATCAAATAAATTTTCTTCAAAACCGGATTCTTTTTGCAAAATCACGTTTATTTTGCAAATTTCGTTTGCTATAATTAGTTTTTTAGATGCTGATTCTACGGTGTTAAATGCTGCTGTAATAGAATCTAGATTAGTGTTCTGAGAAACAATATCATCAAGAATTTTATATTTTATGTTTTTTCTCCAGGCAGTTTCGACTTGGTCTTCTTCTAGATAAAATGGAAATGCTTTTTTATAAAACCGAATCGTATCTTTAACATTATATCCAATCGTATCAGTCTTCATTTTTTCTAAAATAGCTCTGTTTCGCAATAGTCCATTTTTATAGACCGTTATAATATCAGGCAGGAAAGAACAATCGTTTCGCTGGATTAAATTATCGATATTCAATCTGTATTTAAGCGATAGGGATTGGTATTCTGATTTTAGTAAAATATTTCTGGAAGGATCGAGTGCATCAATAAAGCTATCAAAGACAAAAACAGATAAACTATCGTCAATTGGTTTTGGCTGAATATGCTTACTTTGAATAAGCGTATTAACTTTAGAAAGTAAAACACAAGTTTTAGTATCACTTTGGGCGATAAGCGAAAATGTACATAAGAAAAAGACCAGTGAAATTATTTTCATCTCCGCTTTATTAATTTCGAAAAAAGCTAAAAATTAAGCAATTTTGCTTAATTATAAAGTTACATAAAGACTTGGATTTAAGCTATTTTTTTCAGAACTATTTAAATCTAATGTTTTGCTGTAAAAAAGGAAGATATTATAAAAAAGAAACCGCTTATTCACTATTTAAAAACATACCAAAAAGCATGTAATTTAAATAGTGAATGAGCGGTTATCGAATAAATATTAATTTATTTCTTGTAGAAAGGTAATTTTACCACTTTAGCAGGAACGTCATTTTTACGAATTCTGATATAGATATCATTATCCAATACGCTATTTGCTACAGTTACATAACCCAGTCCAATTCCTTTGTTCATTGATGGTGACATTGTTCCAGAAGTTACAATCCCAATCACAGATCCGGTTCCGTCTACAATTTCATAGTCGTGTCTTGGTACCGCACGTTCTTGCATTTCAAAAGCAACGAGTTTTCTGGAGACACCTTCTTCTTTTTGCTTTTTCAGGTTTTCAGAGTTAGTGAATTCTTTGGTAAATTTAGTAATCCAGCCCAATCCTGCTTCAAGTGGAGAAGTCGTGTCGCTAATGTCATTTCCGTACAAACATAAACCCATTTCAAGACGCAACGTATCTCTTGCGGCTAATCCAATTGGTTTGATTCCGAAAGCCGCACCAGCTTCAAATACTTTGTTCCATATTTGTTCCGCATCTTCATTCTTGCAATAGATTTCAAAACCTCCAGAACCAGTGTATCCCGTTGCGGATATAATTACATTGTCAAGTCCTGCGAAATCCGCCACTTCAAAATGGTAATATTTGATAGCTGACAAATCTATTGAAGATAATGACTGCATTGCTTCAACTGCTTTTGGCCCTTGAATTGCCAATAAAGAATAGTCTTCAGATATGTTTTTCATGTCGACACCCAAATCATTTTGAGCCGAAATCCAATTCCAGTCTTTTTCAATATTCGAAGCATTTACAACTAATAAATATTCCTCCTCTTTCATCTTGTAGATTAACAAATCATCCACAACGCCGCCGTCATTGTTAGGCAAACAAGAATATTGCGCTCTACCAACAGTCAATACTGATGCATCATTTGAACTCACTTTCTGAATCAAAGCCAAAGCATTTGGTCCTGTAAGCAAGAATTCTCCCATGTGTGAAACATCAAAAACACCTACAGCATTTCTAACCGTTTCATGTTCAGCATTCACCCCTTCATATAAAATAGGCATATTGTATCCGGCAAACGGAAGCATTTTTGCTCCCAAACTTTCGTGTATGTGCGTCAGCGCAGTATTTTTCATTGTGTATGTATATAAAATTTGAAGTGGCTAATTTATTGAAAAATTATCATATTTAAGGCATCAAATATGTAAATTCAATAGTATTTAGGAGCCATTTCCACCTATCCATTGCAATCTTTTACTTTTTAAAGAAAAAAGTAAAAGGATTTTCATTACTATCTGGGCTAGGGCATTTCATTTCTCCATTAATTTTGTAATTTTAAACAAATAATTCAAAATGATGCAGCCCATATTCATAGATAAGAACGAAATCATAAAACGCTACAAACCCATTGACTCCCAAACCCACAAAGGAATTCAAGGGCACGCATTAATTATTGCAGGAAGTTATGGAAAGATTGGTGCAGCTGTATTAGCTTCAAAATCCTGCCTAAAAACAGGTTGCGGACTCGTAACGGCCTACGTTCCTGAATGTGGTTATGAGATTTTGCAAATTTCAAATCCTGAAGTAATGACACTAACGGATAAAAGTGAAAAATACATTTCGAATATGACATTCGACATAAAACCACAAGCGATTGGTATTGGTCCAGGTTTAGGACAAGAAACCGAAACGCAAAAGGCAGTTCATGATTTCCTAAAAAAGAATACAGTTCCGCTAGTAATAGATGCTGATGCATTAAATATTTTGTCAAAAAATGCAGCATGGTTTACATTATTACAACCCAAAACAATCCTAACACCGCATCCCAAAGAACTAGAACGCTTAATAGGTAAATGGAGTACGGACGAAGAAAAATTATATAAAACAATTACCTTTTCTAAACAATATAATTTGGTTATTGTGATGAAAGGGGCACCCACGCATATTATTGATGGGGGAACTGTTTATGAAAACACAACTGGAAATGCGGCTTTGGCAACTGCGGGAAGTGGCGATGTCTTAACGGGAATTATTACAAGTTTAGTAGCGCAATCCTATGAGCCAGTTGACGCTGCCATCCTGAGCGTTTATCTTCACGGACTAACGGCCGATATCGCTTTGCCAAAAACGGGCTATCAGTCCTTCATCGCTTCAGACATAATTAAATATTTAGGGAAAGCGTTTTTGAGTATTACAAAATAAAAGCCCTAAAAAAGGGCTTTATTAAATCTTATATTTTCAATTCGTTAAACAAATCAATTAAACTAGTATCTGAAGGTCTGGGAGCGTTGGAATTTACAATGTTTCCATTTGGATCGATAAGAATGAATCTAGGGATTCCTTGAATTTCGTATTCTTTTATAAATTTAGAATCCCATTCCTTATCTGCCAATAATTGAATTCCTCCTAATTGTTTTGTATTTACAAGATTACTCCATTTTACTCGGTCTTTAACATTATCAATTGAGATGCTAACAAACTCAATATTTTTGCCATGATACTGTTCTTCCACTTTTTGTAGGGCTGGTACTTCCTGAAGGCATGGGCCACACCAGGTCGCCCAAACATCAATATAAACATATTTTCCCTTCAGACTTTCTAAAGATGTTTTTCCACCTTTTTGGTTTTCATAATCGAATTTTGGAGACGGATTGCCAATTTCTAATGCTTTTATATTATTATAAAGAATAGTAAGATTTTCTTTTAATTTTGGATTATTTGTAGTTGAAAGATATTCTTGGTATATTTTTTCATAATTGGCATTATCAATGTTCACGTCATAAATCAAATTTTGAATGATGAAATTCTTAAGATTTTGACTTTTTACCGCTTTAATAGCCGTGATTTTAGCTGTAGTGAAGTCAATATTTGTTCCATCATCTTTTAGATTATTCAAGAATTTCAATGTAGCCATTTTTTGGTATTCATTTGAAAACAAAAAATCAGCATCATTGTCTAGATCCATGTTGCCGTCAAATTCTGGAAATTTATCAGAAACTTCAAATCCATTCAAATGGGCATGATAAGCATGCGAATATTTGTAATATAAAAAGTGTTTCTGCCCTAAATAATGAATGTTTGCAACCTCTTTTTCTTTAAAGTAGGCATTAGAAAATTTAGTTTTATTGTACAATGCTGAAATAGCAGTTTTAATTTCATTGACTTTTTTCAAGAACGCTGGCTCATCTAGTTTATACAATTCTTCATCTGAAACTTGAGAAGTTATAAGAGATTTTTGGGTAATATATTGATTCTCTATACTTCCATTTCCGCTATATTTTAAAGAGGAAAGAAACGTTTTGTCATCAGTACTAAGACTTAGTTTTGTTCCTTTTGATAAATAAAGGGGTATAGTGTTGTTACCAGTTTCAAGACTGTAAATTCCATCATATGGAATCATTATATTTTCTGAAAAAGTCCCGTCAGCTTTTAATTTGATTTCTTTCTCAAAAGATTGTCCTTTAATGGTAATTTGCCCATTCTTCGTATTTGTGATTTTCCCTGAAATTGTTATTGGCTCATTTGAAGTTGTAAACGAAGCAAAAACTAAAATCAGCAAGAGATAGATACTTTTTTTCATGGGTTGTTTTTTTAGGATCAATCAAATGTAAGGTAAATTCTTATAAAAAATGAATTAATTTGATGATTAAGAATAACGAGTATTGTTATAATTTCATTAATTTAACGCCCGAAACACTTTGCCCGCAGCAGGTTAACAGTCTTTTATCCTTTGGATATTATAAAGTATTTGGAAAAGCATTTTTAAGTTTAGAAAATATATAATGAAAAGTAGAATTAGCATGAAAAAATATAAACTACTAGTTGTTCTATTTATTTTAATTTCCTGTTCTCCAAAAGACAGAATTATGGAGGGAGATTTAGCTTTTAAATCCGTTGAAGTATTTAATTATTATAACCTGAATCAAAAGAATATTACTAAATGGGAAAATATTTTGGATAGTATACGTCAAATAAAGGCTCCTAATAGTAATGATTTACATCTTTTAGAATATTTTGATAATTTAAAAAAATATAAAGTCATTACGTCTCCTTGGGTTAGGGTAAAGTTTAATGATTCTGTCAGAATAGTATATTTTGATGAGGTAGATTATAAATTGCTAAAGCCTTATGTTTCTCATGATTTAGTGAATAATAATAGGAAAGTGACATTAAAAATGAATATAAAAGTAAGAGATGAGTCTATTTATTATTGCAAGCAACTTCTATCGATAAAGAAAAGCAAAGGGAAAACCTATACTAGTAAGTAGTAGGATTTTTAATGCTTCCAGTAAAATCCACTCAACTTATTTGTAAGTTTGCACTTTAGTAAATTCCGAATATGAAAACCAACTTCAATCTTCGAACCGTAAATGTTACGCGGTACATCACTCCTTTGCGCGAAGGGGGTTCTTTGCCTGCTTTGGCGGAAGCCGATGACGATTTTAAATATGTCCTTAAATTTAGAGGTGCCGGTCACGGCGTCAAAGCCTTAATCGCTGAATTGATTGGTGGTGAAATTGCTCGCGCTTTGGGAATGAAAATGCCTGAATTAGTTTTTGCTAATCTGGATGAAGCTTTTGGTAGAACAGAGGCCGATGAGGAAATTCAGGATTTATTGCAAGGAAGTCAAGGAATGAATCTGGCACTACATTTCCTTTCTGGCGCAATCAATTTTGATCCTGTGGTAACAGTTGTTAATCCAGTATTGGCTTCACAAATTGTTTGGCTAGATGCTTATATAACAAATGTTGACCGTACCTTCAGAAATACCAATATGTTGATTTGGCATAAAGAATTATGGCTAATTGATCATGGGGCAAGTTTGTATTTTCATCACTCTTGGACCAATTGGGAAAAACATGCGCAGAGTCCGTTTGCACTAATCAAAGATCACGTATTGTTGCCACAAGCATCAGTCTTAGCTGAAACGGATGCAGCTTTTAAACAATTATTGACTCCAGAAGTGTTAGAAGGAATAGTAAACCTAATTCCAGAGGATTGGTTGCAGTGGGAAGAGGTAGAAGATACGGCAGCTGAATTGCGGAATGTATATTTACAGTTCCTATTGACCAGATTAAATCATTCAGAAATTTTTATTAAAGAAGCCCAAAATGCAAGAGAAGCACTTATATGAGTATGCCGTAATTCGGGTTGTGCCTAGGGTAGAACGCGAAGAATTCCTCAATGTAGGGATTGTCCTTTTTTGCAAAAAAGCTAAATTTATTAAGGTACTTCATTCTCTTAATGTCGAAAAAGTACTTTCACTGTCAGTAGAAGCTGACGTAGAACAAATTCAACTTAATTTATCCGCATTCGAAAAAGTTGGGCACGGAACCAAAGATGGAGGGCCAATTGCTTTGATGGATATTCCATCTCGTTTTCGTTGGTTAACGGCTTTACGTAGTTCTGTAATTCAAACTTCAAGACCGCATCCAGGATTGTGTGATGATTTAGAAAAAACAAGCCAACGCTTATTTACAGAGTTTGTTCTGTAAAGCATAAATTTCAAAGGGCGATACGCATTATTTTATCGCCCGAAAAATCATATAATTTTTTTCTCCAGCACCATAAATTCTAAAGGTTGCTCTACGATTGAAATATGAATATCGCTTTCTGGGAAAGCTTCTCTAGCACCAGTATCTGCATAACCGTGGCGTTTGTACCAGTCAATCAACTCCGTTCTAATAGCGATAACAGTCATGATAATTGTAGGTAAACCTAATGCCTGAGCATGAACTTCGGCCTGTTGTAATAATTTTTTTCCAATACCGCTATTTTGCAACTCAGGTGATACCGTCAACATGCCTAAATAGAGTTGTTGTTCTTTTTCGACCAGCAAAACACAACCTATAATCCGGTTGTTCTCTGTGAATTTTAGCAACGTATTTTTACTGGTACTGATAATTTCCTTCAGTTCGGCATCGTTGGTTCGACTGCCTTCTAGTATGTTGGCTTCGGTGGTCCATCCTTTTTTAGAAAATTCCCCACGGTACCCCGAGTTGATTAATTTATTTAATTCTGAAACGTCTTCTAGTGTTGCTACTGTAATCATGTGGGAAATACTGAATTGTGATTTTGTAGTTACAAATATAAATAAAAAGAGAATCAAAATGGATTTAGCGGGATTTCTTATTAGGTGATAATTAGGATTTGGGCGTAACCCAAAAGCAGAAATGTTTGGGACTGATGAACGTGGCTGCAGCTTTTGGGTCGGGCTTTTGGCTTAATCTTTATTTTTTGAAGGAAAAAAATAAAGGATAACGCCGCAATCCCTTACGCGAGTCACGCAATACGATTGGGCTAGTACAATACAAAGAAGAATTTCAAGTGACTATTTACTTTCTACAATCAACTAAATCGCTTTTTTTGGAAATACTTTGGCGCCTTTAGCACATTATTACTAGAAAAAGAACGAGTTACTTCCTTTAGGAATATTAGTTTTCTTGTCTCTTATTTTAATGTTCAAAGAGCTGAGGTAATTGCGAAAACAAGCTCCTTTTAATACAAAGAGGATTGAAATTAAGATATTCACAACTAGACGGTATTGTTTTTTGCGTTTTGATTCTTATTTATCCATCTAGAATTCATATTTTCGTGATAACCAATTCATTGAAAAAATAATGATAAAAATTTTTACAAATAGATATTGCGGATTGTTATTAATTTTAATTTGCTTTGGAGTTTCGGAATCGATTTTTGCACAGAAAAACAGCGATAAAGTTATAAGAGTAGGGGTGTATGATAATCCTCCGAAAATATTTTATAATGAAAATGATAAACCTGAAGGTGTTTTTATTGATCTTATTAAAGAAATTGGAAAGGCAGAAAATTTGAAACTGGAATATGTCTTTGATACCTGGGACAATCTTTATAAAAAGTTACAAAAAGGGGAGATTGATGTGCTACCTGATGTTGTATACTCAGCGCAACGAGATTCTATTTTTAGCCTGAACAAACTACCTGTGCTAACTTCTTGGTTAGAAGCGTTTTCGAGAAAAGAACTCAAATTAAATTCAGTACTAGAACTGAATAATTTGAAAGTAGGTGTATTAAAGGGCTCCATTCAAGAAACTCAAATGCGAGATGTGGTGCCTAAAGACTTTAATATAGCATTTAATCTTTATACATACGATAATTATACTAGTTCTGCAAAGGCACTTAAGAATAGTGAAATTGATATATTAGTCGCCGACCGATTTTTTACTTTTTCAAACCTATTTGACGAGAATATAGTACCTACAGGAATAATAATCAGGCCCTCGGCACTGCATTTTGCATTTACAAAAAATAAAAATAAGGCATTGGTTGAATTGTTTGATAAAAACATCTCAATTCAAAAAAATGATGCTAATTCAGCCTATTATAAGTCACTGTTTTATTGGTTAGAAAGAGATTCTGCTAAGTGGATTCCAAGTTATATAAAATGGTTATTGCTTATTATTTTTATCGTTTTAATTATTTCAGTTTCTTTCGCACTATTACTACGAAAAAAAGTAAAAATTAAAACATACGAACTCAACAAAGAAAAAGAAAAGGCAGAAGAAAGCCAAAATCAGTTAAAATTAATTGCAGATAATTTAGTAAACGGAATGATTTATCAAATAGTTACACTTGATGAAAACAGAAGAAAATTTAATTATGTGAGCGATGGGGTTGTTAAACTTTATGGATGTACAGCAGCAGAAGTAATTGAGGACCCTAGCTTAATTTACAGAAGGATTCATCCGGATGACATAGAAATAATGAAAGTAGCAGAAATAAAGGCTATAAATACGATGTCTAATTATATTACAGAAGTGCGAGTAATAAATCCAGACGGAAGTATTAGATGGGCTTATTCTGTTGCAAAACCTAGACTCATTGGTGGTTTGGTATGCTGGGATGGTATAGAATATGATATTAGCGAAAGGAAACAATTAGAGATAGACCTTAATATGGAAAAAGAAAAGGCAGAAGAGTCAGACCGATTAAAATCTTCTTTTCTTGCTAATATGAGTCACGAAATCCGTACCCCTATGAACGGAATATTAGGTTTTGCGGATTTATTGAAAGAACCCAATCTAAAAGGGAAAAAGCAACGAAAGTACATTAAGATTATTGAAAAAAGTGGTTTAAGAATGCTCAATATTATTAATGATATTATTAATATTTCGAAGATTGAGTCGGGCCAAATGGAAGTTCATCTGCAGATGACTAATATTAATGAACAATTAGAATATATCTACACTTTCTTTACTCCAGAGGCAGAAAAAAAAGGGATTAAATTATCTTATAAAAATGCTTTGCCTTTTAACGAAGCAGTCTTAACAACAGATCGCGAGAAAGTATTTGCGATACTTACAAACTTGGTTAAAAACGCGATCAATCATACCGAAAAAGGAGGAATAGAATTTGGCTATACGGTAAAAGATAGCTTTCTTGAATTTTATGTAAAAGATACAGGAATTGGAATACCAAATGACAGACAAAAAGCTGTTTTCGAACGATTTATTCAAGCCGATATTGCTAATAAGATGGCGCTGCAAGGAGCGGGTTTAGGGTTGTCAATTTCTAAGGCTTATGTGGAAATGTTAGGTGGCTCAATCTGGCTTGAATCTAAGGAAGGAAAAGGAACCGTGTTTTATTTTACACTTCCATTTATGGTTGATGCAACTATAGAAAAAATAAGTACTGTGGATGTTGTATTTCCTGCTGAGGTTAGCTGTAGTAAAAAGTTGAAAATTGTTATTGCCGAAGATGATGCAGTATCAGAGATGCTAGTTTCTAAAGTGGTTAAAGGTTTTGGAAGGGAAATTGTCAATACAAGAAATGGATTAGAAGCAGTAGAAGCTTGTCGTAATAATCCTGATACTGATTTAGTACTAATGGATATTCAGATGCCAAAAATGGGAGGTTATGAGGCAATTACCGAAATACGAAAGTTCAATACAGAAGTAGTGATAATTGCACAAACAGCTTATGCTTTTGCAAGTGACATGGAAAAAGCAATTGAGTCAGGGTGCAATGATTATATTACAAAACCGATTAAAGCTGAAGAATTAAAATATTTAATTTCTAAATACTTCCCAGATTAAGTGTAAGTAGTCTAAAATAAGGGCTACTCTTTGTCTGTTCCTCAAATAGATTTGCGATATAGTTTCAGTCCTATGTTTGATAGGATCAAAACTATTAATCTAGCAAAAAAGGTAGGGTAAACAAATAGAAAAATCTACTTCGATAAAAAAGGATGCGAGTTACTTCTTAGATATTTAACCTTTTATTAAATATTCACTTTAGATTCGGCATACATATTAATTTTAGTACTTCGCTTTTCTTTATTAATAACATCGGATCTTACCATCAGAATGCTTTAGTGTTTAAAGACTGGATGCATCGGTTATTGACACTTTATTTGTAGATTTTTAGTTAAAGCTTATAACATTATAATAAGTTTGACTCTAAGCTAATAAAAAGTAATATCTTTATGTAGTACAACAATTTAAAAAACAGAAGATTATGAAAAAATTAAATATTATTGGGATAGTAATGTTAGCTTTTTTGCTAAACACGACAGCAATGTTTGCTCAATCAAAGGCTAAGAAAAGGCAAATCATAGAAGACAGTAAGTTAGCAAAAGAGGAGTTTATTAAGAGTGATGCACTTATGGAGAGTCTTTTTGATAATGCTGCAGGATATGTTATTTTTCCTAATGTAGGAAAAGGGGGGTTAGGAATAGGTGCCGCAGCTGGTAATGGAGTTGTCTATGAAGGAGGTACTATTATAGGGATGGCAAAATTATCTCAATTAAGTATAGGATTTCAGGCAGGTGGTCAAGCTTATCGTGAAGTGATATTTTTTGAATCTCAGGAAGAATTAAATCGTTTTAAAGAAAGCCGATTTGAATTTTCTGCTCAAGCATCAGCAGTTGCTGTAACAGAAGGAGCTTCAACAAATGTAAAATATGCTGAGGGTGTTATGGTTTTTACGATGCAAAAAGGTGGGCTGATGTATGAAGCTTCAATTGGTGGACAGAAATTCAAATTTAACAAAATGTAGATTGCCTATCAATTCTAGAATTAACAAATAAAAAAAAGCGACTAACTTATCATAAGTTGGTCGCTTTTTTTGTGCGTTGTCTTTGTTGTAGAGAATGCGAAGTAATTTGCTATAAACTAGTTTTTACTTAATAAAACATCAGCATGTACAGCCACTTCGCTCCATGTTTTACTTACACCATCTTTTCCAGTATGCAATGCCTCACATGCTTTATTGATGGAAGCTACAGCTGCTAAACCATCCCAGTTTTCTAAATTCATTACCCCGTCAAAAGAAAGGCTAGTATCACTATTCGTTGTGTATTGTAAAGGAATATTTGCTGTTTTTCCGTTTAATAGTACATCTATAGAACAGGTGTTATCAGCAGCAACTTTAAACTCACCAGAAATAAGTTCTGTATTTTTCATTACTCCAAAAAAGAATTTTAAAATCTTAGGATCTCTAGTTCCCGTAGCGTCATTTGTAAACAAACTACTTACTGGAATAGTAAATTTAGTACCATTCAAAGCTTCTAAAGCCGTTTTTCCTTGTCCGGTATTTGTTAATGTTATTTCTTTAAATGTACCGCCAACAGCTACTTTTTCAGTTGTCTTATAAGCATCAAAACTTACTTTTGTAGAATCATTTACTACACTGTAAGTCCCTTCTGTAGTCTGAGTTTCTGTAGTGCTTTCTTCGGTAGTTTTTTTAGAATCTTTACAGCCAACGGCAGTAATAAGAATCATTGCCAAAGCAATTAGTTTTAAGTTTTTCATTGTACTATTCTTTTTTAAATGTTTAATGTAAAATTAGTCATAATAAGATAGACGAGAGACTTTATATAGAAAAGAGTACAAGGTAATTAATGTTAAATCTTACAAAACAGAATGTTAACACGTGTTAAAACGCCATAGTTATCGTAAACTAAAAACAGTTTTTATTTGGAGTTTAATCCAACAATAAATAAAAAGTAAGTAGATGATGTTTTATTTGTGCAAATTGCGGCCTGTCTACCTCCGCAGTTTTTCCGCAGAATGTCAGACTTAATTAAACAGCAAAATCATTTCACTCATTAATTATTTGATCTAATGATTTTTGGGCACTGATAATTTCTTTCTGATAGACCTTTCGCTTTTTTTGTCGTTTTATTTATTTAACAAGATTTTGACTGGGGTAAAAAGTCTTAAATTACTAAAATTTGTTATTGTTCCTTTTTAATATTAATAGGCATTTCGTTTAACGTTGTTCCGCCCTTTATACCAAAATCTAAAGTTCTGATAGGGAATGGAATCATGATGTCATTTGCGTCATACGCTTTCTTAATTCTAAGAATAGCTTCACTTCCTACTTTGTTGTAGACAGATTGTTCAGGAGTATTGATCCACATTCGTACCGATAAATTGACAGAACTATCACCAAATTCAACAAAGAAAACGTCGACCTTATGGTCTTGAGAAAGTTCTTCAATTCCACTTACAGCATCAAATGTAATTTGGCGTACTTTTTCTAAATCATCACCATAAGAGACTCCTACTATTAGATCAAAGCGCCTTTTTTGTAAGATGGTGTAGTTTTCAATAGGATTTTGAAAGACTTCTTTGTTAGGAATGATAACGGTTTTACCTTGAAAAGTTTCTACAACTGTATCACGAAGATTTATTTCTTTAACTTTACCCATGTAGTCTTTAATTTGTACAATATCACCAACTTTAAGTGGCTTTCTAAATGATATAAATATCCCCGACATGAAATTTGCAGCTATATCTTGAAAAGCAAATGCTAATGCCAATCCTAAAATTCCTGCACCAGCTAATATGGAAGTAACTGCTTTGTCCAGATTTAGGATAGTTAGCACGGTAAAAAGAACGATGCCAATGAATGAAGAATAAACTACTGAACTAAATAAGTTGTTAAGAGTGTGGTTATTAGAAATTTTTGAGAGTAGTTTTATAGTTACTCTACGAATGAACTTAGCGAAGTAAAACCCAAGTACTAGGACTACGGCTGCTAATACAATGTTAGGTAATAATTTGATCAGAGCTTCTCCCCAGTCGGTTAATTTGTCGGTAATTAGGTTAGTTATTTTATCTAAATCCATAAATATTTTTGATTTTAATGCTACAGTTAATAAGAGCTTCTAAAAATACTAATATAGTAAATGATTATTTTGTTCACAATTTAATAAATGTTGATTTTAATTATCTATCTGATAGTCAGTGATTTTTGTATGATTTAACTATTGATAAATTTTAAAATTCTATAAATAAGTAAATATAAAATAGGAAAGGGAAAACCATAAAAAAACGACTAAAAATCACTTCTCAGTCGTTTGTATATTTGGTTTTGAAAGTTTATCCCAAGAACGCTTTCAATTCTTCGTACGTTTTAATTTTAGTACTTACTTTTTCTTTATCCATCACACTTTCAATTTGGGTAGGAATAGGTAACTTTACGTTTAAAGCTGGTTCTACAACATCTAAAAACTTAATAGGGTGTGCTGTTTCAAGAAAAACGCCAATGGCATTTGGATAGTTATGTAATTCTTTTTTTAATCCTAAATAACCGATCGCACCATGCGGTTCAGCGATATAACCGTTTGCATGATAAATGTTTTTCATTGCTTCAGTTGTTTCTTCATCGGTAAAAGTATAAGAAGAAAAGTCCTTCTTGAAATGGGTTAAATCATTGTGGTACATTTCCTGAATCCGAATGAAATTACTTGGATTCCCCACATCCATAGCATTCGAAATCGTAGCTTTCGATGGTTGTGGATCGTAAAATCCGCTAGCTAAAAATCTTGGTACGGTGTCATTTACATTTGTGGAAGCCACAAAATGAAGAAGGGGTAAACCTAATTTTTTAGCCATAATTCCAGCGCAGATATTTCCGAAATTGCCGCTTGGGCAAGAGAATACCAATTCCTTGTTTTGCTTTTTCAATTCTTTGTAAGCAAAGAAAAAGTAAAACATTTGTGGTAACCAACGTGCAATATTAATTGAATTTGCCGAAGTCAGGTTTTTGTGTTTCAGACTTTCGTCTAAGAATGCTTTTTTTACCATGTCCTGGCAATCATCAAAAACACCATCTACTTCGAGCGCTTTTATATTTTGACCTAATGTTGTAAGCTGTTTTTCCTGAATGTCACTCACTTTTCCTGAAGGGTAGAGAATGATTACTTCTACACCGGCAACGCCTAGAAAGCCGCTAGCAACTGCACCGCCGGTATCTCCGGAAGTCGCTACAAGAACGGTGTTTTTACTGTCTTTTTTGTCTTTATTGAAATACGCCAAACAACGCGACATGAAACGCGCTCCTACGTCCTTAAATGCCATTGTAGGGCCATGAAATAATTCAAGTGAATAGATTCCTTTTTCTACTTCGACAACGGGGAAATCAAAAGACAGGGTGTCGGCAATAATTTCTTTAAGTATGTTAGCAGGAATTTCATCTCCTACAAATTGCTGGATGGCTTCAAAAGCGATTTCTTCGTTGCTTAAATTTTCGATTGTATCAAAGAAATCTTTAGGTAATGGCGTTATCGTTTCCGGAAAATACAACCCTTTGTCAGAGGCTAATCCTTGTATTACCGCTTCCTGAAAGGAAACGTTTGGGGCGTTATGGTTTAAACTGTAGTATTTCATTGGTAAAAATGATTTCTGATTGAAGATTAACGATTTTAGATTGTTGATTTTTCTCGTAACAGGAGTTACTTCTAAAATCAAAAATCGTTAATCAAAAATCTTAAATTTTTATTTAATATTATAATATTCGTACTCCATCAGGATTCACTTTTGAAACGTGAATTTCATACGGTAATTTCATTTCGTCATAAACTGCGCTCATTGCTTTGGCGATTTTATCGGCAGCGTCTCTTCCTTTGCTTAAAGCAAAAATAGAAGGGCCAGAGCCTGATATTCCTGAACCTAAAGCACCATTTTCTAAAGCGGTTTGTTTGATTAAATCAAAACCGGGTATGAGCACAGAGCGCAATGGTTCTACGATTTCGTCATGTAGTGACCGACCTATCAAATCATAATCCTTTGTGTATAATCCTGCGATTAGTCCGCCCACATTTCCCCATTGCATAATCGCACTTTTTAAGGAAACGGTTTGCTTTAATACGGATCGTGCATCAGATGTTTTTAGTTCAATCTGAGGGTGAACCACAGTTGCATACAATTCTGAAGGACTTTCGATTTTTATAATATCTAAAGGGCTGTAGCTTCTCACCAACGTAAATCCACCCAATAGGGCAGGAGCCACGTTATCAGCATGAGCGTTTCCGCATGCTAACTTTTCTCCTTGCATAGCAAACTGCACCAAATCTTTTATAGCAAAAGGATTTCCTAGTAAAACATTGATTCCATAAACGGCACCGGCGGCACTGGCGGCACTGCTCCCAATTCCGCTTCCAGCTTTTATATTTTTGTAAATTTCGATATCAAAACCAAAATCGGTTTCAACTGCATCAAGTAAAGCCAGTCCAGCAACACCTGCTACGTTTTTTTCTGTTTCCAAAGGTAAATCGGCACCCACAATTTTAGTGATACGAATCCCTTTTTGATCTGATTTTCTGATAATCATTTCGTCACCTACATTGTCAAGGCACAATCCTAGCACATCAAATCCACAAGATAGATTAGCAATTGTAGCTGGGCAAAATATTTTTATTTCATTCATATATTTTTTGTTTGAGGTTTAAAGTTTCAGGTTTAAGAGTAACTTGAAACTTTAAACTAAAAAAACTTTAAACTAATTTTTTTACACATTTCCAATTCGAATCACATCCGCAAAAATTCCAGAAGCAGTAACTGCAGCTCCCGCACCGGCCCCTTTTATTAATAAAGGTTGGTCAACATAACGATCTGTATAAAACAATACAATATTGTCTTTTCCTTCTAAGTTGTAAAAAGGATGATCTTTTGGGATGAACTGCAAACCTACGCTCGCTTTTCCATTTTCAAACTGAGCAACAAATTTTAAGCGACTTTCTTTTTCATTGGCTTCAGCCAAAATCCCTTCAAAATGAACAGCATGTTCTACAAGAGATTTAAAGAAACCTTCATTATTTGTCGTTTCCATACAGGCAGCAGGAAGGAATGATTGGTTTTCAATTTCTTCAATTTCCATTTCGTAACCACTCTCGCGAATCAAAATCAGGATTTTTCTGGCAACATCAATTCCGCTCAAATCAATCTTCGGATCAGGCTCAGTAAATCCTTGAACACCAGCTTCTTTTACTACTTGGTCAAAAGGGTTGTTTTTATCAAAATTATTAAAGATAAAATTCAAACTACCAGATAAAACAGCCTGGATTTTGTTGACTTTATCTCCTGATGCTACTAGATTTTTAACGGTGTCGATAATAGGTAAACCCGCTCCAACATTTGTTTCAAACAAGAAAGGCGCATTGTATCTTCGGGATAGGCTTTTAAGATTTTTATAGTTTTCAAAAGCAGAAGAACAAGCAATTTTGTTACATGTTACAACGGCTACACTTTGTCTTAAGAAGTGCTCGTATGTTTTAGAAACGCCTTCATTTGCCGTGATATCCACAAAAATACTATTACGTAAATTCAGATTTTTTACTTTTTTAATAAACAATTCTGGATTAGCAGCATCTCCATTGTCTATCGCCACTTGCCATGCTTTTAAATCAATTCCATCTTCGTCAAAAATCATTTTACGAGAATTAGACAAAGCGATAACGCGAAGATTTATTTTTAGATTTTCTTTTAAGAATTTCTTTTGTTGGTTGATTTGATCGATGAATTTCTCACCTACATTTCCAACACCCATAACAAACAAGTTTAGTTGTTTAGTATTGTCTTCAAAGAAACGTTCGTGAAGTGTGTTTAATGCTTTTTTAACATCTCGTTGATTGATTACCGCAGATATATTTCTTTCAGAAGCACCTTGGGCAATCGCACGAATGTTGACATTGTTTTTTCCTAAAGTACTGAACATCTTACCGCTCAATCCTTGGTGATTTTTCATGTTTTCACCAACTAAAGCAATAATACATAGATTTTTTTCTACGATGCAAGGATCTACTTTGTGCTGTAAAATTTCGATTTCAAAGGCTTTGTTGATTACGGCTTCGGCAGCTTCGGCATCTTCATTTAGAATTCCAATACAGATCGAGTGCTCAGAAGAGGCTTGAGTAATAAAAATAACATTGATTTCTTCTAGCGACAATACTTCAAAAAGTCTTTTAGAGGAACCAGATACACCTATCATTCCGGGGCCTTCAAGCGTAATCAATGTGATATTTTCGATATGGCTGATTCCTTTTACAGGCTGACCATTAGAAATGGATTGGTTTGAAATGTAAGTTCCTTCCGCTTTTGGTTCGAAAGTATTCTTGATATGGATAGGAATATTTTTTCTTAGAACTGGCTGAATTGTTGGTGGAAACAATACTTTGGCACCAAAATGAGACAATTCCATTGCTTCCTGATATGATATAGAGGCAATAGGTTGCGCTTGTTTTACAATTTTCGGGTTAGCAGTAAACATTCCGTTGACGTCAGTCCAGATTTCTAAATCTGTTACGTCTAAAGCTCCAGCCATTATTGCAGCTGTATAATCGGATCCACCACGCCCTAAAGTCGTATTGATTCCATCAATAGAGGACGAAATAAAACCGGGCATTACAACTACCTGACTTTCATTCGAAGTAAAAAAATCAGCAATTAATTTATCTGTTACATTGAAATTTACGGCTGCTTTTCCAAAATTATTGTTGGTTTTAATAAGCTCACGACTGTCTTTATAGCTACTGCTTTTAAAATTTTGTTTAAGTGCTTCTGCAATGATATAAGAAGAAAGCAATTCGCCAAAACTTAAAACAGTGTCCGCAGTTCTATTAGATAATTCTCCTAGAAGGTAGCAACCATCTAATAAAGTTTCAAGATGATTGATGATGCGTTTGATGTGACTTAGTAAGCTACTTTGTTCGCTTACCGGAATCAATTCTTTTACCGCATCCAAATGTTTTTTCTCAATGTCAGCAACAATTTCCTTGTAACTTTCATCATTTGAAGCAGCTCTTAATGAAGCCAACTGAAGTAAGTCAGTAACTTTACTAAGTGCAGATACTACTACGATTAATTGATCTTGTTTTGCTTGGTTTTGAACTATCTCAAGGACTAGTTTTATATTTTGTGCATTGGCTACCGAAGTTCCGCCAAATTTTAATACTTTCATTGTGTTTGTTTTATTTTAGAAAAAAGGCAATGCTATTTACCCACCTAAAATCTTTCCTTCTAAAAAAAGAAAAATATAAAATAGGATTATATGTAAAATGAACACCCCTAAGGGGTAGTAGTTGTTGTAGCTGTAAATGTAAAAGTAACAGAAGTTACAACCCAAGTTTGAGCTGATATCGAAGAATGATATGTTGTTCTGTTATTTGTCATAATTATTTTCCAAAAATACAGCTTTTTATAAAAAGCAACCCCCTTTGTGCTGTTTTTTGCGAATATTTTAATTAAAAGGAGAGAATCTGACTTCTATTGAATATTTCTTATTTTATGAGCGGGTTATGGCGGCTATTGTTATTTAAATTGGATGTGAAAAGACATAATCAGGTAGAGTTGAGGTGATTTTTCTAGTTTTAACTGCTAATTTGTTCTCATTTTTAGGGGGTAAGAAACAAGTTAAATTATTTAGTGCTGTAATAGTCGTTTTAAAATGGAAGCTAGTACCTAATTCTGATTTTGCTAAAACAATTGAATAATCGATTTACAAAGCAGGATTATTCTGTGATAAACTGCATCAAATTTAGTAAAGCGGTAGTTTTTAATCTAAATTTTAAATTATTGCTAATATATGTTGCTTTTTAATATTGATTTCTTCAATTTTGGCTTTTAAAATTTAAGATTAAATGGACAATACACATTATATAAGTACTGCACTACTTTCCCTTGAGACCGTAAACGAAATTATTTCACAACAGATGTCAATAGAGTTATCTGATGAGGCTAAAATAAACATTCAGAAATGTAGGGATTTTTTAGATACGAAAATGACCACTCATTCTGAACCTATCTACGGAATCAATACAGGTTTTGGATCACTTTGTAATGTTAAAATCTCTAATGAAAATTTATCAAAACTTCAGGAAAACCTAGTAAAATCGCATGCTTGTGGTACTGGGGAAGAAGTTCCAAATGAAATTGTAAAACTGATGTTACTGCTAAAGATTCAGTCTTTGAGCTACGGGCATTCAGGAATTCAATTGCAGACAGTGGACCGTTTAATCGCTTTTTATAACAATGATATTTTACCTATTATATATACCCAGGGTTCTCTTGGTGCTTCTGGAGATTTAGCTCCTTTAGCGCATTTATCCCTGCCTTTATTAGGCGAAGGAGAAGTCTCTTTTGAAGGTAAAAAAGTGCATTCAAGTGTAGTAATGGAGCGTTTTGATTGGCAACCTATAATTTTGCAATCTAAAGAAGGGTTGGCCTTGCTAAATGGAACCCAATTCATGAGTGCTTATGGTGCTCATATTTTAATGAAAGCCAATAAATTCTGCTATTTAGCAGATTTGATTGGTACGATATCTCTGGAAGGATTTGATGGTCGCATCGAACCATTTAATGAGTTGATCCATTTTATTCGTCCTCATAAAGGTCAAATTACAACTGCTAGCCGAGTAAAAGAATTTCTAGAAGGAAGTCAAATTATCGAGCAGGAAAAAGTACATGTACAAGATCCGTATTCATTCCGTTGTATTCCGCAAGTTCACGGAGCTTCAAAAGATGCTATTGATTACGTAAAGAAAGTCTTTAAAACAGAAATTAATTCGGTTACAGATAATCCAAATATATTTATCGAAAGTGATCAAATTATATCAGGAGGTAATTTTCACGGACAACCATTGGCTTTAGCCTTAGACTTTATGGCAATTGCATTAGCAGAACTAGGTAGTATTTCTGAAAGAAGAACCTATCAGTTGATTTCTGGATTGCGCAACCTTCCTGCTTTTTTAGTTGATAATCCAGGCTTAAATTCTGGGTTTATGATTCCGCAATATACCGCTGCGAGTATTGCAAGTCAGAACAAGCAATTAGCGACACCTTCCAGTGTAGATAGTATTGTTTCCAGTAATGGGCAAGAAGATCATGTGAGTATGGGAGCTAATGGCGCTACAAAAGCGTTGCGTGTTATGGATAATCTAGAACGCATCTTGGCAATCGAATTGATGAATGCGTCTCAGGCAATTGAATTTAGAAGACCGCTTCAGTCAAGTGAGTTCATCGAAATGTTTTTGAGCTCGTATAGAGAAGAAGTTCCGTTTGTAAAAGAAGACCGTATTTTACATTATGATATAGAGAAAACGGTTTCTTTTTTGAATAGTTTTCAAATAGAAGATGATTTGTTAGATTAATTGACGAATCGAAGATATAAAAACAGTAAGTTTGCGCCCTAAAAATAATAAGATGTCAATAAATAGTATTTTCCAGTTTTTAGTTCCAAAGGATAAAAAGTTTTTTCCTTTATTCGAAGAAGCATCAAGTAACTTAATTGAACTAGCTTCAAACTTACATGAAGCTGTTAATCTTCCCTTAAAAGAAAGGGAAGTTCTTTTTCAAAAAATTGATAAATTAGAACAAAAAGGAGAACAAATTACGCGTCAAACCAATCTTGAGTTGAGCAGAAATTTTATTACTCCATTTGACAGAGAAGATATATATTCGTTGATTAAATCGATTGACAATGTTGCTGATAACCTTCAGGGTGCGGCAAGTAGAATGAGATTATACCATGTTGATAAGATTACAAAGTCAATTAGAAAACTGACTGAAATCAATCTTGAAGCATGTCAAAATATTGACGTGGCTGTTAAAGAATTGAAAAACTTTAATAACATCAAGAATATTACTGAGGCTTGCGCTCGAATTAATAAATTAGAGAATAAGTCAGATAACGTTTATAATAAAGCGATTTTTGAAATATTTGAAAATGAAACGGATGCAATTACCATAATAAAATACAAAGAAGTGTTATCTGTATTAGAAACCGCAACAGACAAGTGTAAAAGTGTAGCCGGAGTTTTAGAATCAATTTCTGTAAAGCATTCTTAAATTCAATTTTATTTCAATCTGAAGTTCTAAGTTTATGACGTTACTTTTAGTTATTATAGTACTAGCCTTAATTTTTGATTACATCAACGGTTTTCATGACGCTGCAAATGCAATCGCCACCGTTGTTGCTACAAAAGTATTAACGCCTTTTCAAGCTGTTCTTTGGGCAGCTTTTTTTAATTTTCTAGCCTATTGGGTTTTTGGTTTTGGTGTCGCAGATACCGTGGCTAAAACGGCTAATACGATGGAGATTACTCTTGTCGTAATTCTTGCCGGGGTAATTGCAGCAATTTGCTGGAATTTATTGACGTGGTGGCTCGGAATTCCATCTAGTTCTTCTCATACTTTGATTGGTGGTTTTGCAGGAGCTGCAATTGCGCATTCAATTGCAATGCACGGTTTCTCTGGATATATTGGAGCTGACGGAGCAACTCATTATTGGTATGAAATAGTAAGCTGGTACAAAGCTGGAAAAGATGGCGGTATGCCATCGGGAGTGCTAATTATTATAGCTTTTATCGTTTTGGCACCACTATTAGGAGCTATGGCTTCTTATTTAATCTCGATTTGGTTACTAAATGCTTCACGCAAAAGTATCTATCCTAAGATTTTTACGATTGCCTTAATGGTTGCTACAATCTGGTTTGTGTACTCGCAAATGATTCCCTACGAAGAAATAATTAAAGATGGTAAAATGCCTCGATTTGCTACCTCTGTTTTTTGGAGTGTTGCTTTTGAATCTCATAACATCAAGTGGTTTTTAGTTGCTTTTATTATTTTAACGGTGAGTTGTTTTTGTTTAATATTCAGTAGTTTGAATTTATATCAAGCGGATGCGGCATTAAAAAAAATGCAGTTAGTTTCTTCAGCGGCTTTTAGTTTAGGACACGGAGGAAATGATTCACAAAAAGTTATGGGTATTATTGCGGCTGCAGTAGCAGTTTACATCAATGCTAACCCTGGAATACAAATGGATTCATGGTTAGATGTGGTTTTACCATCTGAAAGTGGTGCATTTAAAATGCCAGCTTGGATTCCTTTAGCTTGTTATAGCGCTATTGCTGCTGGAACATTAAGTGGAGGATGGAAAATTGTAAAAACAATGGGTTCTAAAATCACAAAAGTAACTTCTTTTGAAGGTGTTGCTGCTGAAACTGCTGGAGCTTTGACTTTATATTTTACTGAACATTTAAAAATTCCTGTAAGTACTACGCATACCATTACGGGATCTATCATTGGTGTAGGTATGACTAAGCGTGTGTCTGCGGTACGATGGGGAGTTACAGTAAGTCTTTTATGGGCTTGGGTATTAACAATTCCTATTTCGGCATTACTCGCGGCAATAGTTTACTATGGTCTCAATTTGTTTTTGTAAGTATATTATAATTTCGAATAAATAAAAAACCATCCTAATTATAAAATTAGGATGGTTTTTTTGTGGGAATTTTTTCTTCAGAAACTTAGATAAGTAAATAGCCAAGTTTTAAAAGTATGCAGTCAATTACTTTATTTTAAAGTTCTTTTCAATGGCTTTGATCATTTCGCCTGCGATATCTTTATTGGTAGCACCTTCTATTCCTTCTAATCCTGGAGAGGAATTTACTTCAAGTAATAAAGGACCTTTCGCTGAACGAATAATATCAACCCCAGCGACTTTTAAATCCATGGCTTTTGCTGCTTTAATCGCAATTCGCTTTTCTTCCATAGTTGCTTTAATGACAGATGCTGTTCCGCCAAGATGAATATTAGCTCTAAATTCGCCTGGCATAGCTTCACGCTGAATGGTTGCAACTACTTTTCCGTCAATTACAAATAATCGTAAATCTTTACCGTTAGCTTCTTTTATGAATTCCTGAACTAAAATATTAGCATTTACACTTTTAAATGCATTTATAACACTTTCTGCCGCTTTTTTAGTTTCTGCTAGTACAACTCCTTTTCCTTGCGTTCCTTCTAATAATTTTACAATTAAAGGAGAGCCACCTACCATTTTAATTAAGTCATTAGTATCTAGTGGAGAGTTTGCGAATCCTGTTGTAGGAATCCCAATTCCACTGTTTAAAAGTAATTGTAACGAATATAATTTGTCACGGGACTGTGTGATTGCTGCAGCTGAGTTTAGGCAATACACTTTTAATGCCTCAAACTGGCGAGTTAATGCACAGCCGTAAAAAGTGATACTAGGTCTTATTCTTGGAATAATAGCATCAAATTGATTTAAAATGATTCCGCCTCTATAGTGGATTTCTGGTGTTTGCGCATCTAAGCGCATATAACATTCCTTGATGTTTAAGAAATGCATTTCATGTCCACGCATTTCACCCGCTTCCATAATACGCTTGTTGCTATATAATTCTGGATTAGAGGCTAAAACTCCAATTCGCAAACCTGTAGTTGCTTTCTCTGAATTTTTATATAATTCCTTTAGATTGTCAGTAGTGGGTTGACCCAATAGGTACTGTTGCTCTGGATCAACAAGAACTCTTCCGCTCATTGCTTCTCTTCCTAAAAGCATTCTGAATCCCATGGAATCCCTATTAGTCAAGGTCATTTCGATAGGCCATATGGCATCTCCAATTTTTAAATTGGTTTGAATCACATAACGTTGCTCTCTAAAACCGCTGGAGCTTTTTACGATACGTTTGTCAATTAGAGGAGCCTCACAATGAATAACTGTTTTTAAATTATTCTGAATAGGGTTGATGTCAAATCGCACCCAATTTGTTTCATTTTTAATAAAAGGAGCTATGTTTATAGCGTGCAAAGCAGATGTTTTTGCACCAGAATCGACACGGGCTTTTATCGTGGGAATTCCCAGTTCAGGAAAGGAGCACCATTCTTCACTACCTAGAATAACTTTTTCTTGAGGCATATTTTTTATTTTTTAAGGTCTAATTATAAAAGTCAAATGTAAATATTTGTTTTTAATAACAAGATAAATTTACATAAAGAATAAACCCGCTACGTTATAAAAACGTAACGGGTTTATTTTGTTGTCTAAAATATGTTTTACTATTCTTTGGTGTTCTCTTCTGCCTTATTAACTTTTACAGTTAATTCCTGAGCACCCTCTTCAATATCCATGAATATCTCATCTCCTAAAGCAATCTTGGAAGTAATAATCTCTTCGGCAAGTGTGTCTTCAACATATTTTTGAATGGCTCTTTTTAATGGTCTCGCGCCAAATTGTTTATCGAAACCTTTGTCTGCAATAAAAGCTTTTGCTTTGTCAGAGAGAGTCAATTTGTATCCTAGCTCTGTAAGACGTGCATAAAGTTTTTTCAATTCGATTTCGATAATTAAATCGATATCATGTTTTTCTAATGTATTGAATACAATTACGTCATCAATTCTGTTTAAGAATTCAGGAGCAAAGGTTTTTTTCAATGCATTTTCTATAATGCTTTTCGAATTGTCATCTGCATTTGCTGTTCTTGCAGATGTTCCAAATCCAACACCTTGACCAAAATCTTTTAATTGTCTTGCTCCAACATTTGAAGTCATGATAATTATAGTGTTTTTAAAATCAATTTTTCTACCTAAGCTATCAGTCAAGTAGCCATCGTCTAAGACTTGTAGCAACATATTGAAAACATCTGGATGCGCTTTTTCAATCTCATCTAATAATACAACACAATATGGTTTTCTACGTACTTTCTCAGTCAATTGTCCACCCTCTTCGTAACCTACGTATCCCGGAGGTGCTCCTACTAAACGAGAGATTGCGAATTTCTCCATGTACTCACTCATGTCAATACGTACTAATGCATCTTCAGAATCAAATAATTCTTTAGCAAGAACCTTGGCTAATTGTGTTTTTCCAACGCCTGTTTGTCCCAGAAAAATAAAGGAACCAATTGGTCTGTTTGGATCTTTCAATCCGGCACGATTTCTTTGAATAGATCTCGCAATTTTTAAAACGGCTTCTTTTTGTCCAATAACTTTGCTTTCGATAAGTTGCGGTAATATAGCCAGTTTATTACTTTCTGTTTGTGCAATACGGTTCACAGGAATTCCAGTCATCATTGAAACTACATCGGCAACATTGTCCTCTGTAACTTCAATTCGATTATTTTTCGCATCCTCTTCCCATTGCTCTTGAGCGATTGCTAATTCTTTTTCGATACGTTTCTCATCATCTCTAAGTTTTGCAGCCTCTTCATATTTTTGTTTTTTGACAACAGCAGTTTTTAGTTCGCGAATCTCTTCCAGTTGACGTTCTAAATCAAGGATTTTCTTAGGAACTTCAATGTTAGTGATGTGAACACGAGAACCAGCTTCGTCCAAAGCATCAATAGCCTTGTCTGGTAAAAAACGTTCTGACATGTATCTATCTGTTAATTTAACACAAGCTTCAATTGCTTCTTGTGAATAAATAACATTATGATGGTCTTCGTACTTGTTTTTTATGTTGTTTAAAATGGTAATAGTTTCTTCAACAGTAGTTGGTTCGACAATTATCTTTTGGAAACGTCTTTCTAATGCGCCATCTTTTTCAATATACTGTCTGTATTCATCCAGTGTTGTTGCTCCGATACATTGGATTTCTCCTCTTGCTAAAGCGGGTTTAAACATATTGGATGCATCCAAAGAACCAGTAGCTCCACCAGCACCAACGATTGTGTGAATTTCATCAATAAAAAGAATGATATCATCATTTTTTTCTAATTCATTCATCACGGCTTTCATGCGCTCTTCAAATTGTCCTCTGTATTTAGTACCTGCGACAAGGCTGGCTAAATCTAAAGTTACGACACGTTTGCCGAACAGGATTCTTGAAACTTTCTTTTGTATAATACGTAAGGCTAAGCCTTCGGCAATAGCGGATTTCCCAACACCGGGCTCACCGATAAGGAGCGGGTTGTTCTTTTTGCGTCGGCTCAGAATCTGGCAAACACGTTCGATTTCTTTCTCACGCCCTACAACAGGATCTAATTTTCCTTCTTCTGCCATTTCTGTTAAATCCCTTCCGAAATTATCTAATACAGGTGTTTTAGATTTTTTATTGGATTTATTGGCTGGATTATTAAAATTACCTTCTTTAAGACTGTCATCTTGTCCTGCATCGTCGTTATAAGAGTCTGTTGCTTTTGGTAAATTCTCCAAGAATTCTTCTTCGTTTGGTGTCATATTGATATATTGTTCTTTAGCTACATCGTAATCGATTTTAAGTTTATTCAGTAGTTTGGTTGTTGGGTCGTTTTCGTTTCTTAGGATACAAAGCAATAAATGCGCTGTACTAACAGAGGAACTTTGGAATACTTTTGCTTCTAAAAAAGTAGTTTTTAAAGCGCGTTCCGCTTGGCGAGTTAAATGAAGATTTTTCTTTTCTAAATTAGTCTCTACGCCAGGAGTCGCGGGGCTTAGTATTTCTACTTTCCTACGCAGATGATCTAAGTCAACGGAAAGGTTATTTAATATTTGAATTGCTTTTCCATTACCGTCTCGAAGGATACCTAGCATCAAGTGTTCAGTTCCGATGAAGTCATGACCTAATCGCAAGGCTTCTTCCTTGCTGTAGGTAATAACATCTTTTACTCTTGGTGAAAAATTATCATCCATAATGTATATTTTGTATATGTAAATTTAGTGAATTAGTATCTTAAAAACAAGAATCATACCTTAAGATGTCGTGTCAGCTAATTGACAAAAAAAAACGGAAAAACATGGTAGAATGACACTTGTTTTATTAAACAAAAGAAGATGCTAATTTGTTAATAAATCTTTGAAATAAGAATGTTAAAAAGCTTTAAAAAATTTCAAAAAGCTGTATATTGGCACGTTTTGAAACTAATATAATATTTTAATATAACAACTTATGTCTGAAGGAGAAAACATAATTCCTATTAACATAGAAGATGAAATGAAATCAGCTTACATCGATTATTCGATGTCAGTAATTGTATCAAGAGCACTTCCAGATGTTAGAGATGGTTTGAAACCAGTACATCGAAGAGTTCTTTACGGAATGTATGATTTAGGAGTTTTTTCAAATAAAGCCCATAAAAAATCCGCCAGAATTGTCGGAGAAGTTTTGGGTAAGTATCACCCTCACGGAGATACCTCTGTTTATGACGCCATGGTTCGTATGGCTCAGGAATGGAGCATGCGTTATTTGCTAGTTGATGGTCAAGGTAACTTTGGGTCTGTTGATGGTGATAGCCCTGCAGCAATGCGTTATACAGAGGCTAGAATGCGTAAAATTTCGGAAGAAATTATGGCAGATATCGAAAAAGAGACAGTTGATTTTCAATTGAACTTTGACGATACGCTGTATGAGCCAAAAGTAATGCCAACCCGTGTACCGACTTTGTTGATTAATGGAGCAACTGGTATTGCGGTAGGTATGGCAACTAATATGCCTCCTCATAATCTTACGGAAGTTATCAATGGTACGTTAGCGTACATGGATAATAACGATATCGAGATCGATGAGTTGATTAACTATATTAAAGCGCCGGATTTTCCAACTGGAGGTATTATTTATGGTTATGAAGGTGTTCGTGAAGCATTCAAAACCGGAAGGGGTAGAGTGGTGATGCGTGCTAAAGTTGGTTTTGAAGAGGTTGAAGGTAGAGAATCTATTATCGTTACCGAAATTCCTTACCAGGTCAATAAGGCTGACATGATTAAGCGTACTGCTGATCTGGTAAATGATAAGAAAATTGAAGGAATTGCAAATATTCGTGATGAATCAGATAGAAACGGTATGCGTATTGTTTATATTTTAAAACGTGATGCTACTCCCAACGTGGTTTTAAACATGCTTTATAAATATACTCAATTACAGTCTTCTTTCAGTGTAAATAATATTGCATTGGTAAAAGGTCGTCCGCAGATGTTGAATCTAAAAGACATGATTCACTATTTTGTGGAGCATCGTCATGATGTGGTGACTCGTAGAACGCAATTTGAATTGCGTAAAGCAGAGGAAAGAGCACATATATTAGAAGGTTTAATTATTGCATCAGATAATATTGATGAGGTTATCGCGTTAATTAAGGCTTCGAAAAATACGGAAGAAGCAAGAGGGAAATTGATTGAAAGATTCAAATTATCTGATATTCAAGCAAGAGCAATTGTTGAAATGCGTTTGCGTCAATTAACAGGTCTTGAGCAAGATAAGTTAAGATCTGAGTATGAGGAAATCATGAAGTTAATTGATTATTTAAAAGGCTTATTAGCAGATGTGAATTTAAGAATTGCTTTGATTAAAGAAGAGCTTGTTGAGATTCGTGAGAAATACGGAGATGAACGTCGTTCATTAATTGAATACTCAGGTGGTGATGTAAGTATCGAAGATTTGATCGCTGATGAGAATGTGGTTATAACAATCTCTCATGCAGGATATATTAAACGTACAAACCTAACAGAATATAAAACACAAAATAGAGGTGGAGTTGGTCAAAAAAGTGCTGGTACTAGAGATCAAGATTTCTTAGAGCACATGTTTGTGGCAACAAATCATCAATATATGATGTTCTTTACTCAAAAAGGAAAGTGTTTCTGGATGCGTGTTTATGAAATACCAGAAGGAAGTAAAACTGCTAAGGGTAGAGCGATTCAAAATCTTGTGAATATTGAGAGTGATGATAAAGTAAAAGCATTTATTTGTACTCAGGACTTAAAAGACCAAGACTATATTAAGAGTCATAATTTGATTATGGTAACTAAAAAAGGTCAGGTTAAGAAAACATCTTTAGAGAAATATTCTAAACCTAGAGTGAATGGTGTTGCTGCAATTACAATTAAAGAAGGAGATGAATTGTTAGAAGCAAAATTAACGAATGGTGAAAGTCAAATTATCCTTGCTGTTAAGTCAGGGAAGTTAGTTCGTTTTGAAGAATCTAAGACTCGTCCTATGGGAAGAACGGCTTCTGGAGTTCGTGGAATCTCGCTTAAGGATGATTCTGATGAAGTGATTGGCATGGTTACTGTAGATAAAGATGCTGTAAACGATTCACAAGTTTTGGTAGTAACCGAAAAGGGATACGGAAAACGTACCAAATTGGTTGATGATGATGGAGTAGATGTCTACCGAATCACAAACCGCGGTGGTAAAGGAGTTAAAACTTTGAATATTACTGAGAAAACTGGTAATCTTATATCGATAAACGCCGTTACTGATGCCGATGATTTAATGATTATCAATAAATCAGGATTGACAATTAGAATGGCTGTAGAAGACTTAAGAGTTATGGGTCGTGCTACTCAAGGTGTTAAATTGATTAACTTAAAAGGTAAAGATTCTATCGCTGCTGTTACTAAAGTAATGAAAGATGATCCTGAAGAAGTTATTGTTGATGAAGATGGTAATATTGTTGAAGTGGAAGCAATCGAAAGAGTTAAGCCAGTCTTAGAAGTTTTAGAAGACGACGGAGCTGTAGAAGAAGATGAAGACGAAGAGGATGATTCATCTGATGAAGAAGAAACTGAAGAAGAGTCAGACGAAGACGATGACGAAGCGTAATTAAGTATAATAGACGAAACAAAAAAAAAATAATTAAATATAAATGGAATTTTATGAAAAGTAAATATGTAGTACTAGCGTCAGCTTTATTGATATCGGTAGCATCTTTTGCTCAGAAAGACGAACTTAAAGCTGCTGAAAAAGCGTTTAAAAAAGGAAACTCACAAGAGGCGGCAACTATTTTACAAGGTGCTGAATCTTTAATTTCTAGCGCAAGCGATGATGAGAAAGCACAGTTTTTCTTTTTAAAAGGAAATACTTACCTTGATTTAGCAAATAAAAATGTCGATACGGATAAAAATTTATCCTTGGCTGCAAATGCGTATTTAAGTTTGGTAGATGCTGAGAAAGCATCTGGAAAATCAAAATATTCTTCTCAGGCTACTAAATCGATTATTGATATAAAATATAAATTGATCAATAGTGCTATTGCTGACTCTAAGGTTGATAAAAATGCTGATAGTGCAAAGAAACTTTATGACGCTTATTTATTAGATAAAAAAGATACTTTAAATCTATATTATGCAGCTTCAACTTATGTAAATGGAAAAGAATATGATAAAGCATTAAAGTTGTATGAAGATTTAAAAAAGATGAACTATTCTGGAAAAGCAACTAATTATTTAGCTGTAAACAAAATAACAGGAGAGGACGATCTTTTTGGTTCTATGCAAGAAAGAGATAGAATGGTAAAAATGGGTACTCATGAAAAGCCAAAAACAGAAGTTATTCCTTCAAAAAGAGGAGAAGTGTATAAAAACATGGCTTTGATCTTAGTTGATGCAGGAAAAACAGAAGAGGCTAAAAAAGCAATTGAAGAAGCTAGAGCTGCAAACCCTGATGATACTTCATTGATATTGACGCAGGCAAATTTATATCTAGAGACTAAGGATTATGAGACTTATAAAAAGTTAATTGCTCAGGTTTTAGAAAAAAATCCAAACGATGCTGATTTGGTTTTTAATTTAGGAGTGCTTAGTGCGAACGCAAAAGATATTGCTAATGCTGAAAAGTATTATTCAAGAACAGTTGAAATTGATCCAAAATACGTTAATGCTTATATAAATATGGCGGCATTAAAACTAGATGCTGAAACAGCTATTATTACTGAGATGAATAAGTTAGGAACTTCAGATAAAGACATGAAGCGTTATGCAGTTTTAAAAACTCAAAGACAAAATATATTTAAAAGCGCTATTCCTTATCTTGAGAAAGCATTAGAAGTAGATTCAAAAAATGATGATGTTGCTAAAACACTTTTAAACGTGTATAGTGCATTAGAAATGACTGCAGAGAAAAAAGCGTTAGAAGCAAAAATGAAGTAGTATATTTCTTAAATACAAAAAAAGCCTATCTGATTCAGATAGGCTTTTTTTATATAATCTTTTTTATAACTCGGAGTTTGTGAGTGTGCTTGTTTGTTTCGGGATTGTAAATACCTAAATGATCTAGCCTGTCAATTCTTATTTTTCCACTGGCGTGAATAATATAATTATTTTCCATGATAATACCTACGTGAATTATGTTGCCCTCATCATTATCGAAAAAAGCCAAATCACCTGGTTCGCTCTCTTCAATAAAACTTAGAGCTTCTCCTTGTCTGGCTTGTTGTGAAGCGTCCCTTAATAATTTGTATCCATTAAGTTTGTAGACCATTTGGGTAAAACCAGAACAATCGATACCAAACGGTGTTTTTCCACCCCACAGGTAAGGAGCGTTTAAATATAGAAACGCAGTATTTATAAGGTTTTTTTTGTCTTTGATGCCCTTTACTGTAGTGCCTTCAAAAGCAAATTGACTAGTATTTATACTTTCACTATTGATAAAAGAAATAGAAGCCCCTAGCGGGATTGGTATTAGCAAATTAGAAGGGCCAGTAATGTATTCAACTAGATCAGAATTTAAAATTATTGGATCATCTGAAAGCTGATTGAAGTTGGATTCAGAAATAAATTGGTATTGCTTAGAATCGATCCAGCCTTCGTATGTATCAAAATGCATTTTGATACGAGACCACTGTTTCTGCTGTTCTAAAACTTCAAAATGCTCACCAAATAAAACTTGAGAAACGATTTCGCTTCTGTCACTAGGTTCAAACCGAAGCGGGATTATAGCCAGATTACAAATTCCGAACATTTATGTAAAATTATGAGTTAAGATTTATGAGTTATAAGTGTTAAAACTCATAACTCATAATTATTTAAATTCGTTCTATAACAACTGCTGAAGCACCACCTCCACCATTACATATGGCAGCGGCTCCAATTTTAGCATTATTTTGTTCTAAAACATTCAATAATGTAACAATAATTCGGGCTCCTGAACAGCCTAATGGGTGTCCTAGCGAAACTGCTCCACCGTTTACATTTACTTTATCGTTATCTAGGCCTAAAATTTTTGAGTTTGCTAGTCCTACAACTGCGAATGCTTCGTTAAACTCAAAATATTCGACATCGCTAATACTTATGCCTGCTTTGTCTAAAGCTTTAGGAATTGCTTTTGATGGGCTTGTTGTGAACCATTTTGGCTCTTGCGCAGCATCAGCATAGCTTTTAATGAATGCTAATGGTTTTAAGCCTAAAGAGATTGCTTTTTCTTCGCTCATAAGAATTATAGCTGCTGCTCCATCATTTATAGTTGATGCATTTGCTGCGGTTACGGTTCCGTCTTTTGAAAAAACAGCATTTAGAGTTGGAATTCTATCCATTTTGACATTTGTGAATTCTTCGTCTTTGGATACTATAATTGGATCTCCTTTTCTTTGAGGAACGGCAACAGGAACAATTTCATTATCAAATTTACCATCTTCCCAAGCTTTTGCAGAACGCTCATACGATTGAATTGCGTACTTATCTTGATCTTCTCTACTAAACTTATATTCAGAAGCACATAAGTCCGCACATACGCCCATAGCGTTGTGGTCGTAGGCGTCAACGAGACCGTCTTTTTGCATTCCGTCCACCATGGTAGAAGGACCAAATTTAGTTCCGCTTCTTAAATTCATGTAATGAGGAATTAAACTCATGTTTTCCATCCCACCTGCAACCACGATTTCAGCATCACCACATTGGATAGCTTGTGCTGCAAGCATAACTGATTTCATGCCAGAGGCACATACTTTATTTATTGTTGTACAAGCAACGGTATCAGGTAAACCTGCAAAGATTGCTGCTTGACGCGCAGGAGCTTGTCCTACGCCAGCCTGAACAACATTACCCATATAAACTTCATCAACTAGATTTGGATCTAATTTTATTTTATCTAATGCTCCTTTAATGGCTATTGCACCTAATCTTGGAGCGGGTACTGTAGATAATCCACCCATAAAACTTCCGATAGGTGTCCTAACGGCAGAAACGATAACAACTCTTTTGCTCATGATTTTTATAATGTTGGTTTATCTAGCAAATTTAATCATTTTAAAACAAAATTTGATTTTGATTTGATTATTATATTTTTTTGAAAAAAAATATTGTTTTAGTTTTTAGCTATATGTTTGATAGTGAACTTGTTTTATAAAAATGTCAAAAAACATTGAAAAAAACCTTGAAAATAGTTGTGAGTAACGCAAAGAAGTCTTAAATTTGCAACCGCAAAAAGAACATGTTTTCTTTGAGCTGGGAGGGGTGCCAGAGTGGTAATGGAGCAGTTTGCTAAACTGTCACCGAGCAATCGGTGCCAGGGTTCGAGTCCCTGTCCCTCCGCTTAATTTTTTTATGATTCAAAATTAGTATTTTGAGTTCTCATGAAAATGATAAAATCATAAAGATTTTAAAATGAATATTGAATTTTCGGGGTGTAGCGTAGCTCGGTTATCGCGCCTGCTTTGGGAGCAGGAGGCCGCAGGTTCGAATCCTGCCACCCCGACAATAAAAACTTTTTCCATTTAAGTTTTAAAAGAAAAATGGAGGCATAGCTCAGCTGGATAGAGCACCTGCCTTCTAAGCAGGCGGTCGAAGGTTCGAATCCTTCTGCCTTCACTAAATAACCCTCTGGTAATCAGGGGGTTATTTTTGTTTTATAGCGTTTTTGTTTTTTATGCAAATGTCATTTGCATAATATTTGCATAATATGCAAGGTGTTAAATAGTAGTCTTTCTTAGATGACTCCCTCCATCAAAATGATTACAAACAAGCATCCTACTCAGAAATTTTACTGCCATTTTCATTTTTCCCATAGTTTGACGGCGGGGGTAACGACCATAGTATATCACTGATTTTATATCTCTCATTTTTTTTTTTTTTTTTTTTTTTGACAACGTAAAAACAAAAATTTAAGGTCAGAACCATCTATAACAGCTTTACCTTGTGGCAAAACTACATACTCGCTGTTGAAAAAGGTCTAGTTTAAGAGCATTCTTAGCTAAGAATACAACAACATAGGAGTAAGTACTATCAATATTAAAACCCGAGCTACAAAGATGTCTATAATAGGCTAAATAAGGCCTCTCAAAGCAGCCTACTGCGTTTATTGCAAATTCCAGTGATATTGACCACCCAATTCCAATTTAAAGTGACCACCTGATTCCAATTCAAAATGACCACCTAA
>NZ_JASMRI010000015.1:0-101020 GCF_041431375.1 Flavobacterium sp. Arc3 | reverse complement strand
TATTGATAAAATAAATAATACTAATGTTTTAATTTTCATTTTATTACGTTCGGTTTTCATTAACTGTTGCACAACGTTTTGCTGCTTTGAGATGGCTGGAAGTTCGTAACCGCTCAATTTTCGGCTTAACGAAAATATGATTGCGAAACGACAATTCCACTAAATTCCAGCTAGCTCAAAACAGCTGTTGGCAAATCGGTTTTTTATTTTTTATCACTATTATTTACAATTACGCCAATAAATATAGTTTGTATTATAGCATTCAAAATATAATTATAAATCGGGTTTCCGAATAAAATTGGGATTTTAAAAGCAATCCAAGTAACAACAAACATAATTAAAGAAAATGAAACGAGTCCTGCAAACCATCCAGTTAACGATTTTAACGTCCGCTGGTCTTTTCCGAATAATGGAAGAAAAATTAGAATCACAAAAATTAAAAGAAAGAAATAGTTTGAAGATACAAACATCCAAAAATATGAAGGTATGTTTGGGCTGTTAGTTGTAGTTTTTGGTGTGACTATTTTAGTCGGATTTTGGTCTTTTGTTTTTGCAATAGTCGATTTTTTTTCATAGCTAAAAGAAAAATCGTGTAAAGAAAAGTCAGAAAATATCAATTCTGAATAATGTTTTTTATTCATTATTTTATTTTCCAAATACACAATTTTTTTAAGTTTAATTGTATCGCTACAATAGTCTTTTTTTAATGTTTGTATTTTTTCTAAATTTTCTAATTTTCTGCTAACGTAATAATTATAACTTATATCTAATGTGAAATCTAATATAAATAAAACACCAATAACAGATATGAAAATTCCAGCTCTTAAAGTCCAATGTTTTGATTTGTCCAAAAACAACTCAATTATGTTTTTTATTTCTCCAATCATTTATTCGGTTCTTTTCGGTTTTTCTAAACTGTTTGCCAACTTGTATATAACATCAAATATATACATCTTTTTTGGTGTTTTTTTCTTATTAATTACTCTTTTTGGTATTGAAATGCAATACACTTTAAATTTAGCCCTGATAGCAACGGCATCCTTTATGTCCTCGTTCTTAAAACGAGGAGATAAAGATAAAGTGGATAGCAGGAGGGATGGTGTTTTTAGAATAACTATTTCTGCTCCTGAAAATCAGCATAAAAAAACACCAGCCTTTCGACTGGTGTTTTATACTACAAAAAAATATAACAAATAATAAATTATTCTACTAGCTCCGTTTGGTTTCTAAAAACCAATTCTCCGTTGAAAGCATCAAGCAAGATGATACTGTCTGTGACGATTTTTCCGGCTAGAATTTCTTTAGAGAGGCTGTTTAAAACGTCTCTTTGAATCACACGTTTCACTGGTCTGGCACCAAATTGCGGATCATAACCTTTCTCGGCCAGATACGCAATAGCATCAGGAGTAGCATCCATAGTGATTCCTTGCAGTGCAAGCATTTTAGTCACACTTTTAAGTTGCAAGCTAACAATTTTAGTGATATTAGCACTAGTCAATGGCGTAAACATCACGATTTCATCGATACGATTAATGAATTCTGGACGAACAGTTTGTTTCAATAAAACCAGAACTTCCGTTTTTGCGACCTCTGTGGCTTCTTCCATGCTGCCTTTTAAATTTTCAAATTTTTCCTGAATGATCTGGCTTCCCATATTAGAAGTCATGATGATAATGGTGTTTTTAAAATCGGCTAGACGTCCTTTATTGTCGGTTAATCGACCTTCATCTAGTACTTGTAACAAGATGTTAAACGTATCGGGATGTGCTTTTTCTATTTCATCTAATAATATTACAGAGTAGGGTTTTCTACGTACCGCCTCAGTTAACTGACCGCCTTCGTCATATCCTACATATCCTGGAGGCGCACCCACTAAACGGCTCACACTATGGCGTTCCTGGTATTCACTCATATCGATACGGGTCATGGCATTTTCATCATCAAACAGGTATTCTGCTAATGCTTTTGCCAATTCGGTTTTACCAACACCAGTTGTTCCAAGGAATAAAAAGGTACCCACGGGTTTTTTCATATCTTGTAATCCGGCACGGCTTCTACGTACGGCATCACTTACGGCTTCAATCGCTTCTTCCTGACCTACGACACGCTGGTGTAATTCTTGTTCCAGATGCAAGAGCTTTTCACGTTCTCCTTGTAGCATTTTCATCACTGGTATTCCAGTCCATTTAGCCACTACTTCGGCAATATCTTCGCGGGTCACTTCTTCTTTTATCAAGGAGCTTCCACCAGCCTGGTTTTCTACTAGTTCTTTTTGTAAAACATCGAGACGCTCTTGCGCTTCTTTAATTTTACCGTAACGAATTTCGGCTACTTTACCATAATCGCCTTCGCGCTCGGCTCTTTCGGCTTCGTATTTATAATCTTCAATTTCTGTTTTTATCGCTTGAATACTATCGACAACATCTTTCTCTGATTTCCATTTGGCATAAATTTCATTTCGCTCTTCTTTTAGATTGGCTAAATCCATTCCTAAAATCTTGAGTTTACTTTCGTCTTTTTCTCTCTTAATGGCTTCAATTTCGATTTCGAGTTGCATTACTTTTCTATCCAAAACATCTAGTTCTTCTGGTTTTGAATTGATTTCCATACGTATTTTTGAAGCCGCTTCGTCCATTAAATCAATGGCTTTGTCTGGAAGAAAACGATTTGTAATATAGCGTTGCGATAATTCGACAGCAGCGATAATTGCCTCATCTTTTATCTGTACTTTATGGTGTGTTTCATATTTCTCCTTGATACCACGCAGGATTGAAATCGCGCTTTCAGTATCTGGTTCTTCGATAATTATCTTCTGGAAACGTCTTTCGAGCGCTTTGTCTTTTTCAAAATATTTTTGGTATTCATCCAATGTGGTTGCACCAATAGCGCGCAGTTCTCCACGTGCTAATGCTGGTTTTAAAATATTTGCCGCATCCATCGCACCTTCGCCACCTCCAGCGCCTACGAGTGTATGAATCTCGTCAATGAATAAAACAATATCTCCTTCGGCAGCAGTTACTTCTTTTACGACTGCTTTTAAACGTTCTTCAAATTCTCCCTTGTATTTAGCTCCTGCAATTAAGGCCCCCATATCTAGTGAGAATACGATTTTGTCTTTAAGGTTGTCTGGAACATCACCATCCACAATTCTATGTGCTAAACCTTCGGCAATAGCGGTTTTACCTACGCCGGGCTCTCCCACAAGCATCGGGTTGTTTTTAGTACGCCGGGTTAATATTTGCAATACTCTTCTAATCTCTTCGTCACGACCAATTACTGGATCTAATTTCCCTGCTTTGGCTAGTTCGTTAAGATTTTTAGCGTATTTATTTAATGAATTATACGTTTCTTCGGCAGAAGCCGAAGTCACTCTTTCTCCTTTTCGCAGTTCGTCAATCGCTGCTTTCAATCCTTTTTCGGTTACGCCTTGGTCTTTTAATATTTGGGCAACCTTACTTTTAGAATTAAAAATCGCAAGAATTAAATGTTCGATTGAAACGAATTCATCGTTCATTTTCTTGGCAATGCTCTCTGCTTCATTCAAAGAAGAATTTGCTGTTCTAGATAACATCACTTCGCCTCCTGTTACCTTAGGGAAACTCTGAATCGTGCTGTCTAAAATTTGTATAAATAGCGGCACATTTACATTTAACTTTTTCAAAATAAAAGGTGTCACATTTTCGTCCACTTCAAGCATGGATTTGAATAAATGTTCATTTTCTATTTGTTGTTGACCAAAGCCTTCAGCTAGCTGTTGTGAATGCTGGATAGCCTCCTGTGATTTAATAGTAAATTTATTTATGTTCATGGTTTTATATTTTTGGAGTTATTTTGGTAACTTTACAACTTGATAGTCAATTTATATTCCATTACAATAGTACAGACAAAATGGCGTTAAAAACATGATTTTTATCATATAACCAAGTCAAAATGACTTAATTACAGACAAAATATGAGTTTTTTTAAAAATATCTTTAGTAGTTCCTCAGAGGAACAAAATGATTCTAGACCTAAAATGAATTGGAATGCTTTAACTGATTTGGAGCAGCTTAATGAGATTATTTCTCTTTCTAATGAAAAGCCAGTCGTTATTTTCAAACACAGCACACGCTGTAGTATTAGTAGAATGGCTTTGAAACAATTTGAAAATGAGTTTGATCTCTCAGATAAAGTTACACCTTATTTTTTAGATTTAATAGCATACCGCGATATTTCTAATGGAATAGCAAGTCGTTTTGGTGTTATGCATCAATCGCCTCAATTGCTTTTGATTAAGAACGGAAAATCAGTTTATGATGTTTCTCATAGCGATATTGATGCTGAAGCTTTAAAGGGTAAAGTATAGTTCTTAAAAAGAATAGAAAGTAAGCCGCGAATTCATTCCTTATTAATTTAAGTAGTGAATTCGTGGCTTTTTATTTTAAATACTTCTAGGAGTACACAAAGTAGAATTGAAAACCAATAAAAAAGCTCGCTTGAAATTTTCGAATATGTAGTTTGCTAGATTAAAATCGCAATGAATTACATCTGTTTTTTAATTTTAAAAACCCCTTTTTACAAGGTTTTCTTGTGGTTATAGGTATTCCTCTGCTTCAATATGTTTTACTGCTATTTGTAATTGACTTTAAAAGACTGATTAAATCTTTAGAAGCAATAAATTATTCAAACGCATTAGTCTTCATTGTTTATTATACTAAAATTGGTGGTTACAAAAATCGTAAAAACAAGTTTTGCTAGTTTTTACACCGTTGGCAATTCTGGGTTCGATATAGTAATTTTATAAAAGATACCTTTTCAAATGAAATTTTAAGAAAAGTTATTTCCGTATCTTACATGCTGTTTAATTAATATAGAATCAAATACTTTATGATTGATCGTTTTTTAAAAGTTAGAGAAAATTCAGAACAGCTGTGTAAACCTTTGATTACCGAAGATTATTCGGTTCAAGCGAGTGAATTTGTATCTCCTCCAAAGTGGCATTTAGCACATACTACTTGGTTTTGGGAAGAATTTGTATTGACAAAATATGCTACAGCTTACACTGTTTACGATGAGGATTTTTCGTTTTTGTTCAACAGTTACTATAATAATGTGGGTACGCGTGTTTTACGTCCTTCGAGAGGTTTGATGACGAGGCCCTCTGTTAACGAAGTTTATAAATATAGAAAATATGTCACTGATGCTATGGTAGCATTTTTAAATACAAACCTAAATGAGGAAATCTTAGCTATTATTGAAATAGGCCTTAATCATGAGGAGCAGCATCAAGAATTATTAGTCTACGACATTAAATATATCTTAGGGAATCAACCCACATTTCCTGTATATGAAAATAGTTTTAAAACTAAAGCAGAAACGCAAGAAGAGAATTTCATCAAAATTAAAGCGGGACTCTACGAAATAGGACATCAAGAAAGTACTTTTTGTTTTGATAATGAATTAGGAAAACACAAAGTATATGTAGGTGATTTTGAAATTAGCAATAAACTAGTTACAAATAGAGACTATTTAGAATTTGTTATGACTGGAGGATATCAAGATTTTAATTTTTGGCATGATGAAGGATGGAGCTGGGTAAACACAAATAAAATTGAAGCACCATTATATTGGTACAAAATAGATAATGAGTGGTGGAATTATACCTTGAACGGTTTAGATAAAGTGGCTCTTGATTTACCCGTAATGCATATTAGTTTCTATGAAGCGTTTGCATATAGCCAATGGAAAGGCTGCCGCTTGCCTACTGAATTTGAGTGGGAAATAGCGAGTGATCAATTGCAATGGGGACAACTCTGGGAATGGACAAATAGTGCCTACCTTGCTTATCCGGGGTTTAATAAATCTCCTGGAGCGTTAGGAGAATACAACGGCAAGTTCATGATTAATCAAATGATTCTTAGAGGTGGCTCAGTTGCAACTCCAGAAGGACACAGCCGAAAAACGTACCGTAATTTTTTTCACCCGAATATGCGTTGGCAATTCAACGGAATCAGATTAGCGAAATAATTTAAAACAAATAGTATGAAAGCAATATTTAATAAAACAGTTGTTGCTCAAAGTGACAACACAATAGTTGTAGAAGGAAATCATTATTTTCCTTTAGAAAGTATTCATAGGGATTACTTTACTGAAACGACTCATCATACCACTTGTCCATGGAAGGGAGAGGCTTCTTATTATACGCTGAAAGTAAATGATGAAATTAGTGAAAACGCAGCTTGGTTTTATAACAATCCAAAAGACGCGGCTAAGGAAATAAAGAATTACGTAGCATTTTGGAAAAATGTTTCGGTTGAAGAATAAGTTTCTAATTTAAAAATGCAGTTATGAAAAAGTTTGATTTTATAATAATTGGTAGTGGACAAGCAGGAATACCTTTGGCATTTAGCCTATCTAAAAAAGGTAAAGTAGCACTTATTGAAAAAAGTTTAGTAGGTGGAACTTGCGTTAATAATGGTTGTGTTCCTACAAAAGCTTATGTGGCTAGCGCACGCAGAATGTGGGATAGTATGCATGGTGAAGAAATGGGAATCGAAATCCCTGCTGGTGCAAAAGCTAATATTGAAAAAATTAAAGCCAGAAAAGATACTTTAGTAAATGGTTCCCGCGAAGGCATTGAAAAAAGTATTGCCGAAAACGATAATATCACACTTTATAGAGGTGAAGCACATTTTTTATCCAATTATGAAATTGCAGTTAACGAGGATAAAATCACAGCGAAACAAATTTTTATAAATGTAGGAGCAAGGGCAGCTATTCCTGAAGAATATGCGCATGTTGATTATTTAACCAACATTAATATTTTAGGTTTAACCAAATTACCAGAGCATTTATTGATTATTGGCGGGAGCTACATTGGGCTAGAATTTGGTCAAATGTTTAAGCGTTTTGGTAGTAAAGTAACCATCATTGAACGCGGCGATCGACTGATTAGTAGAGAAGATAAGAATGTAAGTGAAACGGTTGCCGAAATTATGCAATCTGAGGAGATTGAAATTAAATTTAATGCTAAAGAAATAAATTTATCTCAAGTTACTAATGGAATTTCGGTAAAAATAAACGGAGAGGAAAAGGAAATTAAAGGCTCTCATGTTTTACTAGCTATTGGGCGTTCGCCAAATACAGATACGTTGCATTTAGAAAATACGACAATAGAATTTGATAAAAAGAAAGGTTATATTACTGTAGATGATTATTGCAAGACAAACGTAGAAGGTATTTTTGCGGTAGGGGATTGCAACGGAAATGGCGGATTTACACATACTTCGTATAATGATTTCCAAATTGTAGAGAACTATATTCTAGGAGATAAAAAAAGAAAAATTAGTGATAGAATTACTACTTACGGATTGTTTATTGATCCGCCTTTAGGAAGAGTAGGAATGACAAAAGCTGAAGCTAAGAAGAAAGGTTTTGATATTTTAATTGCGCACAGACCAATGGATAAAGTAGCTCGTGCTAAAGAAAAAGGAGAAATAAAGGGATTTATGGAAGCGATCATTGATGCTAAAACAAATCAGTTTCTAGGAGCTTGCATTTTAGGTGTTGGAGGTGATGAAATTATAAGTGGAATCACCAATTTAATGTATGCAAAACAACCTTACACGGTTTTTAGAGATGCAGTTCACATTCATCCTACTGTGAGTGAATTAATTCCTACTATGTTAGAAAATTTAAAACCAATAACTAAAGAATAGCATTTTGATTCCAAAACTATACGGTCATGTACGGTCAAATAGCTTATTGTTTTATGGAGCATTGTTTGGCGTATTTTTCTTTTTTACTGGTTTACTAGCTCCTGAATTATTAAAGCAAGGACTAAATGAAGTAAACCAGAATTTATTATCGGTTTTTAGTACTTATTATTTATGGGTAGGCTTAATAACAGTGATTGCCGCTTTAGTTATTTTAGTTTTACCTTTACGAAAACAACGTTTAGGAAATGAAAAACCTGCCTATTCGTATTTTAGTTGGGTAGCCTTATTGTATAGCACGGGAATGGGTTCTGGACTATTATTGCGTGCAGTTCAAGAGCCTGTTTATTATTTTAGCAATGCTCCCATTGCAACCACTAATAATAAAATAACGGCTTTGCAATATACTTTTTTTCATTGGGGATTTACACCTTGGGCAATGTATAGCCTGTTTGGTTTAATTGTCGCTTATAATCTTTATGTGAAGAAAACTAACAATTTACTAGATGCCATTGTACCTTATACTAAAAGTAAAGGCATAAAATATATAGCTACACTATTTATTGTTTTAATTACCATTACAGGTGTAATTGCTTCATTAGGATTAGGAACTGCGCAAGTGGTAAACGGCATCAATTATGCTTTTAAAGTTGATTATGGCAACAATTTTCTATTAGCGATGGTTATTCTTATTGGATCTATAGCTACCTATTCAGCGCTTACGGGTTTGAATAAAGCGATTAAATTCTTAGCCGACTTAGATTTTACTTTTTCAATACTTCTTATGTTATTTATTGCTTTATTCTTAAATTTTAATACCTTTTTTTACCATACTGCGATATCTTTTTATAATTATGTAATTCATTTTTTTGAAATGAGTTTGTCTATAGGAAATTACAAAACTTCCGAAAATTTCACGAAAGACTGGACAGTTTTTTATTGGGCTTTCTGGTTGGCTTGGGTTCCTTTTACTGGAATATTTATTGCTAGAATATCTAAAGGAAGAACAATAAAAGAGTTTTTAATTACAACAATTTTAATTCCGACATTAGCTACTGTTATTTGGTTTTCAGTCTTTGCTAATTCAGCTTTTGACATTGTTACCACCATAGATGAGGCGCAATTTAATAATGTTTTTACTTCATTATTTGTTTTTCTAGAATATTTTCCACTGCACAGTCTTACCTTTTTTATTGCGGGAATATTAGTGCTTATTTCAATTATAAACTCTGTTGATTCAGCCATTTTCGTGTTGGGAATGATTAGTGATAAAGGAAATGAAAACCCCTCAAAGAAACATAAACTAGTATGGGGATTTATAATTACAGGAACTGCACTTGGACTTACCGCCATTGGAACTAGTGAATTATTGAACGGAATAAGTAATTTGTTAGTAATTATGGCCTTACCTTTTAGTTTTTTATATGGTTACATTATTTTTTTATTTTTTAAAGATATAATTGCAAAAAAACAAGTGCCTATTACATAAACAAGCCTTAAGTTAATGCTTAAGCATTTTGAATTTTAAACAATTTATATCCTAACAAGATGAAAGAGACAAAAACTTTTAAAAAAATAGACTCAGCTAATAGTATGATTAACCAACTTAAAAAAGATATTGATGAAGGATTAAGTAATTTAGAAAAATCATTGCCTTCAAAGTATTTTTATGATAAAACAGGAGATGCGCTCTTTGTAAAAATCATGCATTTACCGGAGTATTATGTCACAAGGTCAGAGCATGAAATTTTTAAAGAACAGAGTAATAAAATTATAACAGCTTTGCAGCTAAAACCGGATACCTACTTTGAGTTAATTGAGCTTGGAGCTGGAGATGGTTTAAAAACTAAAGAGCTTTTGAAAGAATTGAACCGCGAAAAATACAAGTTTGATTACATGCCAGTAGATATTTCACAAAATGCACTAGATAGTCTTGAAGCTGATTTAAATAACCAATTACCAAGCTTATCAATTACGAAAAAGCAGGGTGATTATTTTGAGGTATTAGAATCATTGAAAGAAAATCAACACCCAAAAGTGATTCTGTTTTTAGGATCTAATATAGGAAATATGTCTGACAAGGTTGCCACTGATTTTATTTCTAAGTTAAGTAATAATTTACAAGAAGGTGATAAATTGTTCTTAGGTGTCGATTTGATAAAACCAGCGTCAGTTGTACTTCCTGCTTACAACGATAATCAAGGGGTTACAGCTGCTTTTAATCTAAACTTACTGCATAGAATAAATAGGGAATTAGGAGCTGAATTTAAAGTGGATGCTTTTAAACATCTGCCAGAATACGATGAGAAGGACGGAATTGCCAAAAGTTATTTGGTTAGTCTCAAAGCGCAACAAGTTTACATAGCTGAACTTAATAAAACTTTTCATTTTAAAGAAGGAGAAAAGATATTGATGGAGATTTCCAGAAAGTATAATGATGAAATTCTAGACAAAATTTTGAGCAAAACCGACTTTGAAATTAAAGACAGAATTACTGATAGCAAGAATTATTTTGCGAATTATATTTTAGAGCGAAAATAAATAAAACAAATAACGCGTTGTAGTTAGCAATCTAGCAAATATAAAAAGATGTCTTTTTTATGGTTTTCCGTAAAGAAGGCATCTTTTTTAAGTTTAGTTTTGCTCTGATTTTAATTTTTATAAGTTAAATTTGTTTACTTGACGAAATAAATGAACAACCCTTTTTTTGAGCTTACCGCGGTCAAAAATCACCTGAGAAACTTACTGTTTTTCTGAAGTTCTAAATAACAAAAGCCATAAATTATGAGCATAAAGATTTTGCATACTGCTGATTGGCACATTGGAAAACAATTATTAAAAATCGATTTTGCAAAAGACATGGATCTTTTTTTTGATTGGTTAATTAATTGTATCCAAGAAAATGATATCAATGTTTTATTGATGTCGGGAGATTTATTTGATCAAGCAAATCCGTCACAAACCGCTATGACACAATATTATGGGTTTTTAAAACGATTGTTACCACTTAAATGCAAAGTAATCTTGACGGGTGGTAATCATGATTCCCCGCACGTTATTAATGCTCCTAAAGAGTTATTAGAAATTCTCGAGATAAAAGTAGTAGGAGGTATTCCTGAAAACATAGCCGATTTATTCGTAGAAGTTACTTTAGGTAATGAAAAAATGGTGGTGGCTGCTGTTCCTTTTTTACGGGATAAAGACATTAGGAATGCCGTACCAGGTGAATCATACACGGATAAAATAGAATTGATAAAAGACGGAATTGCAAATTACTTTGCTAATGTGAACCAACATTATAACGCAAATTATGATAACGCTCCTTTTATTGTTATGGCTCATTTGTTTGCGCAAGGCGCTTCGGTTTCTGATAGTGAACGCGAAATACAAATAGGAAATCAGGCTGGAGTTGCATCAGCCGTTTTTGGAGAGGAACCACATTATGTTGCTTTAGGACACATACACAGACCACAAATGGTAGGTAAACCAAATATTCGCTACAGCGGCTCTCCAGTTGCATTGAGCTTTAGTGAAAAAAAAGACATTAAAGAAGTCGTTATACTGACTTTGGAAGACAATAAATTTACTATAAAATCACTACCAATTCCTAAATTTAGAAAGCTTTTAAGTATTAAAGGAACAGTTGAAGAAGTTATTAAAAAAATAGCTGATTATCAGTCAGATTCCATATTAACAGATCTCGCTGAAGTTAGTATTGAAGAAGACAATGAAAACATTGCGCACATTAAAGCATTAGAGGATTTGTTAACAGCAGAACCAGAAAACGGATTGCAAATTTTAAAAGGAAGTATCAAGTTTAAAACGGAAGTTTCAGGTACTTCAAAATTACTTTCTAAAGGAGAAGATATAAAGGATTTTTCTGCGGTTCAATTATTCGAAAAAAGATTAGAACAAGACGATTCATTAGAAAATACAGATGAATTAATTAATGCTTTTAGAGAAATATTAGAGGGATTACAAACTTCTGAAATAACAGAATAATAGCTCACAACGACTACTTTACTATGAAAATTTGCAAGATAAAATTTAAGAACATACACGCTTTAAAAGGCGAACATACTATTGATTTTGAAAATAGTATTCTGGGAGAAGCAGGACTTTTTGTGATTACAGGCGCTACTGGTACTGGAAAATCAACTTTACTGGATGTGATCACTTTAGCATTGTATAATAAGATTCCAAGAATTGATAAAGCTATTTCAGAAAAAGTGATTGAGGACGAAGGGGTGATTTTAACCAAAAATGCTTTAGATTGTTATGCCGAAGTAGAATATGAAGTGAAAGGAGAGCGGTACTTGTCGTCATGGTCGATTCGTAGAACGAGAACTGGCTCTTTAGATAAACGAAAACAAGAATTAATAAACGGATCCACGGGTGCTATTTTAGTTTCTGGAGTACAAGAAGTAGTTAGTGAGAATGAACGTATTATTGGTCTGAATTACAATCAGTTTGTACAATCAATGATATTAGCTCAAGGGCAGTTTTCGAAATTACTTTTAGCAAAAAAAGACGACCGAAATGCATTGTTAGAAGAGATTACGGGTTCTTCTATTTATAGAAAAATAGGTAGAGCGGTGTTCCAAAGGTTTCGTGGCGTTGAAGATGCTGTGAAGACGCAAAACATTAAAATGGGTGAAACGGTTTTATTAACTGCCGAAGTGGTTAAAGAAATTCAAGAAGATATTTTAGTGCAAAAACCGTTGCTAGCAGTTAATGTAATCAAACAAGAAACCCTTGGAAAGAAAAAAGTAGTTAAGGAAAGTATTCTTAAAAATAGCAAATTAAAAGAAACGAATGAAATAGAATGGACTGCTTTTACAAAAGATAAAGCGACATTTTTACCTCAGGAAAACCAACTGAAAACGCATGATAGCGTCGTTATTTTCAAAGAGCAAATGCTTGCTGTGGCCGATGCCGAAAAAAAATTAGCTGAGTTATTAGAGCGAATTGCCGTAGGTACTACTAAACTTTCCGAACAAGAAAAAGGAAAAAGTGAGTTGGTTTTGTTAGCTAGTACATTAGTAAAAAAAGAAGTTAATGCTGAAAAATTTGAAGACGAAATAACGGACTTTAGAAATCGTGTTTTAGCATTACAAGAAGCCGAAAAAAACAGCTTATCTCAAGCCAAACAACAGTCGCAACGCATAGAAGATAAACGTAATGAACTTAATGGATACGGAATATCATTAACCATAAACGATGCGTTATCAGATCAAATACAGTCCGAGTTAACTATAATTAATACCGAAATTACTCGAAAAGGAATTACTTCTGTTGATGCAGTTAGATCAAAAAAAGATGATTTGACACGACTGATGTTACCAGCGAATCAGTTAATTGGAGACCGGAAATTATTTGACGAAAAAAGTAAAGGAATAGGGGAGTTGCAACTTAAAATCAAGAAGCAACAAGAGGAAATAGAGGTGTTAATTGCTTCAGGGAAATTACAAAGTGAAACATTAGAAAGTTTGTTGCCAAAGTTCGAAAAGGCAAAAAAAGAACTTGATGACTGGAAACAACGCAAAAGTTTAGACGAACACCGCCATGAATTAAAAGACGGAAAAGCTTGTCCGTTGTGTGGTTCTGAAACACATCCATATGCGCAGGAGCTATCAGAAACTTTGGTGAATTCATTGGAAGAAAATTTTCAATCATTGACAAAGCAATTAGAAGATTTGAAAAAAGCATTGCTTGAAAATGAAGTAAAGCGTCGAAGTTTGCAGAAGATAACTGCAACTGAGACTGAAGCGATAGAAAATAGGATCGCGGAATTCAAAACTTTAGAAAACAAGATAACCGAATTGTGCAATCAGTTAAAATGGACTACCAAAGACAGTCTTGAAAAATGGCAGCAAGATGCGACTGATTTCCAACAAGAGTTAAAAGAGCTTGATAAACTTGAAAATTACATTAAAGCCAAGATTGTTTTTAATGAAATGCAACAATTATTTAATGATTATTCGGTTTTAAAACAGGGGTATAGTGAGGCTAGACAAGCGTTATTATTAGTTTATGACCGAAAAGACATCACTACAGAGGTTAGTAAAGTAAGCAACGATTTTAGCTCTTGTACTTCTACGATAAAGAGTTTGAAAGAGCAATTAACCGACTTCCAAAAAAGTAAAACAGAAACAATAACTGAAAAAGAACGGTTGCTAGTAAGTCTTTTACCTGAACTTCAACAAAGAGGAATTGCTTCTTTAGAAGAATTAAAAGCAAAAATACTAGACGAAAGTACGGCTAGTCAGCTTCGTAAAAGTTTGCAGCTGTTAGTGGAGAATGAAATTCGTTTAGAGACCAATAAAAAAGCTATTGACAAATCATTAGAAGAAGAGAAAAAATTAGATGATGCGTCAATTACATTAGAAGAAATAACTATTTCGCTACCAAAAATAGTAGCCGAAATAGCGGTATTGAATAAACATATTTGGGATCAAGAAAACAAAATTGAAATTGATATTCAAAATAAAGAAAAGCTTAAAGAAAGTCAGAAAATATTAGATGGTTTACAAAAAGACTTGGCGCTTTGGAGTAAAATGAACTTATTAATTGGTGATGCTACGGGTAAGAAATTCTCAAATTTTGTTCAAGATTTAACCTTAAAGCAGTTATTAGAATATGGGAACCAGCGTTTAATAGGTTTTTCAGATCGTTATTTATTAGACACCACAAACGACTCTGATGGATTAAAAGTTATTGACACCTATATGGGAAACACAAAACGTTCTGTTAGCTCTTTGTCTGGTGGTGAAACGTTTAAATTGAGTTTAGCTCTCGCTTTTGGTTTATCTGATTTAGCAGCTCGTAATGTCTCAATTGAATCGCTATTTATAGATGAAGGTTTTGGCTCTTTAGACCCAGAATCTTTAGATCAAGCTATTAGCATTCTTGAAAATATGCAAAACGAGTCTAATAAATCCATTGGGATTATTTCTCACGTAGGAGAATTAAAAGACCGTATTGGAACCAAAATTAAGCTGGTTCGCACGGGAGCTGGTTATAGTACCATTGAAATTGAATAACTTTAGTGCTGTGAATGTTTTTTTGCAAAGACTCACAGAATAAACAAACGTTTTTACCAAGCATTATAAAATAGGAGCAATCGCAAATTGAGTAGAAAGCACAAACGTTAAGCCGCTAATCATTAATTTTAGTACTGAATTCTTTGTTTTATATTTAAAAACTGTCACCAGAACCGCCACCGCTAAAACCACCGCCGCCAAACTCCATATTTGATTCGGTTGTAGTTTCCGGTTTTAAGCCCAGTTGTGAAGAAATTAATATTTCGGCATTCAAAAAAGCATTTGTTTTTGTAAAACGGTTAGGCTTAAAAGTGACTTCAGTTTCTTTGTTTTTTAGTTTTTTTATAGCAAAATAAGTAAATGCAAAAAGAAGTAATCCGCCAGTGGTTAAGACAATTTCAATAGGTAAAACAGCATAGTAAAAACGAATGGTATAAATAGAGAAACCAAAGGTTAAGAATCCAATCCATAGCATTATTCTTTCTTTTTTTAATAGAGAATAAACTAAATAGAACACGGGTACGACAAAGGTAAAACCATAAAAGAATAGTGCGAACGGAATATCACTATTTGGAGCAATGGCTGCACCAAGTAGTACAACTGAAAGTTCTCTTACTACAAGATAGTTTCCAGAAAGATAAAAGAGTATCAGGCTGAAACTATTCGCTAAAGAAATTCCTTTGTGATAAAAAGGGTTTGCTAATTTTGGTACTGTTGTTTTGGTTAAAAAATAGAGTGCTACAGCAAATAACATCATTATAAAAGGCAAAACCGTTTTTCCTGTATTACCCAATTCAAACATAGCGTATGTTAGCGTAGCGGTTAATGCGAAACAAAATAGTAGTGCCATGGAGAGATGCAAATAACGGAGATAACTCATTAAAGCGGTTAACGTTATAAATGAAGCAATTACTATTTCGTTTCCATCTGTGAAAAGCCCTATGGCTATTGCCAAAGTCAATTGGGATCCTAATATAAACGCATCATCTAAGCCATGACCGTAAAATTTTTGGCGGGTTAAAACTTCTGCCCCTACAAAACCAATAATAGCGGACAGAAATACAATAATTTTAAAATTTTCATCTAGTGCTTCAGCACTAATTAAAGTTAAGAAACCACAAATAGAAGAATATAAAAAAACACCTAATAAGAAAAACGCCGCTCTAATGAGTAGGTTATTATAACTTTTAGGGATTACTAGTTCTTTTTTGATGGCGTCATATTGGTTACTATCTACGAAGCCTGCTTCTTTTAAAGAATGTGCTTCTTCCACTAGAGCTAAGTTTTCTAATTCTACTTTATCGTATACTATCATCGGTGCTGTCTTTATTGAATTTTTTAATAAGGCGAATAAATAGAATTATAGAAATTATGAAATAAAAGGGTACAAAAAAGAAGAAAGAAATTAAAAACTCATCAATATTTAGAAGTGCTATGGCTTTGAATAAAATAATATTAACCCCAATATATGCATATACGATAGTGAAAACAAAAAGAGAAACAGATTTGACTTTATAGCTGGATGTGTAAAAATAATACAAGGCAGCAGCTAAAAACAGAAAGAATACAAACCAGTAGGGTTTAAATAAATTATTGATGCAGGAAATACTAATAAGGTGTAACCCAAAAGTCAAATACACTAAGGTGAAATGTTTTTTTAATGCAATTTGGTTACTGTAAATGGACCAAAGAACAAGTATGATTCCCAAGGCAATCGCCGAATAACTTAGTGTATTCGTTTCGTAAAAATCATTATTAAGCAGTGATTGTGGACTAACCGATAAACCGACGTATGCAGCAAGACCAGTGATTGCTATGGATAAGATGCTTTTGTTATCAAAATAATAGGCACAAAAGAGTCCGATTACTGTGGGAATTAAAGTTGCTAACCCATAATGGGTGCCAAAAGCTGTGTATTGAAATTGCAAATAGCCTATAAAAATACAAGTCAAAAGAATAGCAGCAAGAATGAGGTAGTCAAAGATTGGGTTTTCAAAATTAGTTTCTCCTTTTTGAAATCCAGTGCTATTTTTAAAACTGAAGTAATAACAAATAACCGTTACTACTAATAATAAAGATAAAATAGCAATATGACCTATAGTATCAATATTTTGATAAATCAGAATCCCAATTCCTGTAGTAAAGGATAAAACGGACAGATATAGAAACAATTTTAACTCGGCATTTAGAGAAAAAATTTCCAAACTTCGATATGCTTTAACTTGCTTGAATTGAGTATCCGATATTAATTTTTTCTCAAAAAGGCCTTGGGTTGCTTTTTCTTCTGTGGGTATCATACTTCTAATTTAAAATGGCTACTATTCAAATATATGTATAATGTATTAGTTTCTTGTACTTACTTTAGTTTGTTCGAAAATAATTTAAAAGTTTTGTAAAAAAAAAATCCATTCTTAAAGAATGAATTTTTAAAATAGTTGTGAGACTAGTAGTTGTACTATTTTTAATATGCTTTGTTCATTTTATCCTTAATCTCTGCTAAACATAAATTATTTATGCTTCCTTCATGAGTATGTTTGGTCTCTTTTGGAGATTCATAAGTACCATTTTCTAACTGTTCGGCTACGGCTTTATAAGCATCTCTAAAAGGCATTCCAGCAACAACCATTTCGTTTAAAGTATCTACGGTAAACAAGTAATTGTATTTTTTATCAGACAAAATATTGTCTTTTACTTTGATATCTTTTATAGAGAAAATGGCAATATCCAAGCAGGCTTTCAGGTTTTGGATTGCTGGAAACAATCCTTCTTTCAATAACTGTAGATCTCTATGGTAGCCACTGGGAAGATTATTAGTAATTAAAGTGATTTCGTATGGCAAGGCTTGAATCTTGTTGCATTTTCCTCGAATTAATTCGAAAACATCAGGGTTTTTCTTGTGCGGCATAATGCTAGAACCTGTGGTAAGATGTGCTGGCAAAGTAATGAAATCAAAATTCTGACTCATATATAAACACACATCCATAGAAAATTTAGATAGGGTAGCGGCAACACTACTCATGGCAAAAGCCAAAAATTTCTCTGATTTTCCGCGGCTCATTTGGGCAGCTACTGCATTGTATTTTAGGGTTTCAAAACCTAATTCTTTTGTAGTAAACGTTCTGTCTATTGGGAACGAACTTCCGTAACCAGCAGCAGAACCCAGCGGATTTTGATCTACAATTTTTAATGCCGCATTCAACATTGTAATATCGTCAATTAAACTCTCGGCATAAGCAGAAAACCACATTCCGAAAGAAGATGGCATCGCGATTTGTAAATGCGTATATCCAGGTAACAATACGTTTTGGTGCTTATCTGCTGATTCCATCATTAAATCAAACAAGGTTCTTACTTGTTCTTTTAAGACTTTAATTTCGTCTTTTAAATACAAATGCACGTCTACTAATACTTGATCGTTACGGGAACGGGCAGTATGAATTTTTTTACCGGCATCACCTAGTTTTACCGTCAACATATATTCGATTTTAGAATGCACGTCTTCAAAACTATCTTCGATTACAAAATTCCCTTTTTCTACATCAATAATAATTTCTTCCAAAGCCGTTACTAATGATTCGGTTTCCGCGTTTGTCAGTAAACCAATTTGGCCCAGCATTTTTGCATGAGCAATAGAGCCCAAAGCATCATATTTAGCTAGAACCAAATCCAAATCTCTGTCGTTACCAACAGTGAATTGTTCTATTTGTTTATCAGTAGGTATTCCTTTTTCCCAAAGTTTCATAGTATTGTTTTTTTGTTTCGTAGGGACAAGTCGCAACTTGTCTGTACTTATTATTTGTAGCCCCGATAGAAATGAAAATCCTTTTTATTTTGTCTTTAAAAATAAAAAGATTGCAATGAATAGCGGGAAATTGCTCCTAATCATTCTATTGTTTTAAAAAATCTCCCAGTATTTTAATATATAGTTTGATTCCTTCTTCGATTTCATTCACATATATAAATTCATCTGCGGAGTGGGACCGCAGCGTATCTCCAGGTCCTAATTTTAATGATTTACAGCTCAGAACGGATTGGTCAGAAAGGGTAGGAGAGCCATATGTTGTGCGTCCTAAAGCAATTCCGGCCTGCACTAATCCGTGCGATTCTGGAATAGAAGAGGAACTTAAATTCATAGAGCGTGGGCTAATCTCTGCGTTTACATTGTCTTTTACGATTTGTAAAATTTCGTGATTAGTATAGCAATCGTTGACACGAATATCGATAACCAAATCACATTCTGACGGTACCACGTTGTGTTGTTTTCCAGCACTGATCTGGGTAACGGTCATCTTTACAGGGCCTAATTGCTCTGATATTTTTTCGAATGTATAGTTTTTAAACCATTCCATCACTGGAATCGATTTGTAAATCGCATTATCGTCATTTTGATGTGCAGCGTGACTTGGCGTTCCTTTTACTTTCACATCTAAGACTAATAGACCTTTTTCGGCTATGGCCAATTGCATTAAAGTAGGTTCGCCCACGATAGCACATTCTAGTTCTGGTAAATGTTTCAGTACACTATTTAAGCCTTTTTTTCCGCTGCTTTCTTCTTCGGCAGAGCCAACAATTACAATGTTATAAGGTAAATTTTCCTTAGCATAAAAATGGACAAAGGTAGCGAGCAAAGAAACCAAGCAACCACCTGCATCATTACTGCCTAAACCAAATAATTTACCTTCTTTTACAAAAGCATTAAATGGATCGTTAGTATAGGCTTGATTGGGTCTTACCGTGTCGTGGTGTGAATTTAAAAGTAGGGTAGGTTTAGCGGCATCAAAATGCTTATTGTAGGCCCAAACATTATTGTTTTCTCTTTTGAAAGGGATATCGTTTGAATTAAACCAGTTTTCTAGTAGTATCGCAGTCTTATCTTCTTCACTTGAAAAGGAAGGAGTTTCGATTAGTGCTTCTAAAAGTGAAATGGCTTCTTGTGTAAGGATTTCGATGTTTTTCATTTTATTTTTGTTTTTGCCACTAACGCGTAAAGGCGAAAATTTTAATTTTTATTAGATATGCGATACACAACATCCGTTTATAGTTCCTCTACTTTAGAAAAGGCTAGGATGGGCATATTTTACAATTCTATCGTGGTGCAAACAGCGTCATTTTTTTGCAACATGCTATGGTGACCAATTCGTATTTTTTGTACTCCTTTAGACAAGCTATTGAAGCAGTTATCCAGTTTTGGAATCATTCCAGAATGAATAGCTTTTTCTTCTTTTAATTTCGAATATAAATCGGAATTCATATTTGCAATTACTGATGAATCATTTTCAGAATCGAATAAAACACCTGGTTTTTCGAAACAGTAATTCAAAGTAACGTCAAAGACTTCTGATAGGGCAATAGCTAGTTCACTAGCAATCGTATCAGCATTTGTATTTAATAACTGCCCATTTTTATCATGGGTAATCGCGCAAAAAACAGGAACGATTCCGCTAGAAAGTAAAGTTTCTAATAGCGAAGTATTTACTGATGTTACATCGCCTACAAATCCGTAATCGATGGTGGGATGGTTTCTTTTATCAGATTGGATTAAATTTCCATCCGCTCCAGAAAAACCCATAGCATTAGTATTATGAGCTTGTAATTGTGCTACAATGTTTTTATTGATTTGACCAGCATAAATCATCACTACAACATCAAGCATGGGCGCGTCTGTAATGCGTCGTCCGTCAATCATTTGTGGAACTAAACCAATACTTTTTGCCATTTTAGTGGCTGATTTTCCGCCACCATGAACAAGTACTTTATAGCCTTCAATGTTTGAGAAATCAGTTAGAAACTGTTGAAGCTCTTTTGGATCATCAATTATGTTTCCTCCAATTTTTATTACGGTAACGGATTTTTTATTGTCCATTTTTTAATATTTTTTGCAATACTAATTGTGCTGCATAGGTTCTATTATTTGCCTGTTCAATGACAATTGAATTTTCACTATCTAATACTTCATCGGAAACAATCACATTACGTCTCACAGGTAAGCAGTGCATGAACTTGGCATTATTAGTTAGTTTCATTTTATCTGCTGTTACTGTCCAATTTGGATCTGAATTAGTAATTTTTCCGTAGTCGCTATAACTGCTCCAGTTTTTAGTATAGATAAAATCTGCGTTTTCAAATGCTTTATTCTGATCGTATTCAATCTTAGATCCTTTAGTGATTTCTGGATTCAATTCGTAACCTTCAGGATGCGTTATAACAAAGTCGGCATTTTGTAACTGCATCATTTCCACAAAGGAATTAGCTACAGCCTGAGGTAAAGCTTTAGGATGTGGAGCCCAAGATAAAACTACTTTTGGTCTGTGTTCTGTTTTAAACTCTTCCATGGTAATTGCATCAGCAAGGGATTGCAAAGGATGTCCTGTTGCACCTTCCATATTAACAATGGGTACGGTAGCATATTTTAAAAATCCGGCCATTACAGTTTCGGCATTGTCTTTTTCTTTGTCTACCAATCCAGCAAAGGCTCTAATAGCGATGATGTCGCAATACTGAGACACCACTTCTGCAGCTTCCTTAATATGCTCTGAAGCGCCCTGATTCATGATAGCGCCATCTTCGAATTCAAGTGTCCAACCTTCATTGGTAAAATTCATAACCATGACGTTCATGCCTAAATTTAAAGCCGCTTTTTGTGTACTCAAACGGGTTCTTAAACTTGGATTAAAAAACAACATTCCTAAGGTTTTGTTCTTTCCTAATTTTTTGTTTTTAAGCGGTTTCTTTTTAATCTTTATAGCTGCTTTCACCCAGTCTGATAGGGAGTCTATGTTTTGTATTGATACGTAATTCATCTTTATGTAATTTTAGTAAATGGAATCTTATTTTGTATGGCATTTAAAATGAAATTATCATATAAACCATTTACAACCCAAGTCTCGATATTAGCTGCTTTAGCAATTGCTGCCGCTTCAATTTTAGATTGCATTCCGCCCGTTCCTTGTGATGATTTAGTATCACCTACTTCTTTGTCAAGCGATTGTAGGTCTGTAACTAAAGTAATTGTCTCAGGTTCTTTATCATGGATAGATGATTTAGTGTAAATTCCATTTGTATTGGTTGCAATGATTAATATATCTACTTTTAATAGAACAGCTGCTAGTGCCGCTAATTTATCATTGTCACCAAATCGGATTTCATCGGTTGCAACGGTATCATTTTCATTAATAATAGGAATGTAATTATTCTCAACTAATATATTGATTGTATTGACAATATTTACTTTTGATTGGTCTTTTTCGAAATCAGAGTAGGATAGTAGGCACTGTGAAGTAAGTAATCCTAAATCACTAAAGTTTTCGTGAAAAATCCGCATTAAATGCGGTTGCCCAATAGAAGCCAATGCTTGTTTAACCACTATTTCCTTCCCTTTACTCTCTAGTTTTACAAACTGTTTTGCAGCAGCGATAGCGCCTGAACTCACAATGATAAACTCATATTCCTCGTTTAAAGCAGCTATTTGCATTCCGATATCTTCGATCTTTCCTCTCGAAATATGATTGGTTTCTCGGGTTAATGTATTTGTACCTATTTTTAGTAATATTCTTTTTTTAGCCATTGTATTTAACCACAAAGGGTTTTTTATGTGTTTACTTTTAACCGCAAAGGGCACAAAGAATTTTCCTTTTTTATCTATAAAAATATAAAGTTCGCAAAGCTGTATGTTTGTTATTCGTATTTAAAGTGTAATTTCTATTTTCTCAAACTAAATACTGAACACTGATTAACGCGAACTACCTAATTTGTCCTTCTCCGTAAATATACCATTTATTAGTAACTAGGTGTTGCAAACCTATTGGTCCTCTTTGGTGTAATTTATCTGTGCTAATGGCGAGTTCACCACCAAGACCCAATTGACCTCCATCAGTAAACCGTGTTGATGCATTTTGATACACTGCTGCTGTATCCACATTTTCCATGAATTCTTGTGCAACAGTATCATTTTTAGTGATTATTGAAGCCGAATGCCCGCCACAATATTTATTTATTTTTTCAATTGCTTCTTTATCAGAATTGGTTGTTCCAATTACGATTTTATAATCTAAGAATTCTTCGTGCCAAATCAAATCTGACTCAATTTGCGGAACATTAGTCGCTTTTGCAATACTTTCGTCTCCCAAAACTAAAACGTTTCTTTGTTGTAATTCGGTTATTACTTTTTGGGCGAAAGCCTCCCAGTTTTCCAGATTAGTGTCAATTAGAACTTTATCTAAGGCATTACAAACTGAAATGTTTGAGGTTTTCCCATTAATGATAATCGATAAAGCTTTATCTAAATCGGCTTCCTTGTTTACATATACAAAATTATTCCCTCTACCGCTTACAATTACTGGACAAGTAGCGTGTTTCTTAACGAAGTTAATCAGGTTTTCACCACCACGCGGAACTATTAAATCAACTTTCTGTGTTGGTTTTTCAAGAAAAGCTTGCGTTTCAGTACGGTCATAATTCAAATATTCGACCCAAGAAGTAGCAACTTCACTATCTGTTAAGGCTTGATGCCAAAGACTTACAATTTTTAAATTAGAAAGTAAAGACTCTTTTCCACCTTTCAGCAAAATTCTATTTCCTGATTTGAAAGCAATTCCGCCCGCTTCAACAGTAACATCCGGTCTGGATTCATAAATGATTAAAATTGTACCAAAGGCAGCTGTTTTATTGCTGATTTTTAATCCGTTATCATGTGTAAAATTAAAACGAACTTGCCCAACAGGATCGTCTTGACTTGTCAATTGTTGCAACGATAAAATCATTGCGTCAATCTTATTATCGTCAACAAGTAGACGTTTCTCCATAGCCAGATCATCACCAGAATAGTTAGCAAGATCTTGCTGGTTTGTGGTTTTTATAGTTGCTCTTTCTTGTTCAAGAAGGACAGCCATTCGACTTAAAACGGCATTTCTTTTTTCTATTGGTAATAAAGTTTTCATCGTTTTAAATTTCTTTTTGGATAAAAATGAAACATATAAGTCATATAAGTTTAAGAAGCTTAAATGACTTATTTGTTAAAAATATTATTTCAATTCTGCCAATGACTCTTTTAATGCAACGATAAATGTATCTATTGCTTCAGTTGTAATTGTCAGTGGAGGAAGAATTCTCAATAAATTTTTATTGTTGGCACCGCCAGTAAAGATGTGTTTCTCGATAATCATCTTTTTTCTCAATGCGCTAACATCAAAATCAAATTCGACTCCTAACATCAATCCTCTTCCTTTTACTTTGATGATTTCCGGTACTTGCTTGATGGCTTCAAAAAAGTAATTAGCAACGGTATTTGTATTATCTATTAATTTTTGATTTTCAATTACATCCAAAACTGCGATTCCGGCGGCACAGGCCAAGTGGCTTCCGCCAAAAGTTGTTCCTAATAGTCCGTAGCTTGCAGTAAATTTTGGAGAAATTAGTACACCACCAATAGGGAAACCGTTCCCCATACCTTTGGCAGTAGTAACAATATCAGGATTGATTCCGTGATGTTGAAAAGCGAAGAATTTCCCGCTTCTTCCGTATCCAGATTGTACTTCGTCTAAGATTAGAATAACATCGTGAGCTTTACATGCCTTTTCCAAAGCTTGAAAAAACGCAGTCGTTCCTTCGTCAAGTCCACCAACACCTTGAATTCCTTCGATGATTACGCAACAAATATCTCCTTTTTGTAATTCGGTTTCTACCAAATCAATATTGTTCAATGGTAAAAAAGTTACAGCTTGTTGTGCATTTAATGGAGCAACAATTTTCTTGTTATCTGTTGCTGCAACAGCTGCTGATGTTCTTCCGTGGAAAGAATTATTAAAAGCAATAACTCTAGATTTATTACTATGAAAAGAAGCTAGTTTTAAAGCATTTTCATTGGCTTCAGCCCCAGAGCTACATAAAAATAAGCTATAATCAGTCAAGCCAGAAGCTTTTCCTAGTTTATCAGCTAGCTCCACTTGCAGTGGATTCTGAATTGCATTCGAATAAAAGCTGATTTTATCTAATTGTGCTTTAACTTTAGCAACATAATCCGGTTGTGTATGTCCAATAGAAATTACTCCGTGACCAGAGTATAAGTCTAAATATTCAATTCCGTTGTCGTCTGTAATTGTGCAATCTAATGCTTTTACAGGAGTAATACTATATAATGGGTAAACGTCAAATAAGTTCATTTTGTTTTTTTGTTTAATGGTTTAAGGTTTAAAGTTTAATGTTACGCGTGCAACCTAAAACTTTAAACTTGAAACAAGTTTTTTAAAAGCCTGAAGGTTTCAAATGCAATCCAGTCGTTTCATCAAGTCCAAACATTAAATTCATGTTTTGAACGGCTTGACCAGATGCACCTTTTACTAAATTATCAATTACTGAAGTTATAAGTATCCGGTTTCCTTTTTTCATTAAACTAATAATACATTTGTTCGTTTGTACTACTTGTTTCATATTGATATCAGTAGTGGTTACGGTTACAAACGGCTGATCTTTATAAAAAGCTTGATATTTGGCAAGCAAATCTTCTAAACTTTCTTCTACAGTAGTGTAAAGAGTTGCAAAAATTCCTCTGGAAAAATCTCCTCTGTTTGGTACGAAAATCAATTCGTTTGTATAATTAGCTTGCAGATGGTTTACACTTTGGTTAATCTCACCTAAATGCTGATGGTCGAATGCTTTGTAATGTGACATATTATTCGATCTCCAGCTGAAATGTGTTGTTGCTGATGGGCTGACTCCTGCGCCTGTACTTCCCGTTGTAGCGTTGATGTGTACATCACTATTTAATAAGCCCTCAGCTGCAAGAGGTAATAAAGCCAATTGTATTGCAGTAGCAAAACAGCCTGGATTTGCGATATATTGTGCGTTTTTAATATTGGATTTATTCAATTCAGGCAAACCGTAAACAAAAGATTTCCCTTCAAATTGATTGTCTTTTGTCAATCTGAAATCATTCCCTAAATCGATGATTTTAGTATGGCTTGCAAATTGATTGTTTTCTAAAAAAGAAATCGATTTACCGTGGCCTAAACATAGAAAAACTACGTTAACATTAGGATTAACAGTATCTGTAAAGTTCATTTCGATATCGCCCATCAAATCATGGTGCGCTACTGATAATGGTTTTCCAGCATTGGTAGTGCTGTAAACAAAATCAAGCTTTGCATGAGGATGAAACATCAGAATTCTAATTAATTCTCCTGCTGTATATCCTGAACCGCCTATTATTCCAATATTAATCATAATCTTTTATTTTTTTATTAAACTAAAATCAATCTGTTTTAGTTTTATTAATCATTCTACAATAATGAATTCAACAGATACTAATTTTATTGAATTTATAGTTCCTAATGCTGGATTAAAAGCCGATTCAACATTAAAAACCTCTGTAAAGTTAGAATTTGCAGCAATTTCAATATAAGGGGGAACTCTTTTGATAGGAGTTAAAATTTGCCCATCATAATCCGAAGTTATTCTAGAAAAACCTTTCACAGCCATATTGTTAGGGTTACTATACTTTATTTCGTAATGAAAACGAGACGAATTATTACCTGTGTCAGGCGTAAATTCATATAATAATACTTCATAAGTAACATTTTTCAATGTTTCTTTTTCAGCGGTTTTGTCATCGTCACTAGTACATCCAAAAAACAGTAAAAACAATGGAAGCAATAAAAAAAACTTTATTTTCATAACTTTAATTTAAATTTTTAAATTCAATAAAATAAATCAACTTATAATTAGTCGTAAGTTTCATTGTTTACAGATGAAAATATGTTTTGGGCATTTCCAAGTATTTTGATAAATCCTTTTGCATCGTCTGATGTCCAAGCATTGTTCATTTCTCCATATTGACCAAAACCTGTATTCATTAAATCATTATCTGATTCAATTCCGTCAAGCGTAAAGTGATACGGTTTTAAAGAAACGATAACTTTTCCGTTTACTGTTTTCTGAGTATCTTCAAGGAAAGCTTCGATATTTCTCATTACAGGATCAAGAAATTGACCTTCATGAAACAACATTCCGTACCAGTTTCCTAGTTGCTCTTTCCAGTATTGTTGCCATTTACCAAGTGTGTGTTTCTCTAATAAATGATGTGCTTTTATAATAATTAGCGGAGCAGCAGCTTCAAAACCGACTCTTCCTTTAATTCCAATAATCGTATCACCCACATGTGTATCTCTACCAATAGCAAATGCGTTTGCTAATTTTTCAAGAATTACAATATTATCGATTGGTGATTTTTTTATATTATTAATCTCCACCAATTCTCCTTTTTCAAAGGTTAATGTCACTTTTTCTTCTCCTTCTTTTTGCAATTGTGAAGGATAAGCTTCGTTAGGAAGTGCTTGATTAGATGTTAAAGTTTCTTTTCCTCCAACGCTTGTTCCCCAAAGTCCTTTGTTGATAGAATATTGTGCTTTTTCCCAAGAATAGTGTACTCCATTTTTTGATAAATAATCTACTTCTTCTTGTCTTGATAATTTCAAGTCTCTGATAGGAGTGATGATTTCAATTTCGGGAGCAATAGTTTGGAAAATTAAATCAAAACGAATTTGGTCATTTCCAGCACCTGTACTTCCATGAGCGATAGCTTCTGCACCTACAGATTTTGCGTATTTAATTGCTTCAATAGCTTGAAAAACACGCTCGGCACTTACAGATAATGGGTACGTATTATTTTTTAAGACGTTTCCAAAAATTAAATACTTAACTGCTTTCTCATAATATCTGTCTACAATCGTTAGGTTAGCGTGTTTTGCGCTTCCTAATTCGTAGGCTCTTTCTTCAATCGCTTTTAATTCGGCATCATCAAAACCTCCAGTATTGATCAATACGGTGTGAACTTCATATCCTTTTTCGTTTTTTAAATACTTAAGGCAATATGAGGTATCTAAACCTCCACTATATGCTAATACAACTTTTTTCATTTTTTTGAGCTATTATGGGCTATTGGCTTAAGGCCTTTAGCAGATTATGTTTTTATTTTTATTCTAAATTAGTCTTCTAAGAAAAGGGCTTGTTTAATTTTTTTCAATCGATTCCAAATCCGGACATTGAATGGATGTTTCGGCGGAACTTTAGCTTTTTCTTTAGGATCATAAAGCATCCCAGTGCACAAACACATTTTATTCTCTTTACTCTTTAGGATTTCATAATTAGTGCAAGTTTGACATCCTTTCCAAAAACTTGGATCAGTTGTCAGTTCAGAAAAAGGTACAGGTTTGTACCCTAGTTCAGAATTGATTTTCATTACCGCAAGACCTGTTGTGATTCCGAATACTTTTGCGTTCGGATATTTTTTCAAAGAATAATCAAATACCTTCGATTTAATTTTTTTGGCCAAACCTAAATTTCTGTAATCGGGATGCACGATTAACCCGGAATGGGCAACATAGTTGCTGTCCTGCCAACTTTCGATATAACAAAAGCCTGCAAAAATACCATTGTCTAAAGCGATAACGGCATCCTTATTTTCCATTTTTTTTAGGATATATTCAGGAGTTCTTTTTGCAATTCCCGTTCCTCTCAATAAGGCGGATGATTCTATAGTATCGCAAATTACTTGTGCGTACTTATAATGCTCTTCCTGGGCTATAATAATAGAGATATTCATTACAAGAGTTGAATTTTTGAGTTAAAAAATGATTTGTAAGTTGGTTTTAAAATACATTCTTTGTTTCCTTGAATAAAAAAACGAAAATACGAATTTATAGTCCAATTAGTTGAGCAACAATAGAATAATTTAAAGGGTATAATGAATTTGGAAGATATTATTCCAATGAAAAATAAATGTGATTTCAAAATGGTAAAATAATAAATGAATAGAAATATTTACAAAACAACTTTGGAAACTATACTAATAGCATCCGTACTTCGGGTGAAGTAGTAGGTTTGATTGTCCGAGAGATCGGATTAATATTTAAAATTGTATTATTCATTACTGCAAAAGTACACTATTTTCTATTACGTAAAACTAATTTTATGCTTTCTAACAAAATTTTAATGCTTTGTTGTATTTCAAAAAAAAACTCCTTGAGGAATTGGTCGCTAAAGGAGTTTGTAAATCGATTAATTTCTAAATGGATTTCTGCTAATTATGTTTTTAATTTTAGCTTTTAAATCTTCAGCAGTATCATAAATCATTTGCTCATTGGTTGGGAAAAGCAACCTGCTATTGTCAAAATACGAATAGTAATTATCATCTGAGGCACGTTTGTCTCCTTTGTATTTAGAGTAAATGTTTTCAAAGACATTTTCAGCGGTCAAAGGAAATGATTGTAAAAGGCGGTTGTCTTGGTAGCTAACATAATCAACTATGGCCGTAATTTGGCAAGATTTAAACTGTCTGAATTCATAAATGCGTACGGTCACATTTCTAAAGTTGTCGACCATGATTACTTTATCATCCTTGTCTAGTACTTCTTTTCCATTGTTGTCAAGTAGTTTCTTTGAACCGTCTTTTATTTTTCGCTCTTTTACAAATTCTTTCTGATTGATTTGTTCAGGTGAAATGTATATTTGATTGAAACGAATGAGCATTCCATAATCATAATTAATGCCTTTTTGTTTGTAGCTATGGTAAACTGTCCATTTGTCGTTTAATCCATAGGTGCTAAAGTCCAACAAATCATTTTGCAAACGAGCAGGGATGACCATATTGGTTTGGTTTATTGTTTCCACCATTACATAAACGGAGCCTTTAAAGAGTGCATCGTCCATTAGGCTCAAAACGTCTTTGTAATTAGGGTTTATCTGATTTAAATATCCTAAATCATCATGGGCTTTACGGAAATTCATTTTATTGTTCGTTAGTAACAACTTTTTTGAATTAGCATACAAATAGGCCGAAAGAGCATTTTTACTGTCTATAATTTGGTCATTATAATTTTCAAAAGGAAATATAGCATTTCTACCTTCTCTAATTAATCGTAAAGGGAGTATTGGTTTTATTTTCTCCTGACGATCGTTGAGTTGTAAATACGTATTGTACATTTTTTCCAATTGAATAGGATTTGCGTCTTTGGCTAATAAATTTATAGCATTCAAGTCGCGCTCCTTAGCTTTAGCGAAAGCTTCTTCGAGTAAATAGATGTAATCTTGTTTTCCTTTTTTGTCTTTATTGGTACGTAAGTTTGAAACCGCTTTATTTATAGCTGCATCATAATTCCCAGAACTTAATAAATTTCGCGTGCTCTTCACACCACAGGCAGCAAGTACAATAGTAAGAGAAAGTAGGAGTAAAGCTTTTTTCATATTTAGTAATTTTAAACAAATGTATTTTATATAAGTTATGATTTCAAAATTGATGTCATAAAAAAACCATCAAAGTAAGTTTGATGGTTTTATTAATGTGAATTAAAAGTAATTTATATTAAGGTCATTTGTTGCTGAAAACGAAATTAATGTCCGCCACCTTCGCTTTCAATGTGAGTAATACCTTGTTTTTTTAGTATTTTAGGACAATAAAAACCATAAAAGCCTAAATATGCAAAACCTAAAAGTGGTACAATGTAAGAGAAATGCGTCCATGAAATACCAAATATTCCGTTTGGACTTGTAAGATCTATATCGCAAATACTTCCTTGAATCAAAGGAATAACTCCTCCTCCAAGAATCATCATAATTAAGAAAGAAGATGCTTTTCCAGTATTTTTTCCTAATCCTGCGATAGCTAAATCGAAAATAGAAGGCCACATAATAGATAAGAATAATCCTCCAGAGATAAAGAAAAATTTAGCAATTTCAGTATCTGTACAAACGAGTCCTGCAAACATCATTACTAAACCAGAAATACCAAAAAGCATTAAAGTTTTCCCAGCATTTTTACCACCTACAAAACTTACGGCAATAAATAGCAATATCCAGATTGGGTAAATGTAAAATGAAGAAACGTCGTGTTGAGCAAAAAGATTAGCACCGATAATGACTCCAAATGCTAATGCGGGTACGATGAACTTAAGTGCTGTATTTACAAGGTTTGAAGTATTAAATACATTCACACCACCGTTCCAGCGACCAATCATTAAACTACCCCAATATAAAGCAATAAAAGGAGATATAGCATCCTCTAAGATTCGGCCAAACTCTGCAGTATGTAATAAGGCGGGTAAGTTACTAATTATAGTTACCTCTGTTCCAACGTAAATAAAAATAGCTAACATTCCTAAATATAATTGTGGGTAATCTAGGATTCTAAATGTATCAGTAGACTCTGCGATAATTGATTTTTCAATTTTTGCAGGATTTTCTATTTTAGAAAAATTCATAAAAATAGCTACCACAATAAAAGCAATACCTAAAATTATGAAAGGCAATTTTATATCTTCAAGAGAAAGAGTCGTTTTTTTATCGTTTCCCATTCCAAATAATGCAATTCCTAATAAAATAGCACCAATGGTAGTTCCAAATGAATTGATACCACCTGCCAAAGTCAAACGGTGTGCTCCAGTTGCTGGGCTACCCATTTTAATAGCTAAGGGATTAGCAACAATTTGCTGAATAGAAAAACCAAGTCCTACTGTAAATAAGGCGGTAAGAAAGAAAGGGAAACTTTCCATCGTTGCCGCAGGAATAAATAAAAACGAACCAAATGCTGATAGTAGTAAACCGGCAGAAAGTGTTTTTTTATATCCAAATTTTTGTAAAACATCAACTTTTACTGATATCAGGAAGAAAATTATTGATCCTACAAAGTATGCTACATAAAATGCCCAAGCTACTAGTTGAGATTCAACTTGTGATAATGTAAAAACCTTTTTGAAAACAGGGATTAATATGTCATTGGCAGAACCAACAAAACCCCAAAAGAAGAAGACGATTATTAATGAAATAAATTGCCCCCATTTAGTTTGTAAATTTTCTGAACTCATAATTTAAGGTTAGTTTTTTTAGATTATATCTTGTAGAACGGCAGTAAATATATTTGTTACGTTATCTAAAAAAAAACAATTTCGAATATTTCTTGTTAAAATTGTAGAATAATCACTTTTTGTTATAAAAGGATGATTTTTTTTTAAATTTTTGTCATTTTCACATCACATTGAATCAAGTTGTTTTTTAGAAAACAACTCAAATTAAGCGTTCATTAATTTAAAATCACGATATAATGATGTAAGTATAGATTTATCGGGGCGTAATTTTTTAATACCTTTATAAATCTGGAAAACAAAACAAAATTAGGATAGACTTAGAAATAGAATATTTGATTTTATAGTGATTTTGGTCTTGCGTTAAAATAGCTGTTGCTCCTTTAACGCTAGTAAATGGTTAAAAAAACGAAATTTTCAACTGATAAAAAGAATCTATGAAATATAGTATAATAGTATTGCTGGCTGTTTTTGTATCGAATGCCCAAATGAAAAAAGAACAGTTAGACCTTATGCCATGGCCACAGAATATAAATTTGACTGCAGGCACTTATACTTTAACAAAAAAGTTTAGAGTCAATATTACAGGAAACCCAGATTCCAGACTATTTAAAGGAGCAACTAACTTTCTAAGAAGGTTAGATGGAAGAACTGGATTGTTTTTAGAACAAGCCTATGTCACTAAAGTTAACGAATTCCCTGCAGCAGAATTACAGATAAATTGCGAGCGAAAGGGAAAGGTTGGATTAAACGAAGACGAAAGCTATCAGCTTTCTATAGTATCCGACAAAATTACAATTAATGCTACAACTGATTTAGGTGCTTTGCATGGATTGGAGACCTTGTTGCAATTAATGCAAAATAATGGAACCTCTTTTTATTTTCCGGCAGTAGAAGTTACGGATTCGCCACGATTTACCTGGAGAGGACTGATGATAGATGCAGCAAGGCATTTTCAACCGGTTGATGTTATCAAGAGAAACCTTAGTGCGATGGCTTCGATGAAAATGAATGTCTTCCATTGGCATTTAGCTGATGATCAAGGTTGGAGAATTGAAATAAAAAAACATCCAAAGTTGACTGAATTCGCTTCAGACGGGGATTATTATACGCAAGAAGAAATTAAAAACATTGTCAAATATGCTGATGAACGTGGCATAATGGTGGTGCCTGAGATAGATATTCCTGGTCATGCCTCCGCTTTGCTTTCTGTTTACCCTGAAATCGGTAGCAAAAAAAGCGGAAGTATCCCTTATGCTGTTGGACGAAGATCTGGAATTTACGATTCGGCACTTGATCCTACAAATCCTAAAACATATCAATTGCTTGGTGAAATTTTTGATGAAGTATGTCCGCTGTTTACTAGCAATTATTTTCATATTGGTGGAGACGAAAACAATGGTAAAGAATGGAATGTAAATCCTGTTATTCAGGAATTTAAGAATAAAAATAAAATAGCAAACAATCACGAGTTGCAAACGTATTTTAATATGAGATTGATCCCCATGCTAAAGAAGCATAATAAACGACTGATGGGTTGGGAGGAGATCATGACAAAAGAGATGTCCAAAGACGCTATTATTCATGCTTGGAGAGGAGGTAACGAAGGAGTTACTCCCGGTGGCGCCCTAATTACTGCTGCAAAGAATGGATACAATACCGTTTTGTCCAATGGATATTATATTGATTTGATGCTTAGTGTTGATGGTCATTATCTCAATGATCCATTACCAAAAGATATTATCCTCTCCCCAGAAGAAAAGTCCCGAATACTGGGAGGAGAGGCGGCGATGTGGAGTGAGTTGGTTACCCCATTGAATATAGATTCTAGAATTTGGCCAAGAACTGCGGCAATAGCTGAGAGATTATGGTCAAACGATACTATTACGGATTTAAAAAGCATGCACAAAAGATTAAAAGTAATTTCTTCAAGGCTTGAAGAGGTAGGAATAACGCACATTAGAAACAAAGAAGTGATTTTGAGAAACATTGCTAATTATCAAAACACAGAGGCGTTAAATGATTTTACTAATATTTGCGAACCATTAAAAAATTACAAGCGAAATGGTGGTGGAAAAAAGTATATGATGTATTCTCCGTTAACTCTTTTTGCTGATGCATGTTCTGCAGATGCTTCAGACGCCTATGATTTTAATAAGGCAGTAAATCAATATTTAGAAAATAAAACTGCTGACAATCAAAAAATAGTTACTGATTATTTGAAAAAATGGATAAAAATGAATTCAGATTTAAATGTGTTAAGCGCTAAGGCACCTTTAATTCAACCTGTTTTAATTCTATCTAATGATTTAAGTTCAGTTTCAAAACTGCTTTTGTCAGCTATTACAGAAAAAAAGACGGTTAATAAAACAGTTTTAAATGATTTATTTGAGAAAATAAATAAAAGAAATTCAGCAGATATAGAGTTGGCGGTTTATGATAGTTTAAAGAAGCTAATTTAACTATTAAATCAAGTACTAAAAAAGAGGCATTATAAGGTTTTTTACTTTAATATTTTTATATATTAATAACTGCTTCATTAGTTTTGTTCTCTTTAACTATTTTATAATAAGAAGGATAGGATTTAAATCTTAAAAATAAGGGCTCAGGAATATCTTTTTTAGATATTTTGCTGCTTTGGCCAATTGATTTTATAAATATGTTTTTTCAGAGTTAAAAAATCGGTATTTTTTTTGTACTTTTGCACAAAATTTTATAAAAAAACATACATGCTAACAATAAATAATTTATCAGTTCAGTTTGGCAAACGAATTTTGTTTGACGAAGTAAATACCACCTTTACACATGGGAATATTTATGGAGTTATCGGAGCTAACGGAGCTGGGAAATCTACATTTCTTAAAATAATTTCAGGTGAAATGGACCCTACATCAGGACATGTCCATTTAGAGCCAGGGAAACGTATGTCGGTTTTAAGTCAAAACCACAATATGTTTGATGAACATACCGTATTGGAAACCGTGATTATGGGGAACAAGACATTATATGCCATCAAAAAGGAAATGGACGAGCTCTACTTAGATTATAATGATAAAAATGCAGATAGAATAGGAGAATTGCAAGTTCAGTTTGAAGAAATGAGTGGTTGGAATGCCGATTCTGATGCCGCTGCAATGCTGTCAAATTTAGGTATTGGCGAAGAGCACCATTTCACATTGATGGGTGATCTAGAAGGAAAAATTAAAGTTCGTGTCTTATTGGCGCAAGCCTTATTCGGAAACCCGGATTTACTGATAATGGATGAGCCTACCAATGATTTGGATTTTGAAACGATTACTTGGTTAGAGAACTTCTTGGCAAACTATGAAAATACGGTTATCGTTGTATCGCATGACCGTCACTTTTTAGATTCCGTTTGTACTCATATCTCGGATATTGATTATAGTAAAATAAATCATTATTCAGGAAATTATACTTTTTGGTATGAATCAAGCCAATTAGCTGCAAAACAACGTGCGCAACAAAACAAAAAAGCAGAGGAAAAGAAACAAGAATTAGAAGAATTTATTCGTCGTTTTTCTGCGAATGTAGCCAAGTCTAAACAAGCTACTTCCCGTAAAAAAATGATTAGTAAATTAAATATATCAGAGATAAAACCTTCAAGTCGTCGTTACCCAGCAATCATTTTTGACCAAGAGCGTGAAGCAGGAGATCAAATTTTGAACATTCAGGGTTTAAGCGCTTCTATTGATGGTGAGGTTTTGTTCAAAAATGTTGATTTGAATATGGCTAAAGGAGATAAAATTGTTTTATTTTCTAAAGATTCTCGTGCAACGACCGCTTTTTACGAAATATTAAACGGAAACCAAAAAGCAGATTCAGGTACTTTTGATTGGGGTGTAACCACTAATCAAGCGTATTTGCCAGTAGAAAATCATTCTTTTTTTGAAAATGATTTGTCACTTGTGGATTGGTTGCGTCAATGGGTAAAAACAGAAGAAGAACGTGACGAGGTAAATATTCGTAGTTTCCTTGGAAAAATGATTTTCTCAGGAGAAGAAGCATTAAAAACCTGTAGAGTGTTATCAGGAGGAGAAAAAGTTCGTTGTATGATGTCCAGAATGATGATGGAAAGAGCTAACATATTGATGATCGATGAACCTACAAATCACTTGGATTTAGAGTCAATTCAGGCTTTTAACAATTCATTGAAAAACTTTAAAGGATCTGTAATCTTTACTACTCACGATCATGAGTTTGCTCAAACTGTGGGTAATAGGGTAGTGGAACTAACACCAAATGGAGCTATCGACAGTTATATGACATTTGATGATTACTTAGATGATGAAAAAGTTCAAGAATTAAGAACTAAGATGTACACTAAATAAACATTTTATGTATTAAAAATAGTAACTCCTGTAATTTATTTTACAGGAGTTTTTTTATGCTTTTATTTCTTTCCAAATAATTTAGCTACAACAAATATAATTAAGGCCATTATAGCGAGAACAATGAATATTCCCACCCCCATTCCTGCTTTAAATATTCCGCCTACTATTTCGCAACTTGTAAATGAAAATAATACTACAAATAACATTAATAATCTTGTTAATTTATTTTTCATGATTTTGATTTTAATTGTTAATTTTAAGATAATAAAATTACAATGTTAGCCCGAAGCACTACTTACACAATTATATAAAAGAGTTGTGATATTATGGGGTGCATTTTCTAATACTTTAATTTCGAAATGATAAATTTGAATTTGTATATTTGCCTAACCAAACTCAACACTTTACTATGACTCAAAAAGTATTGCTCAATTCCAAGGAAGTCAATATCATTCTACACCGTTTGGCTTGTCAGCTAATTGAAAAACACCTCGACTTTGCAGATACGATTCTAATAGGGATTCAGCCTAGAGGAACTTTTCTTGCTGAGCGACTTAAAAATATTTTGCAAAATGAATATAATACGCCTGAAATAAAATTAGGGCTGTTGGATATTACATTCTTTAGAGATGATTTTCGAAGAACCGAAAAACCGTTGGAAGCAAACGAAACTAAAATAAACTTTATTGTAGAGAACAAGAAAGTAATCTTTATAGATGATGTCTTGTTTACCGGCAGAAGCATTCGATCAGCCTTGACCGCTATTCAATCTTTTGGAAGGCCATCAGAAATAGAATTACTTGTATTAATCGATAGACGTTTCAGTCGTAATTTACCTATACAACCCGATTATAGAGGAAGACAGGTAGATGCCATTAATAATGAGAAAGTAAAGGTAGAATGGAGCGAGAATAATGGTGAAGACGCAGTGTATTTAGTGACTAATTAGAGAACTTAGTGTAATCTAATTTTATAAAAACAATAATAATCGTAAAAGAATGAAAGAATTAAGCGTAGATCATTTATTAGGTATAAAATATATTAATAAGAGTGATATTGACCTTATTTTTGAAACAGCCGATCATTTTAAAGAAGTCATTAATCGTCCTATTAAGAAAGTACCTTCTTTACGAGATATTACCATTGCCAATATATTTTTCGAAAATAGTACCCGAACAAAACTGTCTTTTGAACTGGCACAAAAACGATTATCTGCAGATGTTATTAGTTTTTCGGCAGCACAGTCTTCTGTAAAAAAGGGAGAAACTCTAATCGATACGGTCAACAATATTCTTTCTATGAAAGTGGATATGGTGGTCATGCGTCATTCTAATCCAGGAGCAGCTTACTTTTTATCTAAAAATGTAAAAGCAAGCATCATAAATGCCGGTGACGGTGCACATGAACATCCTACCCAAGGACTATTGGACAGTTACTCAATTAGAGAAAAACTGGGAGAAGTAGGAGGTAAGAAGGTGGTTATAGTTGGTGATGTATTGCATTCGAGAGTAGCATTGTCAAATATTTACGCTTTGCAAATGCAAGGAGCAGAGGTCAAGGTTTGCGGACCCAAAACTCTAATTCCAAAACACATAGAATCACTGGGAGTGACTGTAGAACCTAATTTACGTAAAGCACTAGAATGGTGTGATGTTGCCAATATGTTACGTGTGCAAAACGAACGTATGGATGTAAATTATTTTCCATCAACCAGAGAATATGCACAACAATATGGGGTTGATAAAACTTTATTAGATTCCTTAAGTAAGGAAATTGTAATTATGCATCCAGGACCGATAAACAGAGGAGTAGAGATTACTTCTGAAGTGGCAGATTCTCACCAATCGGTTATTTTAAATCAAGTTGAAAATGGTGTAGCAATAAGGATGGCGGTAATCTATCTTTTGGCTTCAAAAATTCAGTAATATAAAAAAGTAATATAAAAAAGGTAGTAACTTAGCTAGATAGTAATTCTGAAAACCCAGAACAATGAAAGTAGATCAAAAAGGCCACACAATCACAATTAAAGATACGCAAGATGATTTTACTTCTTTTTTAATGAAAGTAACGCATCAATATAAAACCTACGAAAAACATAATATCATAATCGACCTTTCGCATGACAAAGACTTAACGGTAAATGATATTAAATTATTTTTGCCGTTGTCGAAACAACATAAAAAAGCAAAAAAATCTTTTATAATAGTTGTCTCCGATTTGGATTATAATGCTGTTTCTGATAAACTAGCTGTTGTGCCCTCTTTACTAGAAGCACATGATATTATTGAAATGGAAGAGATTGAAAGAGATTTGGGTTTTTAAGCATATTTATTTCTTAATGGATAACTTATCCTAATGTTTTTAATTGAAACCCATAATTTTGAAAATAACAATATTAGGCTGTTATGCAGCCACTCCCCGCACATTTACTAATCCTACTTCGCAAATATTAGATATTAAGAACCGACTGTTTCTAATTGATTGTGGAGAAGGTACGCAAGTACAATTGCGTAAAAATAAAATTAGGTTTTCAAAAATAAACCATATTTTTATTTCGCATTTACATGGAGATCATTTTTTTGGATTGATAGGTTTAGTATCGACATTTACATTACTGAATCGAAATACAGATTTACATATCTATGGACCAAAAGGAATCAAGGAAATTATAAAATTACAACTACGATTAGCCAATTCATGGACTAATTATGGCTTGCATTTTCATGAACTAGAATTAAATGAAAGCGAAATCATTTTCGAAGATGATAAAGTGTTAGTACGAACAATTCCTCTGAAACATCGCATTTATACCAATGGTTTTCTATTTGAGGAAAAAATTGATAAAAGAAAGCTGAATACGGATGCCGTTCAAAATTATGAAATTGACAAATGTTATTTTCAAAATATTAAAAACGGGAAAGACATTACTTTAGATGATGGAAGGATTATTGAAAATGCTCAATTGACATTCGATCCAATACCTCCAAAGAGTTATGCTTTTTGTTCAGATACAGCCTATAATGAGGCTATAATTCCAATAATAAGTGAGGTAGATGTGTTGTATCACGAATCAACATTCTTAGAATCAGAGGAAACGCTTGCAGCAAAAACAATGCATTCCACGGCAAAGGAAGCGGCAAAAATTGCTTTGAAAGCGAAAGTGAAGCATTTAATTTTAGGCCATTATTCTACCCGTTATGAAAATATCAATCTTTTTAAAGAAGAAGCGGAAACTATTTTTCCTGAAGTCCTATTAGCTGACGACGGACAAAGTTTTGATTTTTAAAGGAGGCTCCTCCGTTTTATAAATTAACATGAACACCCTTATTTTAAATTTTTACAACCGCATAATTTAACAATAAGATAATCTTAAAATAATAAGAAATGCAAGATTTAAGTAATTATAGAAAGTCGTATGAAAAGAGCGAGTTATTAGAGTCGTCTATTCCAGAAGATCCAATAAACCTTTTCAACAGATGGTTTCACGAAACAGAGGATTTTGGAGGAAGTGAAGAAGTAAATGCAATGACTGTCGCTACGGTAGGTTTGGATGGATTTCCAAAATCTCGGGTGGTGTTATTAAAAAAATTCACGGAGGAGGGTTTTATATTTTATACCAATTATAATTCAGAGAAAGGAAAAGCTATTAAAGCGAATCCTAAAATATGTCTTTCTTTTTTCTGGCATAGTATGGAGCGTCAGGTTATAATAAAAGGGACAGCGCAGAAAACTGCAGAGAATATTTCAGATAATTACTTTGATTCAAGACCTGAAGGAAGCAAGTTGGGGGCCATAGTCTCTAATCAAAGCGAGGTTATCCCTTCGCGCGCTTATCTTGAAGAAAATTTAAAACAATTAGAAGCAGATTTTGACAGCATGGTAATTCCAAGACCTAAACATTGGGGTGGTTTTTTAGTGATTCCCACTGAAGTTGAATTTTGGCAAGGAAGAGCTAATCGCCTGCATGATAGAATACGATATACTAGCCAGGAGGATTTCTCTTGGAAAATAGAAAGACTATCTCCTTAATGCAAGAAAAAGATAGAACCAAAATGTAATGAAGATTTAGTTTGCAAAGCTACTGTTGATGGGATTATATCCACCTAAAGCGCTGCTGATTGAACAAATTAGTTTAATCTTAATAATTCCTTTTAATATAACATAATGCTGCCTCTGTAGAAGAGGTGGCATTTTTTATGTTTTAGAAACAATCTTATTTTATAGTTGTGTAGTTTACATCAAAAATATTTTAATTTTTACGTTAGTAAAGAAGTAACTTTTGGAAAGAGTATTAATTTATAGTCCCCAAAATTTTATCCTAAAAGTAAGAAAAATAACAATAATTAAATATTAATATGTAGTTCGTCGGAGTTTATGTGTTTTTAAACTGATTTACATGTATGTTTGAAAAAGAATTAGAACACAAATTAAATACAATATTAAAGAAGTTTGCCCCACAATCTACTTTAAACTTAAACTACTGAATTATGAAAAGAAATTTACTAAGAACAATATTGTTAACAGCAGTTATATTCACTTTAAATTCTTGTTCATCTGATTCTTCTGAATCAGCGACAGTAGAAGCAAAATCAGAAGTAGTAGTTAGTTATACCTACAGTGCTAGTGAATTAGAAACAATGAAATTAATAAATGACTATAGAGTTAGCGTTGGTTTAAGTGCATTAGAAAAAATTAATTTCATCTCTGTTAAATCAGAAGGACATGATAATTATATGATCTCTAATAATGTAGTTAACCACGATGGTTTTGTAGATCGTTCAGAAAACATTATAAAAACATTAGGTGCTAAAACAGTAGGAGAGAATATAGCATATAATTATAGTACACCTCAAGCAGCATTAACTGCTTGGTTGAATAGTGCAAGTCACAAAGAAAATATAGTTGGTAATTTTACTCACTTTGGAATTTCAATTAGAGAAAATCCTGAAACAGGTAAAAAATATTATACTAACATATTCGCAAAAATATAATTGGTTTAGTTTTTAAACTAGAGGCTGTCTTCCCCCAAGTCACAGCCTCTTTTTTTTGTTTTAGAAATTAACATTTCATTACATTTTATCTGCTATTTATGTAATCCAATCGAAGTTTAGCTTTTAAACTAATCTGTTCTTAGGTTTAATCAATTATTTCTCAAATATAGAATGCTATAGTCGGTTTGTAAAAACGATTGTATTGGACCTTAGCTTGTTATAGATATTTGCTATTCTATTTGTGCTAAAATGGGCTGTTTTTGTTAAAGGTTTCGCTTTTGTAATTCATTTATTTTTTGGGTTTTAATTATCATAAAAGTAAGTTAAATAAGATGTTTTAAATCGAAATATGTATTTCATCGATTTTATTGTGTATTTTAACGTAATTGTGTGTATGTTTGAGAAGAATTGAATCACAAATTAAATACAACATTAAAGAAGTTTGCCCCACAATCTACTTTAAACTTAAACTACTGAATTATGAAAAGAAATTTACTTAGAACAATATTGTTAACAGCAGTTATATTCACTTTAAATTCTTGTTCTTCTGATTCTTCTGAAACAGCTTCAGTAGAAGCAAAAAAAGATGTGGTAGTTAGTTATACTTACAGTGCTAGTGAATTAGAAACAATGAAATTAATAAATGACTATAGAGTAAGTGTTGGTTTAAGTGCATTAGAAAAAATTAATTTTATCTCTGTTAAGTCTGAAGGACACGATAATTATATGATCTCAAATAATGTCGTTAATCATGATGGTTTTGTAGATCGTTCTGAAAATATTATCAAAACGTTGGGAGCAAAAACAGTAGGCGAAAATATAGCATACAACTATAATACACCTCAAGCAGCATTAACAGCTTGGTTGAATAGTCCAGGTCACAAAGAAAATATAGTTGGTAATTTTACTCACTTTGGAATTTCAATTAGAGAAAACCCTGAAACAGGTAAAAAATATTATACTAACATATTTGCAAAAATATAATTAGTTTATTTTTTGAAATTAGAGGCTGTCTTCCCCCAAGTCACAGTCTCTTTTTTTATTTTAGGAGGTGAGAAAATATTGTTTTAATCCTATTCCACATCTTATTTGATTATTGCTTCTGCTAAGCAGGAAACTTCAATTTCAAAGGGTCATATCTTCTTATTTTCTTCAGCCTATCAGAGAGTAAATTAGCCTTAATTTACTTATAATTAATCCTTCTACATTTTAATTTTTACGAATGCTTAGAGCTTTTTGTGCTCTAGCGAAAGGATACTAGAATCGAACTGAAATTTTATATTGGATTGAAGATTCTATTTTGACTTTTTATGTTAGATTCGCTAATCATTTGATGTTGCATAATTAAAGATTACTCTATGATTTCTTCGTTACTTTTTTAGTTTTTGCAGATACATTTATTTCATTTATGAAATAAGATATTGTATAATTCGATATAAAGACAATATCTTTGGAAGATTCAAAATAAATATAAAATGACAACCCATCTCGCACTGCTTCGTGGCATCAATGTTTCCGGTCACAACATGATAAAAATGGACGCACTAAAAACAACTTTAGAAAACATTGGTTTTACAGAGGTTCAAACGTATATCCAGTCAGGAAATGTTTTTGTAACCACAGAAGAAGAAAATGCCGCCAAAGTGGGTTTTATTATCAAGCAAGAAATTTTTAAAGTTTTTGGAGGTGATGTGCCGGTGATTATTCTCAATGTAGGAGATCTTAAGGCCTGTTTCTCTAACAATCCATTTTTGAAGGAAAAAGAAGTAGACACTAAGAAATTATATGTTGCTTTTGTTTCTAAAGAGCTTCGTTCTGAGAATATCAATGATTTGAAAATTAGCCAATTTAAACCTGATGAAGCGCATCTGGATGGCAATAGGATTTTTATTAAATATGCTGTAGGAGCTGGAAAAACCAGGCTTGATCAAAAATATATAGAAAAGAAATTAAATCTTACAGCAACAATTAGAAACTGGAATACGGTGACGCAGTTGTTGAAAATGTATGAGGAAATAGCTTAGGTTAAAAAGAGTTTTTAGATATCAACAAACTGCTAATTCGCAAATACTATTCTTGTATTTTGTGGATCAGCAGTTTTTTTGTAATAGACAATCTTAAAAAAAAGAGACATTAGTATTCGATATCTTATAATAATATTTGAGTTATTGTGGATTTTTTGTTTTAAATTTATATTCAAATGGTTTAATATTTTATTGTGTAAAATGGGTATATCTAGACTATTAAATTTTATATTGATTATTAATAGCCAATTCATTAAAGCGAAATATACTGAATGGTACACATTGGAAAAAATCTAATAATGAAAATTTAATTGCTTTGTTAGGCGGTTGTAGTTTGATAGTTATTGATAAGTCAAAATTTATGCAACTAATGTATTTTTTTTGGTATACAATGCATATTTAACTTTCAGGAAAAGAAGAAGAGAAATCTAAATAACAATAGTATGGAATCAAGTACGAAAACAATTATTTCAGTAGAAGCTATAATTGATGCGCCAATCGAAACGGTTTGGAAAAACTGGATTTCGCCTCAGAATATTGTTATGTGGAACGCATCTTCCAAGGATTGGCACACCACTTGTGCAGAGAATGATTTGCGCCTGGGTGGGGAATTCTGTTATCGAATGGAAGCCAAAGACGGTAGTGCGAGTTTTGATTTTAAAGGAAAATATGAGTACGTTCATACGCATGAACAAATTTCTTATACTGCAGATGATGGCAGAAAAGTAAAAATAATGTTTACAAAAGAGAAGTGTAAAACCAAAGTCGTGCAATTATTCGAAGCAGAAAATGAAAATCCTATTGAATTTCAGAGAGAAGGATGGCAGGCCATCTTGAACAGTTTTAAAAATTATGTAGAAATGCATCTTCGAGAAATAAGTTTTTCAAAATGGAAATTCTAAAAACAATTTTGTGTTGAGAGTCCTATTTTTCGACAACAAAAAAAAGAGCACCTTAAAATAGTAGGGATTAACTCATTTAGATAAAAAACACAAGTAATTCAAAGCTTCTTAAACTTAGCAGTTTTATTATGGCTGTTCATCTAAAAGATCACAATACCAAAATCCGTAATCAAACACATCAGTTGCATCGGTATCACAAGCGGTGTTTGAAGAGCTTTCTTTTGGTTTTTCATATTTTCGATACACGATTTCACCAACTTCAAAAGCAATGGGTTTTGAAAAAATTGGGCCGTCAAAAGTGAAGGTATGAAACTCGCCATTTTCACCACAAACATCTACATTTTTTGGTAAATCATTGATGAAGTCCTGATCAATCACTCTTCCTACAAAAGTTTTGTCGAGAAAACGTTCATTGACACAAACGACAATGGTTTTAAAGCCTAACCCTATGAATTCCTGTATCAAATCATGTGTTGGTACTTTCCATAGTGGAAAAACGCCTTCAAATCCCATAGTGGCTAATTTGTCCTCCCTATATTTACGCAGGTCTTCTAGGAAGATATCGCCAAAAATAGAATGAGTTATGCTTTTATTTTTTAATTTTTCCAGTGTTTCGTGCATCACATTTTCGTACACTTCCATAGTTGGCATTTCTGGGATTTGCATGATTTCCAGAGGTAAACCAATACTTTTAGCTTGTTGTTCTAATAATTCTATACGAACACCATGCATGGAAACACGTTGAAATTGTTGGTTGACGCTAGTTAGCAAACAACTGATTTCATATTCAGAATTTTGTAGCGTTTTATAAAGGGCTAAAGCAGAGTCTTTTCCGCTACTCCAGTTAAATAAGGCTTTCTTTTTCAATGTGATTTTATTCTAAATTTCTTTTGGCAAACTTACAAAATTAGTTCTGTTTTATCCTGAATCCTTTGTGATACAGTATATGTTTATAAAATATAGGCGAAAAAAATCGGACTATTTTAAAACGATACCGGCAGTATACTAGTCCCGATAACTATCGGGAAAATTAAATAATAAATATAATTAGTATAACTTTGGCTTTTACTTATTAAATTTCATTCAATGAAATACCTGTTTCTTTTACTCTCTACATTGGCTTTCGCCCAACAGACAAAATTTGTTGATTTTAAGTCGGTCTCTGCTCAATTAACTTTAGATACAAAAGACAAAGCTGTTGCGGGTTCCGTTAATTATTGGTTTGATGTACTAAAACCAATCGACACCATAAAAATTGATGCCCAAAACATGAGTTTTACAGTCGTGAAATTGAATAATAAAATTGTTCCATTTATAAACACAACACAACAATTACAGATTATTTTTCCGTTTAAAAATGGTAAAAACGAAATTAGTTTTGAATATACCGCCACACCAAAACAGGCTTTGTATTTCGTAGGTTCTTCAACGTCAGATGATTTGCAAATTTGGACGCAAGGACAAGGGAGATATACTAGCAATTGGTTTCCGAGTTTTGACGATGTAAATGAAAAAGTCATTTTTAATATAGAGTTGGCTTTTGATAAAGACTATCAGGCAATTTCAAACGGAATATTGAGCGATAAAATAACGAGCAACAACACTACTTTATGGCAATACAAGATGGAAAAACCCATGAGTTCTTATTTGTTGATGCTTGCCATTGGTAAATTTGATAAGTACACAGAAAAAACAAAATGCGGAACTAACTTAGAATTATACTTGGAGCATAAGGATGCAGATAGGTATGAAACTGCTTACCGCTATTCCGTTAAAATATTTGATTTTCTAGAGAAGGAAATAGGGGTGAAGTATCCTTGGAAAGTATATAAACAAATTCCGGTTCGTGATTTTCTATATGCCGGAATGGAAAATACTTCGGCAACACTATTTTCAAATAGGTATGTGGTTGACTCGACTGGCTTTGAAGATCGCAATTACATTAATGTCAACGCACATGAACTAGCGCATCAGTGGTTTGGGGATTTAATCACTGCCGAAAGCGGAAAGCACCATTGGTTGCAGGAAGGATTTGCGACTTACTATGCTTCACTAGCAGAACGAGATATCTATGGAGATGACTATTTTTATTCTAAATTATATGAAACGGCGCAGCAAATTAAATATGCGTCCAGAACAGATACAATTCCGGTTCTAAATGAAAAAGCTAGTTCCTTAAGTTTTTATCAAAAAGGGGCTTGGGCTTTGTTCGTTTTACATGAAGCAATTGGCGATAAAGTATTTAAGAAAGTAGTACGCAACTACTTAGAAAAACATTCTTTTCAAAATGTAAAAACGCAGGATTTCTTTGATGAAGTGAATAAATTTTCTGATTTTGATACAGATAATTTTAGTAAAGTATGGCTTGAATCTACGGTTTTTAATGAAAAGGAAATCAACGAGTTGTTAAGTAAAAATAAAACCGCAAAATTACTATTAGAATTGGATAAATTAAAGAAAACTCCATTGTCAGGGAAAGTAGGGTTTATGGCAGAAATCCTTCAGTCTGACGCTTATTATACAGTGAAAGAAGCATTCGTTAATCAGCTTAGAAATGAAACATTTAAGGCTAAAAAGCAGTTGTTGGAGTTGGCTCTAGCGACTAATAATGTGCAGGTTCGCCAGGCAGTTGCCGCTACAAATTCAACGATTCCTGAAGATTTTAGAATACAATATCAAAGCTTATTAAGCGACAAATCATATCAGACGCAAGAGATAGCTTTGTTTTATTTATGGAATAATTTTCCAGAACAACGCTCCGCTTATGTGGAACAATCCAAAGACTGGGTTGGCTTTAGCGATCATAACTTAAAAACATTATGGCTGTCACTTGCATTGTCTACTCCGGAATATGAGGCAGATAAAACAGCTCTAATTGCAGAATTGATTAATTATTCATCATCCAATTACGAAGTAATCACACGTCAAAAAGCTTTGGAAAAACTAATTGGCTTTCAACTTATTAATGATGCTGTTTTAAAGAATTTAGTAAATGCTACCACACATCATATGTGGCAGTTTTCTAAATTTGGAAGAGACAACATCAGAAAGTTGTTAAAAGATAAAGAGATGGTACTTTCATTTGAAAGAATTTTGCCTGAATTAGATGAAAAAGAACGGTTTCAGTTGAGTCGGTTGCTAAATTAATAGTACTTTTAGTTAATGAATGGTGCGCAAGGACTATAAAAAAGCTTGTGTCAATTTTCATGTTATATTTAAAAACAAATTCTATGAGGGCATTGGTGATTTCTGGAGGAGGGAGCAAAGGGGCGTTTGCTGGAGGTGTCGCACAATATCTTTTAGAAATAAATAAAAATAAATATGATATTTTTATTGGTACTTCAACTGGAAGTTTACTTATTCCGCATCTCGCCCTAAATAAAACAGAAAAAATAAAAGAGATATTTACTTCTGTAAATCAAAGAAGTATTTTTAATAGGCTACCTTTTTTTGTAAAGTATGTGAATGGCGGATTTCATGTTTCGATTAGTCATGTCAATGTTTTATTGAATCTCATTCGAGGAAGTAAAACATTTGGCGAAAGTTATAATTTGAGAAAATTAATTCGAAAATCCATAACCGTTGAAGAGTTTGAAGAATTAAAATCTGGAAACAAGGAAATTATTATTACGGTATCCAATTTAAGTAAAAATGCAGTAGAATATAAGTCGTTAAAAGACTTTGATTATGCTGAGTTTTGCGATTGGATTTGGATTTCATGTAACTACCTTCCTTTTATGAGTTTAGTAAAAAAAAACGACTGTGATTATGGCGATGGTGGCTTTACCAATCTGGTTCCAATTAGAGAGGCCATCGTCCGTGGTGCAACAGTAATTGATGTCATTATCTTGAATACAGAAGTAAACATTCAAAAAAAAATCATCAGTAGTAATCCCTTTTCATTATTGATTAATTTATTTGGGACTGTCTTGGAACAGGTTAAAAAAAAGGATATTGCCCTAGGAATCTTAGCTTCAAAACATAAAGATGTAACTTTAAATTTATTTTACACACCGACCCATCTTACTGATAACGCACTGTTCTTCAATAAGGAGGAAATGCATAAATGGTGGCAGGAAGGCTATGATTATGCGCTGAATAAAAGTGGGATCATGAGTGATTTAAAATAATCTTACCACAATTCACCCACTTCATTCTTGATAAAAGCCAATGCAGCACTACTGGGAGATGGTTTCTCCAGTAAATCACTGATAACAGCTTCTCGCAAACCATCTGCATTCATTACCTTTTCGTTTTTTGCAGCCAAACGGATCATTTGGATGGTGGCATTTTTGGCAGTAACGATAATGGACCAGCATTTTTCTGAAATATAGATTTGTTGGGCTAAATTATGTTCAAACTCTTGCTCTATTTGTGCAATTACAAAATTGCGGTATTCATCTTTGTCTTGTGAAAGTGGAGAGATTCTAACCATCAATTGTGAAGGGTTAATACGCTCCATCAACAAAGTCATGCGTTCATAAGCCTGTAAACGAAGTGGTAACATTGCTGATTGATTGTCTTTTTGCAACATCCAGCGTCTGTTATTTTGCTGATCTTTGAAATGAGCATCAAATAAATAGTAGGCAACAGCACCAGTAATTAATGATGGGATAGTATATGCGATTATTTCTGTGATAGATGTTGTGTCCATTTATATTTTATTTAGAAAAACAAAAATATACTTTTTGATTTAATTAGTCCATATTTATAGTGCAATTTAGGAATGGTAGGGCTATTTTTGCAAAAAAAATATAGGTTTGATTTTTGACCTATTGAATTATATTTATAGATGGAAACTTACATCATTGTTCTACTTTGCGTAGCTGCTTTTGCGGCAGGTTTTATTGATGCTATTGTTGGAGGCGGAGGATTGGTTCAAACTCCAGTAGGTTTGATTTTATTACCTAATTTACCTGTTTCAACCGTTATTGGAACCTTAAAAATACCAGCTTTTAGCGGAACTTCTTTTGCGGCCTATCAATACCTAAAAAAGGTAACAATGAACTGGCGTTTGTTATTGATTATGGTTGCTGTAGCCATGCCTTCGGCTTTTGCAGGTTCAACTTTACTGACGTATATGAGTAACGATTTTATGAAGCCATTGTTGTTGTTTATTCTGTCGCTACTAGCTATTTATACTTATGCAAAGAAGAATTTTGGCCAGCATGTTGCTAAAGATCTATCTGAGCGAACGCAAATTTTAAATGCTATTTTGATTAGTTTTATTGTTGGTTTTTATGATGGATTCATTGGTCCGGGAACTGGAAGTTTTTTTGTTGTAGCCTTTATTGCTTTAATGGGTTTTGATTTCCTTCACGCTTCCGCGAATGCGAAAATGGTGAATCTAGCGACTAATTTTGGTTCTATTTGCCTATTTATGTTGAAAGGGAAGATAATTTGGGCAATTGCCATACCAATGGCAGCCAGTAACGCAGTTGGTGGATGGTTAGGTGCAAAAGTTGCAATTACAAAAGGAAATGGCTTTATCAGAATATTCTTTCTAGTAATTGTTGTGGGTACGTTAATTCGGTTTGCTTACGATGTGTTTTGGAAATAATTTAAGCTTTTTTCACTATCGGTAGTGATTCTTTTTTTTAATTCAGAATAATAGTCTGTTTTGACTACATAGAATTTATAGGATGAGTTGGGAATAAATTGGCGATAGTAAATTGAACTCTTTAAGCCAACACTGTTTAAAAAGGTATTTTTTTACTACATGATTGCTTCAAAGTAAAATATAGTGGGTCGTTTCTTTTTCTAGAATGTAATCTAGGAATGGTTGTTATGTTGATGAATAATTAAGAATAAAATGAAAGTTAAAAAAGAAGTTAAATTATTAGGCGAAAAAAATAAATCAATTGCGACTATTCTGGCTTTCGCATTAGTGCCGCTTTCAGGTTTGGCTACTGATGTTTACTTACCGTCTATGCCTCAAATGGGGATTTCGTTACACACAAGCGCGAGTAATATACAGCTTACATTAATGCTATTTTTGGTTAGTTACGGTTTGACTCAAATTGTAGCGGGTAGTTTATTAGATATTTATGGTAGATATCGCATGTCTATACAGGCCTTGTTCGTATTTGTTATAGCAAGTTTAGTAATAGCTACTACTGATAGTATTTGGGTAATTTACATCATGCGGATTCTACATGGAATTTCTGTTGCCTTTATAGTTGTTGCCAAACGCACTTTTTTTGTCGATGTTTATGAAGGAGATAAACAAAAAAACTATCTCAGTATCATTACCATTGTTTGGTCTGTAGCCCCTATTATTGCTCCTTTCATAGGAGGATATTTGCAACATGGATTTGGATGGCGTTCAAATTTTTATCTTTTGGCAATCTTTGGTTTTTTGATGCTAATTTTAGAACTTATTTTTTCCGGTGAAACCTTAAAAATTAGAAAAAAAATACAATTGACAGAAATAAAGAACAGTTATTCTGAAATGTTACAAAAAAAGGATTTCAGGTATGGCTTAATGATGTTAGGTGTCTCATATGGTACGGTTATGTTTTATGGACTTACAGGACCTTTTATTTTGGAACATGAACTGGGCTACTCTGCAATTGTAACGGGTTACGTTTCATTAGGACTGGGACTTGCATGGATGTCAGGTGGATTTATAAGTAAGGCATTAAATAAAAAAGCGCTATTACCTAAACTAAGAGTGGCTAATTATATACAATTTGCTGTTGTTTTGATAATGATCGTTACAGCTCCATTTCTTAGTAATATATTTACTTTAACTATTTTTGCCTTTTTAATTCATATTGCGGCAGGTTTTACTTTTAGTGTTTATTTCCCGTACTGTTTGAGTAGTTTTCCTAAGTATGCTGCTACAGCAGGAGGCCTGACAGGAGGTGTAACCTATGTTTTTACTTCTTTTTTTAGTTATGGGGTCGCTTATCTTGTTCATGCAAAAACACAAATAGAATTAGGGACGGGGTATTTGTTATTGGTTTTTGTAGGCTTTTTTATTTTAATGGTTATTGGAAAGAATTTTAAAATAGAAAAAAAGACACAAGAAAGATTAAATTCTTTAAAATTAGAAAACTAACTAAAAGATATTGATTTAGGAGAATTGAATTTGGCAAGGAATCCAAAATTAACAGAAATTAATCGATATGAATTTATGACTTTTTAGTTTAAAATTTTAGGTAACGGAATTCATCCATAACTCTACTTTTAGACTTAATGCTTTTTTATTTGGAATTTTAATAGAATAAGTACTCCTGAGTTTGATTTAAAACTCCTTTTTAATTCTTAAATTCTTATTTTTGCATAAATAGAAAATTTTCATGCAAAAATACATTTCCCAACTTAACGAAGCACAACGCGAACCAGTATTGCAAAAAGACGGCCCCATGATTATTATCGCCGGTGCAGGTTCAGGTAAAACGCGTGTTTTGACGATACGTATTGCTTATTTAATGCATCAGGGAGTGGATGCATTCAATATTTTATCGTTGACTTTTACAAACAAGGCAGCACGTGAAATGAAAAAACGTATTTCTGATATTGTAGGTTCTAGCGAAGCTAAGAATCTTTGGATGGGAACGTTTCACTCTGTGTTTGCTAGAATTTTGCGTTCGGAAGCGCACTTATTAGGATACCCGTCAAATTTTACGATATATGATTCCCAAGATTCGCTACGAGCTATTTCTGGAATTATAAAAGAAATGCAACTAGACAGGGACGTTTACAAACCCAAACAAGTTCTAAGTAGGATTTCCAACTTTAAAAATAGTTTGATCACTGTAAAAGCCTATTTCAATGACCGTGACTTGCAAGAAGCGGATGCGATGTCTAAAAAACCTCGTATGGGTGAATTGTACCAAAACTATGTAGATAAATGTTTCAAGTCGGGAGCGATGGATTTTGATGATTTATTATTAAAAACCAATGAACTATTAACACGTTTTCCAGAAGTTCTAGCGAAATACCAAAACCGTTTCCGTTATATTCTTGTAGATGAGTACCAAGATACAAATCACTCTCAATATTTAATTGTTAGAGCATTATCAGATAAATTCCAAAATATATGTGTGGTAGGTGATGATGCGCAAAGTATTTATGCGTTTCGTGGTGCTAACATCAATAATATCTTGAATTTTCAGAAGGATTACGAAGGCGTTAAAACCTTTCGTCTGGAACAAAATTACCGTTCGACAAAAAATATTGTGGAGGCGGCAAATACAATCATCGATAAGAATAAAACTAAACTGGATAAAATCGTTTGGACAGCCAATGATTTTGGCCCTAAAATAAAAGTACACCGCAGCATGACAGATGCGGAAGAAGGTCGTTTTGTTGCTGGAACGATTTTCGAACAAAAGATGCAAAACCAAATGAACAATGGTGATTTTGCTATTTTATACCGTACCAATGCACAATCGCGTGCGATGGAGGATGCACTTAGAAAAAGAGATATTCCGTATAGAATTTATGGAGGTTTGTCTTTTTACCAAAGAAAAGAAATAAAAGATGTGCTGTGTTATTTGCGATTGGTAATCAATCCGAAGGACGAAGAAGCATTAATGCGCGTGATTAATTATCCGGCACGAGGCATAGGAAATACCACGATTGAAAAATTATTGGTAGCAGCTAATCACTACAAAAGATCCATTTTTGAAGTGATGCAAAACATTGACAAAATTGACTTGAAACTGAACTCGGGAACTAAACAAAAACTACTTGATTTTGTTACGATGATTCAAAGTTTTCAGGTGATAAATGAAAACCAAGATGCTTTCTATTTAACGGATCATGTTTCTAAAAAAACAGGATTGGTTCAAGAATTAAAGAAAGATGCCACGCCGGAAGGAATGGCAAAAATACAAAATATAGAAGAGTTATTAAACGGAATCAAAGACTTTACCGAAGGACAAAAAGAAATTGATGGTGCCCGTGGTGCCTTATCTGAATTCATGGAAGATGTGGCTCTGGCGACTGATTTAGATAAAGACACCAGCGATGAAGACCGTGTGGCATTGATGACAATACATTTGGCAAAAGGACTGGAATTCCCACATGTTTTTGTTGTGGGAATGGAAGAAGATCTGTTTCCAAGTGCGATGAGTATGAGTACTAGAAGTGAACTAGAGGAAGAACGTCGTTTATTCTACGTGGCGCTAACGCGTGCAGAGCATCAGGCTTACTTAACCTATGCACAATCACGCTACCGTTGGGGTAAATTGACAGATAGTGAGCCTTCCCGTTTTATTGAAGAAATAGACGGACAATATTTAGAGTATCTTACCCCGGCCGAAAATAATTACCGTTATAAACCCATGATTGACAGCGATATTTTTGGGGATGTGGATAAATCCAAATTGCGTTTGGCTAAGCCAGCTAATGGAACACCTCCAGTACAAGTTAAGGACAGTGATCCTAAATCTGAAATAAATATTCGTAAATTAAAGCCTGTTGCCGGAAAATCTGCATCAGGAGGCGCTAATTTGTTTGACAATAAATTAGTTGCTGGAAATATTGTAATGCACGAACGTTTTGGAAAAGGGGAAGTATTAAACTTAGATGGAGTGGGAGCTGATAAAAAAGCGGAGATCAAATTTGATGTTGGCGGTATAAAAAAATTATTATTGCGTTTTGCAAAATTGGATATAATCGGATAATTTTTTTTTAAAAGTTTATAGTTGTTGATATAACGAACTTTAGACTTTACATTTTAAAACTTTAAACAAAAAAAATGGCACAATTTATAAAAATATACCCAGATAAACCGAACGAAGCGGCTATTGCCAAAGTAGTTAAGGTTTTAAAAGATGGTGGTTTAGTTATTTATCCAACTGATACGGTGTATGGGTTGGGATGTGACATTACCAATACGAAAGCTTTAGAACGCATCGCTAAGATAAAAGGAATCAAGTTAGAAAAAGCTAATTTTTCATTCATTTGTCATGATCTAAGCAATATTTCTGATTATGTTAGGCAAATAGATACGGCAACTTTTAAACTCTTAAAAAGAGCGTTGCCTGGACCGTATACTTTTATTTTACCGGGAAATAATAACTTACCTAAAGAGTTCAAGAAGAAAACAACAGTTGGAATTCGTGTGCCTGATAATTCTATAGCTTTGGAAATTGTTCGCCAATTAGGGAATCCTATTGTTTCTACATCCATTCGAGATGACGATGATGTAATTGAATATACTACAGATCCTGAGCTCATTTTTGAAAAATGGCAAAATCTAGTTGATATGGTAATTGACGGTGGTTATGGTGATAATGTGGGTTCTACGATAATTGATTTATCAGGTGATGAACCAGAGGTAATTCGCGAAGGAAAAGGAAGTCTGAATATTCTATAAGATAGCGATTATTTAGATAATATTTGAACATATTATATTAATTTTTATCTTTGCTTAAAATTGCAACTAAAAAATAAAGAGATGTTATTCTTAATTAATATTTAATTGGTTATTAAAAAAGTATTAGGGATACATAAAAGCAGGCCAATTGGCCTGCTTTTTCTTTTTAAATATATAGCAAAAAAAAAAAACGTTCCGAATTTCGGAACGTTTTTCTGTTTCTGTAATTTGAATACTCAAACTACATTATGAAATTTAAAACTATTGTTTTTGGCTTTTCATTTCTTTTTCAATCATTTCGTAGAATTGATCAATTTTTGGCAATACAACGATACGAGTTCTTCTGTTACGAGCTCTGTTTTCAGCAGAATCATTTGCTACTAACGGAATGTAAGAACTTCTACCTGCAGCGATTAATTGTGCTGGGTTAACTCCTAACTCATTCGTTAGTACACGAATAATTGAAGTAGAACGTTTCACACTTAAATCCCAGTTGTCAAGTAATATGTTGTTACCAATGTAAGGTACGCTATCAGTATGACCTTCAACCATACATTCGAAATCTGGTTTGTCATTTACTACTTTAGCAACTTTAGCTAAAACTCCTTTTGCTTTATCAGTTACAGTATAGCTACCGCTTTTAAATAACAATTTATCAGCAATAGAGATAAATACAACTCCTTTTTCAACATTAATTTCAATATCTGGATCATTAAATCCAACTGATCTTTTTAGACTTGTAACTAAAGCAAGTGTAACACTGTCTTTTTTAGTTAACGCATCTTGCATTCTAGTTATTTTTAAATCTTTTTCTTTAATAGACTCTAATGCTTTTTCAATGTTTTCAGCACCTTTAGTAGTCAATACAGTCATATCTTTTGAAGTACTGATTAACGTCTGGTTATGCTCTTTTAAACCTGCAACTGTAGCTGTAAGACCCGCTTTGTCTTCTAAGCAAGAATTTAATTTTACGGTACAAGTGTTTAATAAATCTTGAGTTTCCTTGTTTCTCGCCTCTAGATCAGTATATTTCTTCTTAGAAACACAAGAGGTTAAAAGGGCTAAAACGGATAAGGCAATTACAATTTTTTTCATAAATTTAATGTTTAGTGAATTACAAATTTAGTTTTAATAAAGTTAATAAAATATACAATTTAATGTTAAAGTCAATTAACAAAGACCTTGCCACTATTTGCGTAGTATTGGAAAACGATACTTTTGATGTTATAGTATTTTTTTGTGTGAAAATCACCTCTTTTTTTGTAAGTTATTGAAAATAAAGTGTAAAAAGAATAATGAGCTTTTAAAATAGCTAAAAAATGTGAAAATTTTCCTTTGAAAATAAATTGAATTCCTGCGATTCCATCTAAAATCATTCGACTAAATAAAACACCATATAAGTTTTCCTTAGGTACGTTTTTGGTTAACATTAGTAATGAATTTCTGAAGTTCAAATAGGTTTTCTTAGGGTTGCCCTGTTGTAAGGTGGCTCCGCCTACATGATACACTAACGATTTGTAATTATACTTTATGTTGTATCCCTTATTGATAGCGCGCCAGCACAGATCGATTTCCTCTTGATGGGCAAAAAAATCATTGTCAAACCCGTGAAGTTCTTTGTAAACATAACTTCTGATGAAAAAACATGCTCCTGAAGCCCAAAATATCTCTCTTTCATCATCGTATTGTCCTTTGTCTTCTTCAATAGTTTCAAAAAGGCGCCCGCGGCAATATGGATATCCATATTTATCAATGAAACCACCTGCAGCTCCAGCATATTCAAAGTACTTTTTATTCTTAAAATCTAATATCTTAGGTTGTACAATAACGGTTTGTGGTTCGTTTTTAAAAGTATCGATTATGGGTGATAACCAGTTTTGTGTAACTTCTATGTCAGAGTTTACCAATGCATATATTTCGGCATCAATATGTTTCAGTGCTTCATTATATCCTTGAGCAAAACCATAATTATCAACATTTTTTACAATTTTTACACTAGGGTAGTGCTGTTCCACAAAAGAGATGGACTCATCCGTAGAAGCATTATCTGCCACATAAATCGTGGCTTCAGGGGAAAATGCTATTATCGAAGGTAAAAATTGCTCTAATAATTGTACACCATTCCAATTAAGGATAACGACTGCTATATTCATTTTGATTATTTAGATAGTATATTCTGGAAGTTCAGGTAAAAATTGGTATTTCTCATTTTCGAAATCCATTTGGCAAAAGTAATGATTCATTCCGTTGGTTAACATCAAATATTCCGCGTTCATAGTCATATTGTAACGGGCAATTTGGTCAAACGTAGTTTGGGCAATTTTTATTTCAGGAGCTTTGCATTCGATTAAGATGCATATTGAGCCATCAGAGTTAAATACTACTACGTCATATCTTTTTCGTAATCCGTTGACTTTAAGTACTTTTTCTACATTAATCAGGGATTTAGGATATTTTTTTTCTTCCAATAAAAACCGAACAACGTGCTGACGAACCCATTCCTCTGGAGTGAGAACGATAAATTTTTTCCTGATGTCGTCAAAAATAGACACTTTATTTTCGCTATTTTTGAAGCGCCAAGTATAAGAAGAAAAATTCAATTGCTGCATCAGGCAAAAATAATTAAAATGTTTAAAGTTTACCGTTTAAAGTTCTTGTTATTTGTAACATTGTGACTGAATACGTTAACTGAACACTGAAGACTGAAAAAATGGACGAGGTTATAAAAATTCTGAATGATATTAAAAGCGGGAACATCAAACCTATTTATTTTTTAATGGGTGAAGAACCGTACTACATTGATATCGTATCAGACTATATTGAAAAAAATGTCTTGTCTGAGGAAGAGAAAGGATTCAATCAAACTGTTTTGTATGGTAGAGACGTTTCTGTTGAAGATATTGTTTCGACAGCTAAGCGTTACCCAATGATGGCGGAACGCCAGGTGGTGATTGTAAAAGAAGCGCAAGATTTGAGTCGGACTATTGACAAGCTAGAAAGCTATGCTGATAATCCGATGCCTTCGACCGTTTTAGTGATTTGCTACAAATACAAAACACTCGATAAACGTAAAAAAGTAACTAAGGTACTAGGGAAAAACGGTTTGGTTTACGAAAGTAAAAAACTATATGAGAACCAAGTTGGAGATTGGATAAAGCGCATCCTAGCCAGTAAAAAATATACCATTGAACCCAAAGCCAGCGCGATGCTTGTGGAATTTTTGGGAACAAACTTAGGAAAAATAAACAATGAACTTGAGAAGTTACAAATAATATTACCCAAAGGAAGTGTAATTGCTCCTAAAGATATAGAAGAAAATATCGGATTCAGTAAAGACTTTAATGTATTTGAACTTCGCAAAGCAATAGGAGAAAGAAACCAGCTTAAAGCCTACACAATCGCAGCAAATTTTGCGAATAATCCAAAAGAGAACCCAATGGTGGTTACGACAAGTCTGGTTTTTGGTTTTTTTATCCAATTATTGAAATACCACGGACTCAAAGACAGAAACCCAAAAAATGTCGCAGCAGTTATTGGAGTCAATCCTTTTTTTCTAAAAGAATATGATGTGGCGCTTAAAAATTATCCCATGAAAAAGGTAAGTCAAATTGTAGCTTCCTTGCGAGATATCGATGTAAAAAGCAAAGGAGTAGGGGCAAGTTCGATGTCAAATTCCGACTTGTTAAGAGAAATGCTGTATAATATATTCAATTAGCACTTAAATTCACGATATTTGCACTTTAAAAAACAGGCTTTAGTTATGGGAATGAATAAAAATACCGTCTTAGGATGGGCTACTTTTATAATGATAGTAATGGGTTTTCTCTTAATAGGTCTTGGCGCTTTTAGATACAGTGACGTTTCCGGATGGGGATTTGCAGCTGTTGGCGTTGGGTTCTTAGCGAATGCATGGGTTTTTAGCTCACTCAAAGGGAGACTTTAGAAAAATGTTTTAAATGTTGAATTTTAAATTAAAAATAATAAAAAATGGCAGACGATAAGAAAGTAATATTCTCAATGTCAAAATTGAGTAAAACCTATCAAGGAGCAGATAAACCCGTTCTTAAAAATATCTATTTGAGTTTCTTTTATGGAGCAAAAATTGGTATTTTAGGTCTTAATGGATCTGGAAAATCTTCTTTATTAAAAATTATTGCTGGTACGGATAAAAACTATCAGGGAGATGTTGTTTTTGCACCAGGTTATACCGTCGGGTACTTAGAGCAAGAGCCAATCCTTGATGACAGTAAAACTGTTATCGAAATTGTTCGTGAAGGTGTTGCTGAAACAATGGCAGTATTAGAGGAATTTAACCAAATTAATGATAGTTTTGGTCTTCCAGAAGTGTATGAAGATGCAGATAAAATGGAGAAACTAATGGATCGTCAAGCTTTGTTGCAGGACAAAATAGATGCATTAGGTGCTTGGGAAATTGATACAAAATTAGAAATTGCAATGGATGCTTTACGTACTCCAGATGCAGATACACCTATAAAGAACCTTTCTGGAGGGGAACGTCGTCGTGTGGCTTTATGTCGTTTGTTATTGCAACAGCCAGATGTATTACTTCTTGATGAGCCTACCAATCACTTAGACGCAGAAAGTGTATTATGGTTAGAGCAACATTTAGCACAATATTCAGGAACGGTAATCGCTGTAACGCACGATAGATACTTCTTGGATAATGTGGCAGGTTGGATTTTAGAGTTAGATAGAGGAGAAGGTATTCCATGGAAAGGGAATTACTCTTCTTGGTTAGACCAAAAATCAAGTAGAATGGCACTTGAAGAAAAAGTGGCTTCAAAACGTAGAAAAAACTTAGAACGTGAGTTGGACTGGGTTCGTCAAGGTGCTAAAGGACGTCAAACGAAACAAAAAGCACGTTTACAGAACTACGATAAAATGCTTAATGAAGATCAGAAAGAATTAGATGAAAAATTAGAGATTTATATCCCTAATGGACCACGTCTAGGTACTAATGTAATTGAAGCCAAAGGCGTTTCTAAAGCATATGGTGATAAATTATTATATGATAATTTAAATTTCACCTTACCACAAGCTGGAATCGTTGGAATTATCGGACCTAACGGTGCTGGTAAATCTACTATTTTCAGAATGATAATGGGAGAAGAAAAACCAGATGCAGGGGAATTTGAAATTGGTGATACGGTTAAGATCGCGTACGTCGATCAAGCACACTCGAATATAAATCCTGATAAATCTATTTGGGAAAACTTCTGTGATGGTCAAGAATTAATTATGATGGGCGGTCGCCAAGTGAATTCTCGTGCTTATTTAAGCCGTTTCAACTTTGGAGGAAGTGATCAAAACAAAAAAGTTTCAACACTTTCTGGTGGAGAGCGTAACCGTTTACACCTTGCCATGACTTTGAAAGAAGAAGGTAACGTTTTGTTACTGGATGAGCCTACCAATGATTTGGATATTAATACACTACGTGCTTTAGAAGAAGGACTTGATAATTTTGCCGGTTGTGCAGTGGTAATTTCTCACGACAGATGGTTCTTAGACAGAATTTGTACGCACATTCTAGCCTTTGAAGGAAATTCTGATGTGTATTATTTTGAAGGTGGTTTCTCTGAATATGAAGAAAATAAGAAAAAACGATTAGGTGGGGATTTAACTCCAAAACGTTTGAAATACAGAAAACTAATCAGAAGTTAATTTTAGTTTTTGATACAAAAACAAAAAGGATGTCAATTATGGCATCCTTTTTGTTATACCTATTTATTTTAAAGTATCTTGCTATTCAATCGCTGTTTGATCCCTTTTTTTGTCATTTCCTTTGTTAGGATGGACTCGTTAAAATCAGTGATATAGCTACTTTTAGCGACTATTTTTATTACGCCCTCTGCAGTATAAAAATAAGGAGTTAAATAAATATAAGGACTATTTGACTTTTTTATTAATTTACTACTGTCAAACATTGCTTTGTTATCAAAATAATATATGCTAAAGTGTAAAATGTAATTTTCATTATTGAATTTATTCAACGTGCCTGACATGGTATTCGGATAGACTATATCTCCTAATTTTACCTTAAAGCTATCTTTTTTGAATCCCTTGTAAATAGCATAAGTCCCATCTTCATGCTCTATCACAATATTGTTGGTCTTACTAGTGTATACCATTTTAGTTAAAGTATCGTTTTGAAATTCATTTTTGAGATTAACAACTATACCTTTTCGCATGGAAAAAACAGAATCAGCCGTTTTGCTATTTGTAGAATATGATTTCCAGCTTTCTGGTTTTTCTGCACCAAAATACTTTTCATTTACATTCCCACTTTCTTAAATAGTGATTTTTGCACCTTTTTTAAATGGAAGTAAATATTGAAATAAGCTATCCACTTTTGGTCTTGAGTTCCCAAAAGCATATGAGGTTTTATAGCCGTAGCTAATTCCTAAATCTTTATTTGTGGGCCTAAGAGTCAATAATTTCCCAAAATTTCCTTCAATGACTTGTTCGTAATGATCTGCTGCGCTAGTGTTTGTTAATCCATTAAACTCTATTTTAATAGTGTAGCTTCCAGGCATATTTTTTTTATAAAAGAAATCAACACTTTTATTTTCATTCCTTATAGCAGTTACTTCTATAACACGATCCTGAGCTTGTAGTTTTGTCGAACAACTTATAATTATTAGACATAAAGCGATCTTTAATTGAAAATAATTTTTCATTACATTTTTTTAGGTTAATATAAATACGAACTTGTTTAGAAATCCTGTAGTTATTATTTTATTCTAATACTTTTTTTTTAGAACTTAAATTACAACAGCAAAGTGAATGATTTTGTGTTCACACCTTGTGGAATAGAACTATATCAAGTAAATTTAGAAATTTATTCCAATTTAAAGTAAGAAAATATGTTCTTTTTATTGTGTGAAATTCATTATTTGGAGCGCGTTTCTTTGAATATGAAGAAAACAAAAAAACGATTAGGTGGATGCTAATATGTAAAAACGATTAAAATAGAAAAACCTAATCAGAAGTTAATTTTAGTTTTTTCAGAACAGCAAAAAGGATATCCGATTACGACATCCTTTTTTATTTATAGTTAAAGCATTTTTGTTTTAAGAGAGCTAACTTTCGTTAGCCATTCTATTTTGAAAAAAGAAGAGAATTGCTGAGGCTAATTAAAAACAAAAGAACACAACAAGAGTGAATACAAGTATAGACGCTTGAATAGCGACTGCTTATATATTCTTAAATAAGTCAAAGACGCATCTGATTTTATTTTTTTTTCTTATCGTTGTTCATTAACAGTAATACAGTAGCTACTAAAGCAAGTACCACAAATCCAAAGACGAAAACAATAATTATCGAACCGCTATCCCAAGTAATAAGTGCCATATTTTTCATGTTTTTTTAATTTTAAAAATCAAAAATATAAATTTTGTCAGCAAAACAATATGATAAAAATCATTAAATGCTATTTTAGGGTAAAAATTTTGATTTCAATTCTGTTGTAGGAATCATGCAGCTCTCTTTTTTACCAAACCATTTGTATCTGTTCTTGGCAATCCAATCGTATAAAAAATTACTGAATTTTAATGGTAAAATTTTAAAAATGGTTAACAAACTATAAAAAGAACCAAGTTGGGAGGCAATTGCTAAAGCGGCTTCCGATTTGTAGTAATAAGCAATTCCAGGCTCGTAGAGTATGATGCTATCGATACTTTTTTGGTCTACACCAATATGTTTACAGATTTCGCGCCCCAAATTAGATTGCAATGCTACAAATCGGAAAACGTCTTTTTTATCGTGTTTTATGATAAATTGTACCGCCGAATTGCACAAATTGCAAATGCCGTCGAACAGGATAATCTTTTTGTCTTTAGATAGGCTTTCCATTTTTTTGTAGTTGTGAGGCTATAATAGCGTTTAAAATCAACTAACCGCTGATTATTGAACACTCGAACTGATTATTTCTTTTTCATCGCTTCCACCAATTCCAGTTCATCTAAACTGACTTTTGACGTAAACATACCGTAATTTACCGTTGCTTTATTCTTTTCTATAGTATCAATGCTGCCCACTGCTTTCCCATCAAGCATGCGTACACGATCGCCTACTCTTAAAATAGCCTTCACTTTTTCGATTATCGGTTTCAGTTTCTTTTCCTTCTTTTCTTTTCTGATTTCTTCCACATGTACCGTAACTTCCGCAATGACTTCTTTCTTCTTGGCTACGATAGCTTTAGCTTCTTTCGGAGTCGCTTTCTTGCGTTTTGAATTTTCAATTTCGATAATTTTCAAAAAATCACCGATAAGGTCTTTTTTACTTTTATTATTGAAATATTTCTCGGCAATATCTTCAATTTTTTGTCCTATGTAAATGGTCTTTTGGTTACTGTCATATAATTCCTGATAGCTTTCCAACTTTTGCTTGATTTTGACATTGATTGTTTCCATTTTCTTTCCTTCCTCGCGCGCTTTGGTTTCTTCTTCCTTAAGCGTTTGCGAAGTTTTTTCCATTTTCGAGCGTTCCTTCTGTAGTGTAGCAATAGTTTTGTCAAAACGTACTTTACCAACTTCAATTTTCTTTTTGGCACGATTGATTAAACTGAACGGAATTCCGTTTTTCAGCGCAACTTCAAAAGTAAAGGAACTACCCGCTTGGCCCAGTGCTAATTTATACATGGGTTCCAATGATTTTTCATCAAACATCATATTAGCATTAGTTGCAAAAGGCAACTCATTAGCTAGAATTTTTAAATTCGAATAATGGGTAGTTATAATCCCAAAAGCTTCGCGATGGTAGAATTCTTCGAGAAAAATTTCAGCTAAAGCACCACCCAATTCAGGGTCGGAGCCAGTACCAAATTCATCAATCAGGAACATCGTTTTCTTATTGCACTTCTTTAAGAAGTAGTTCATGTTCTTTAGTCGGTAACTGTATGTACTTAGATGATTTTCAATAGATTGATTGTCTCCGATATCGGTAAGGATTCTATCGAATAAAAAAGTTTCTGATCGTTCGTGAACCGGAATCAACATTCCCGACTGCAACATCAATTGTAGCAATCCAACCGTTTTTAAAGAGATTGTTTTACCACCTGCATTAGGCCCGGAAATCACAATAATTCTATTCTCCTGCTTCAGTTCAATAGTTTGCGGATGTGTAATTTCCTTTTTCTGTTTGTTGTTCAAATACAGAATTGGATGATAGGCATCTCTAAAATAAAGTCGGCGATTGTCCGTAATTTGAGGCATGATACCGTTAATTCGGTTGGCATATTTTGCTTTTGCAGCAATAACATCAATATCGCTCAGGAAATCCTGGTATTGAATTAGCAGCGGTAAAAAAGGACGGATATCATTCGACAATTGTTTTAAAATACGAGTAATTTCTTCACTCTCCTCATATTCTAAATTACTTAATTCACGAGAATATTTTAATGTAGTCTCTGGTTCTATATAAGCGATGCTTCCTGTTTTTGAACTTCCTAATATAGATCCTTTGACTTTACGGCGGTACATCGCTAAAACAGCCAAAACTCTGCGGTTTTGTACAAAACTTTCTTTGATGTCATCCAAATAGCCTAAGCTATTGTATTGCGTCAATGCCACACCAAAACTTTGGTTAACTTTACCGCGAACAGAATTGATGTCTCTGCGAATATTCAATAGTACTGGCGACGCATTATCCTTAATTTCACCATACTTATCAACAATTTGGTCAACGGCTGTGATAATTTCTTTGGTTAACTCAACTTCGTTTGCTCTAGTGTTTAAATGAGGGTAATAGTCATCAAATTTTTTGAAGTAATTCAATAAAAAATTAACCGTTGAAGATAGGGTTGCTATTTTTCTAAAACTACCTACTTCCAGAAAACTATCCTCGATTGCCAGAAATTTAATTTCGTGGCTTATGGCATCAAAACCATGATTAGGAATTGCATTGTTATTTTGAAACGAAGAGACGTACTCAGAAGTTTGTAGCAAAGCTTGCATCAAAGTTTCTTTGTCTCTAAACGGGGTGATTTCTAACGCTTTTTGTTTCCCAATGTCTGTATTACATATGGTTGAAATAGTTTCGAGTACAGTTGGAAATTGTAAGTCTTGTAATGTCTTTTCGGTAATGGATATCATTGTTTTTTCTAAATTGCAATGAAGCAAAGTTACAAAGATTCCATGTTAAAATAGACTATCTAATACTGTACTTTACGATATATGTATAGATGAATTCTATTTTGCTGCAATTGGAGATAAAAAATCGCAAAGATTCAGAAACGATTAGAGTCTTGTTTATGATAATAAGGTAGATGAGTTAGTAATCTTACTGTATATTTGCGCTACATCTTTATATTATGAAAATCAATCTTGAGCCGGGGTGGCAGGCTATTTTAGCAGACGAAATTCAGAAACCTTATTTTAATGAATTAATAGAAAGTGTAGACGAAGAATACAAGCTTAATACTTGTTATCCACCGAAGGATTTGATTTTTGCTGCTTTTAATTATTGCAGTTTCGAAGAGGTAAAAGTGGTGATTATAGGTCAGGATCCCTATCACGGGAAAGGGGAGGCTAATGGCTTGGCTTTTTCGGTAAACGACGGTGTGCGGATTCCGCCTTCACTTCGAAATATTTTTAGGGAAATTAGTGATGATTTAGGAACTATTTTTTTACCCGCATCAGGTAATTTAAATTCGTGGGCAAAGCAAAGTGTTTTACTTTTGAACGCTTCTTTAACGGTACGTGAAGATACGCCAAACAGCCACAAACATTTAAAGTGGAACCTTTTTACGGATGCCGTAATTCAAAAGATCTCTGATGGTAAGGAAAAAGTTGTTTTTTTACTTTGGGGTAATTTTGCGCATAAAAAAGGGCTTAAAATTGACCGAAGCAAACATCTAGTTTTAGAATCGGGACATCCATCGCCTATGAGTGCAAACCAGGGAAAATGGTTTGGAAACAAACATTTTAGTAAAACAAATTCCTATTTGAAGGCAAATGGCGAAAAGGAGATCGATTGGATTTTTAATAACGGTAGCCTTTTTTAATAGCGTGAGTTATTTTTTAACATATACAAGCATAGATTTTTTTTTTTCTAAAAAAAGAAAAATCCGCTGTTAAAAAGAATATTAATAGGTGTTAGGCTTTATGATCTTTCCTACATTGATATGACAAAAAAACGGAAATTCATTGACAACTCTCCTATAAAACTAGGATTCCGCGTGAGGGATTGAAGCTAGCTACCAAAGTAGCGCGTAAAGCCCGACAGCAGATAAAAAAAGGGCTTATTACCGCAAAGTAATAAGCCCTTTTTTTCTATGGTGGCACGCCCAAATAATGAAAGTGCCTTTTGTTTTATTTCTTTATGATTTCTTCCAGTATAGCCTTATTCTCGTGATTGCTTACTTTTAATATAATTTTCTGATTTTTAGTAGTTTTGCCTTCAATAACATATACTTTTGCTTTGTGAAACTCAGTATTACTATTGTCAAAATCAACATCTCCAAACTCTAATGTGTTTTTGATGTCGATAGTATCAATCCATTTTTCAGCTAATACTTGGGATGCTTTTTCAGAATATTCGAAAGGTTTGTTTCTTAAATCATTTAAAACTCTGGCATTTGGAAAATAATTACAGCGGGTATCTTTTCCACTAAATATAAGAGAAACAAAAAATATACCTATAACTAATCCCACTAAATAGTAGGCAAAACGATGGAAAAACTTCATGAATTATTTTTTTTGCAAAGGTAGCGGAAAGTTTATTTAAAACACAATTAAATTGATGTCGTTATTAGGTAAATCGAACCAATCGCCAATAACTTTATTCGTCAGAATACCATGATAAAAGTACACTCCGTGTTTTAACCCTACATCACACCGAATAGCACTTTCAAGTCCGCCATCCTCAGCAATCTGCATTAAAAAGGGAGAAATTATATTACTGATACCCAGTGAAGCTGTTTTTGAATAACGCGAAGCAATATTAGGAACGCAATAGTGCACTACATTGCTTTTAATAAAGGTTGGCTTTTCATGCGAGGTAACTTCTGATGTTTCAAAACATCCTCCGGTATCAATGCTTACATCGACAATTACTGCACCTCTTTTCATATGTTCTACCATGGTTTCAGTAACTACTACCGGACAACGTTGTAATCCAGTCATTGCTCCAATGGCAACATCACAACGCCTTAATGCTTTCAATAAAGATTTAGATTGTATGGTGGAAGTAAAAATCCGTTGGTTCAGGTTGTTTTGTAGTCTACGTAGTTTAGTGATCGAATTATCAAAAACTTTTACGCTGGCTCCTAATCCTATTGCGGTTTTAGCAGCAAATTCTCCAACTGTTCCAGCGCCTAAAATAACTACATCTGTAGGAGGAACTCCAGTTATGTTTCCAAATAATAGTCCTTTTCCAAATTCATTAGTAATCATGAGTTCAGCCGCAATTAATATCGAGGCGGTTCCTGCAATTTCACTCGAAGATCGTACAGCAGGGTAGCTACCATCCTCATCTTTTATGTATTCAAATGCTAAAGCGGTTATCTTTTTTTTGCTTAATGCTTCAAAGTAACTTTTTTGCATCGTTTTTAATTGAATCGACGAGATTAGAATAGTCTGGTTGTTCATCATCGCGATCTCCGCAAGAGTAGGAGGTCCTACCTTCAAAATCATCGGACAGCCAAATACCTTGGCAGTATCTTTTGTCACTTCGGCACCTGCATCACTATATTCTTTGTCGGAGTAACTTGAGCTTTCTCCTGCTCCTGACTCTATCATTACGCGGTGTCCATTGAAAGACAAAGAGTTAACAGCGTCTGGAGTAAGGCAGATACGGCGCTCTTGATAACTGGTTTCTTTAGGGATACCAATAAAAAGATCGCTTTTTCTTCGGCTTACCTCGAGTTTTTCTTCCTGTGGTAATAACTGTTGTTTAGTGAAAGGAGTTATTGCTATTGACATTGATAAAGTTAATTAGTAAAGGTAAAAATACGTAAAAAGATTAAAAAATAAGGCTTTCAACAGAGATAAATATTCGAAAAAGATTGATTTATAACCCTAAAATTAATTTTTCCATTTTAATATCGGCTCTTTCATAAATGCCATGTTCTAAAGGAATTTCTTTAAAACCATATTTTTCATAGAGGCCAATTGCAGGAATTAGTTTTCTGTTAGAGTAAATAATAATTTTTTCAATATCATTTTCTTCAGCGGTTTTTATACAGTGTTCCATTAGTTTCTTTCCAATTCCCAACCCTTGAATACCATCCTTAACAGCCATTTTACTCAGTTCAAATTCTGTATCATTCATTTTTATCAAAGACACTGTACCTACGATAGTTTCATTGTACTTTGCATAAAATATCATCCCCCCTTTATCTATGATTTCCTCCTGTGGATTAGAAAGCACAAGTTCATCTTTGGGTTCTATCTTAAAATATTTGATAAGCCATTCAATGTTCAATGTTTTTATTGGCTCCTTTAAATCGGAAGAAAAAGGGATTATTGTAACTGTATTCTCTGCGTTCATGGTAGGTAATTATTTAGCTTAACTCTAATAAACGTTTTCCGCCGTTTAGTTCCTTAATCGTAATAACAGAATGGGAATCTGGAATTAGGTTTGGGATATTTTCTGCCCATTCAATAAAGCACCAGTTTCCAGAATATAAATATTCATCTACTCCCATGTCTAATGCTTCAGTTTCGTTTTGCAATCTATAGAAATCAAAATGGTAAACAATTTGATTGTCAATAGTATGATATTCATTAACTAAAGAAAAGGTTGGACTACTTGTTGCTTCCATAACACCTAGTTCTTTAGCAAGCTGTTTGATAAAAGTGGTTTTTCCAGCACCCATATCTCCATGAAAAAGGATTACTTTTTTTGGTTGATCAGCGACAATTCTACGTGCTGTATTTTCGATTTCATCTAATGAAAAAGTGATTTCCATTTTAAAAATTTGTTTAAAGTTTAAGGTCTTAAGTTTTATTGACTAGACTATTTCGGATTAAAAATCAAAAACGGAATAATCATCTCCTCCAATGAAATTCCACCGTGCTGATAGGTATTTCTGTAATAACTGACATAATGATTAAAATTATTTACATAGGCTAGAAATAAATCATTTTTTGCAAAAATATAAGAACTACTCATATTAATGGCAGGTAAGCCTATTTTTTTTGGTTCTTTTACCGCATAAACATCTTTGTACTCATACGTAAGGCTGCGTCCTGTTTTGTAACGCAAATTTAGACTAGTATTTTTATCACCTACTACTTTCGACGGATTTTTCACATTTATCGTTCCGTGATCTGTGGTTAATATCAATTTGAATCCTAGTTTTTGTGCTTGCTGAATGATTTCGAGCAGGGGAGAGTTCTTGAACCAACTCAAGGTCAATGAGCGGTATGCTTTATCGTCAGAAGCAAGTTCTTTAACCACGTCCATCTCCGTTTTTGCGTGCGATAACATATCTACAAAATTATAAACTACAGTAACCAGGTCGTTGTCTTTTAAACCTTTAAAATTCTCAACGAGTTTTTTACCGGCTGCCAAATTTGTGATTTTAAAATAGTCCTCTTTGATGTTTAGCCCTAATCGTTTCAACTGTGCCGATAAAAACTCAGCTTCATAAAGGTTTTTACCACCTTCTTCGGGATCATTTTTCCAATATTGCGGAAACTGTTTTTCCATTTCTAACGGCGTCAAACCGGAGAAAATAGCGTTTCGTGCATATTGAGTTGCCGTAGGCAGAATAGCGAAGTACGGCACTTCTTTTTCCAGTTTATAATAGTTAGACACTTCGCTTTCAAAGGTCTTCCATTGATCGTACCGCAAATTATCGATAACGACAAAAAGAATAGGTTTGTCTTTTTTTACAATTTCAGGAACGACTAATTCTTTAAACAAAGTATGTGATTGCACGGGTTTATCTGCTTTTGGTAAGAACCAATCCTCATAATTGCGTTCGATGAATTTTCCAAACTGCGAATTAGCCTCGGCTTTTTGGGATTCCAAAATTTCGATCATTCCATGATCGTTGATATTCTCCAAATTAAGCTCCCAAAAAATTAATTTCTTGTATAGCTCCACCCAGTCTTCATAGGAATTTACCATCGCCATTTCCATAGAAATTTTTCGGAATTCTTTTTGGTAGTCCAAAGTAGTTTTCTGTGAAATAAGGCGAGAGTGATCTAGGTTCTTTTTTAAACTCAATAAAATCTGATTTGGATTCACCGGTTTAATTAGGTAATCTGCAATTTTTGAGCCTATCGCTTCCTCCATGATATATTCTTCTTCGCTTTTGGTGATCATGATCATGGGAACAGCCGATTTTTTCTCTTTCATTTCAGAGAGCGTTTCGAGTCCGCTCATTCCAGGCATGTTTTCATCTAGGAAAACAATATCAAAATTCTCGTTTTCAAATATATCAATTGCATCGCGACCGTTGTTGCAGGTCGTTACACTGTAGTTTTTCTTTTCCAGGAACAATATGTGAGGTTTCAAATAATCGATTTCATCATCTACCCAAAGTATTTTTATCTTATCCATATATATTATAAATAGTATTCTAAATTTCTAATTTATTGTGCCAATTTACAGCTTTTTGAAGCGCTTATTTCCTAATATTATGATAAAATTTATTGATAAAAGATTGATTTGTGTGTGGTTTTTAATGGAGCAACAGGATTGAATAAAGCAGTAATATAAAAAAAGGTTTAGACAGACCTATTCTTGTGAGGATATAGCACCAACATATAATTACTAGTACCAGTCTCGCAACCATAGCTATTCCAACGTTAAACTCATAATAATCAGATTAAGCGAAATATAGAAGATTTTTCATTTTATTAGAGCAAAGTAATTTCTAACTAAATTCTAACATCAAATTGGGGAATCATGCATAACATAAAACGATCTATTTTAACTGTAAATGAAATATTAAATAGGAAGGGAAATCTTTTTTTATAGAAAATTCATTCAATTTAATCCTATACTAAAACGCTGTTTTTGTTCTAGGTTTTTTGTTGAAATGGAAAATGAAGTAGGAACACACAAATAATTGATAATATGAATATAGACGCTTAAAAGGAGTTGAAAAAGTACCGTGCAATCTTTTTGATATAATGAGACAACTGTTAAAACAATATTAATCTTTGGTAAGTAAATTGTGTACAATTTAATTGTGCACTATATTTGTAGAATCAAATAAGAAACATGAAAGACCAATTACATATAAGTGAACAAGTTTGTTTTCCAGTTTACGTTTTGGCGAAGGAAATTATTAATCACTATCGTCCTTTGCTTGAAGAGTTACAGCTAACTTATCCGCAATATTTGGTCATGCTTGTGTTGTGGGAATATAAAGAACAAACCGTAAATCAACTGGGAGAAAAATTAAGACTAGACAGCGGGACACTAACTCCTTTACTTAAAAGAATGGAGCAAAAAGAGTTTGTTTATAGAATACGAAGTACAGTTGATGAGCGGTTAGTCAATATTTCGTTAACGGAGAAAGGGAAAGCATTAAAAGAAAAAGCATCTTGTATTCCAGCTCAGTTAATGGAATCGATGAACATCTCAGCCGAAGATTTGTTAGTTTTAAAAAACATAATTACCAAAATATCAAAAAAATAGAAATGAAAACATTGTATACCACAAAAGCTACCGCAACCGGAGGTAGAAACGGACAAGTAAAAAGTGAAAATGGAATTCTGGATGTAGAAGTAAGACATCCAAAGGCTTTGGGTGGAGGAAATGATGATTTTGCCAACCCAGAAATGCTTTTTGCAGCAGGATATTCAGCTTGCTTTGATAGCGCGCTTAACTTGGTTATTAAAAAAGAAAATATCGAAACCGGAGAAACAACAGTTTCGGCTAAAGTAAGTATTGGTCAAAATGAAAGTGGAGGTTTCGGACTAGAAGCTGAGTTGCATGCTAATATTCCCGGGGTAACCATCGAGGAAGCACAAACTTTAATTGAGAAAGCACATCAAGTTTGTCCTTACTCTAATGCTACAAGAGGGAATATGCCAGTAAAATTGACAGTTTCAAACAATTAAATAGAATTATATACCTTAGACATAAATAAAAATAAAATGACTTTAATAGAAAATTTAAACTGGAGACATGCTGTAAAAGCATATGATTCTACGAAGAAAGTAAGCCAAGAAAATATTGATAAAATTATAGAAGCAGCTCGTTTAGCACCAGCTTCATCTGGATTACAACCGTTCAACGTAATTGTAGTTGAAAGCCAAGAATTAAAAGAAAAATTAGTAAAAGGGGCTTTAAATCCAGAATGTATGAGAGATTGTTCTCATGTTATTATATTTGCTGGATGGGATCGTTACACTGTAGAACGAATTGATAAAATGTACAATTATACTACAGATGAGCGTGGATTACCAAGAGGACGTTTTGATAGTTATACGGATATGTTGAAAAAAATATATCTTGACCAACCAGCAGAGGAGAACTTTGCACACATTGCGAGACAAACATATATTGCACTTGGACTTTCATTGGCGCAAGCCGCTGAATTAAGAATAGATAGTACTCCAGTTGAAGGTTTTGATAATAGTGTGGTGGATGAAATCTTAGAATTAGATAAACGCGGATTAAAAAGTGTCTCTTTAATGTATGTAGGTTATGCTGATACGCCAAAGGATTGGATCGCTACTATGAAAAAAGTAAGAACACCGAAGGAAGAATTTGTAATTGAATACAAATAATTAATAATACTATAGTGTGGATTTTCTTTTAAAATTTATACCATGTTAAATAGAAAAAGCCTAGATCAAGACGACGTTTTGATCTAGGCTTTTTTGGTTTAAATAATTGAGTACTATTTTACTGCTGTTTTAGTTTGTTTCATAATTAAATTAAATTTTTTAAAATATTGGTTCCCAATGATTTTATTCTAATTTTATGCTTTGTACTACCAATTCAATTTAGGTTGTTATGAATATGTATACAATCCATTTATTTTTTTATATTAGTACAAAATTAGTGCTAATTTTTAAGCTGTGTCATTAGAATCAAAGACTAATAGCCCAAGATAATTGGTTATATCCGCGCTAATATTTAATTTACAAAAGGATAATTTAAATAATAGAAATAGTATAATAAAGAGTTTATTACAACAAACACTAGAAACCAATAATACCTAACCAATTTTTATGAAAATATCTAAAACGATATATTTAGTATTAGCAATACTATTTTTAATTTCTTTCATCTACTCCTTGTTTGATACCGCAGCAACACACAAACTATTTTTTTGGGAGGTTAATATATGGGTGTACCGATCCTTTAGATTAGCAATAGCTGTGCTATTTATGAAATCGTATTTAGATATGAAAAATGCTGAAAAGAGAACAAGGCAATAAAATCTATAACGTACTTGTTCTACAAACTGAGAACTAGTTCAGATTTACAATCTTTGCCCACACAGTGAAACAGTATATAGAAATTATAAGCGTAGATTTTCCTTTGTTCGAAAGGACAAGCAGAAGTATCAATACTTTTATTTATATCAATAACATAATAGTCAAAACGCTGTTGCAAAATTGAATTTTATGCAGAACCCTATTTCGATTAAAATAATTTTTAGTTAATCACTACTCAAACCATTACAAATTAATTCAAAATGAAAAATATTCTTGTCTTTTTAATAGTACTATTCTCGGTACCTAGCTTTGCTCAAAACTTCAATAAAGCCAAAATTGATAGTCTGTTTCAGGTTCTACAAGCTAAAGATAAATACATGGGAAGCGTAGCCGTATCTGAGAATGGAAAAATAATTTACAGCAATGCGATAGGGAAGGAAGATATTGCAACTAATAAAATAGCAACTGTTTCTACCAAATATAGAATTGGTTCCATCTCTAAAATGTTTACTTCGGTTTTAGTTTTTAAAGCCATCGAAGAAAAGAAATTAAGTTTGACTCAAACTATTGAAAGCTATTTCCCTTCGGTTGAAAACGCATCAAAAATTACGATTAGCAATTTATTGAACCATCGCAGTGGAATTTATAATTTTACCAGCGCTCCAGAGTACAATAGCTATAGCGCGCAACCTAAAACTGCAAAAGAAATGGTTGCTATTATTGCTAATGGCAAAAGTGTTTTTGAACCTAACAGCAAAGGTGAATACAGCAATTCTAATTATGTGCTACTGAGTTACATTCTCGAAGAAGTTTACAAGCAACCGTATGCTGCCTTAGTACAAACAAAAGTTGTGAAGCCATTAGACTTAAAAAACACCTACTTTGGAGGTAAAATTGATTTGGCTAAAAACGAAGGCTATTCCTATAGCTATACAGATAAGTGGAATAAGGAAACTGAAACAGATATCTCAATCCCAATGGGAGCAGGAGGAATGGTATCAACACCAACTGATTTGACCCAGTTTATTCAGGCATTATTTGACGGTAAACTAATCTCGGTAACGTCATTAGAACAAATGAAAACAATTCAGGAAAAATACGGAATGGGGATTTTTCAGATTCCGTTTTATGATAAAACAGGATATGGACATACTGGCGGAATCGATGGATTTGGTTCGGCTTTGTCTTATTGGCCAGAGAGCAAACTAAGTATTGCGATCACTTCAAATGGTATAAATTATGGAAATAATGATATTGTGGTTGCTATATTATCTAGCTATTACAATAGAAAATTTGAAGTCCCTACGTTTACTACTTTAGCTCTAAAAACAGAAGATTTAGACCAATATTTAGGAGAATATGGAAGTCCTACATTTCCTCTTGCCATTGCTGTAACAAAGGATAAGACTAAATTAGTGGCTCAAGCAACAGGACAAGGTGCTTTTCCACTAGAAGCTATTAAGAAAGATACATTTGAATTTAAAGCAGCAGGAATAACGTTGGAATTTAATCCAACATCAAATCAAATGACTATAATTCAGGGTGGAATGAAAAATGTATTGACTAAGAAGTAATCTTTTTTAGTTTTATCATTAAGAATGGGAATAGCTCAGCTATAATTTAGACTATAATATCTTGAAAAACCGGGTAAAAGTACGCATCTTTTTAAAGGGTAAGTTGATTACTTTTACCTTTTAAAATTTCGAGGAAATAGGTTTGGAATTTTTAGATAAAAACACACAATGTGAATTTAATAATAAACGAATTGAAAACATTTGAAACAGAGCGACTCTTTCTAACACCCACCAATAAAGCCGATGCCGAATTCATTTTAGCACTTTTCAGCACACCAAAATGGATTGAATTTATAGGAGATCGAAATTTAAAAAACGTTCAAGATGCCGAAGAATATATCGCGAATAAAATAACACCCCAAATTAAAAAACATGGTTTTGGAAACTATACAGTCACTCGAAAATTTGATCGTGCAAAAATTGGCTCCTGCGGACTTTACGATCGAGAAGGTTTGGACGGTATTGACATTGGATTTGCTTTTCTTCCCGAATATGAAAAAAAAGGCTATGGATTTGAAAGTAGCAATAAGCTAAAAGAAGTCGCTTTCAGTGAATTTAATTTAATGGAAATTAAAGGAATTACTTCAGAAAAAAATATCGGCTCTCAGAAATTATTGATAAAACTAGGTCTCCAATTCGAAAAAAACATTAAATTGACAGAAGATACCGAAGAGGTGTTGCTTTATAAATTAGCGTTTTAGAACAAAAAGTATCAGTTTTGAATTCTTAAATACTAATTAAAATTACCCGATAATGGTTCCAAGAATAGTAATATTTCCCGAAACAAAAGTGATAGGAATGCGAATGACGATGTCCTATAGTGACTATAAAGCGAAGGAAGTATGGAAGCGTTTTATGCCGAGAAGAAAAGAAATTTTAAATACTATAGATACGGATTATTACTCGATGCAATTGTTCAGCCCTACTTATTATGATAATTTTGATCCCACCGTACCGTTTGACTATTGGACAGCTGTAGCAGCCAGTGATTTTAAAATAATTCCTGAAGGAATGGATTCTTTTACAATCAGTAGCGGTCTTTATGCTGTTTTTAATTACAAAGGAGGTCCTAGTGGTTCACCTGCTGCGTTTGAATATATTTTTGCTACTTGGTTGCCAGGATCAGAATATGTTTTAGATCACAGACCTCATTTTGAAATATTGGGTGATAAATACAAAAATGACCATCCTAATTCTGAAGAAGAAATTTGGATTCCCGTGAAACTGAAAAAACGGTAACTTTGCCGACTGAAATTTACTAATAAACGAGCGATCGTAATGAATGAAAAGCAAAAGTTAAAAGAAGTGGCCGCACTTTTTTTAAAGTTAGGAATTATAGGTTTTGGAGGTCCCGCCGCACACATTTCTATGATGCGAGAAGAGGTAGTGGTAAAAAAAAAGTGGCTTGAAGAACAACATTTTTTAGATTTAATAGGCGCCACTAATTTGATTCCAGGCCCCAACAGTACAGAAATGGCAATCCATATCGGTCACGAAAGAGCAGGATGGAAGGGGCTTATTGTTGCGGGATTATGTTTTATCATCCCAGCCGTTATTATAACAGGAATCTTTGCCTGGCTTTATAAAGATTACGGGCAATTACCGGAAATCCAACCCTTTTTATACGGTATAAAACCCGCTATAATTGCCATTATTCTAGGTGCTATTTTTCCTTTGGCTAAAAAATCATTGAAAACGGTTCGATTAGGAATTATCGGCGTTATTGTTTTGGTGCTTTCGCTATTGCAGTTTAACGAAATTGCACTTCTTTTTGGCGCTGGATTTTTGGCCTTATTTTGGAATTCAATCACTAACTATGACTCCAATATAAAAGCCAACAGCTGGATTTCGCTAACGCTGTTTCCTGTTTCTAAAACGGCTCTGCTGGCACCAACGAATTTTAATTTATTTCTTATTTTCTTAAAAGTAGGGGCAATCCTATATGGAAGCGGCTATGTTCTATTTGCTTTTCTGGATGCCGAATTGGTCGCCAAAGGCTTGCTGACACGAACCCAACTAATTGATGCCATAGCGGTAGGACAATTCACGCCGGGTCCCGTTTTCTCCTCAGTTACTTTTGTGGGTTATCAAATCAATGGAGTATCAGGCGCATTGATAGCAACGCTGGCTATATTTTTGCCCTCGTTTTTATTTGTAGCCCTATTGAATCCTTTGGTTAAAAAAATGAGAAATTCTAAACCTTTTGCTGTATTTCTGGATGCCGTAAATGTGGCTTCCATCTCAATAATTATATCCATTTGCTACGAATTGGGAAAAGAAACCATCATAGATTGGCGCACCATTTTAATAGCAATAGTGAGTATGGTAATTGTTTTTAATTATAAAAAAATAAACAGTGCCTTTATCGTTCTTGGAGGAGCGTTTTTTGGTTATTTATTGATGTTACTATAGTAAAAGGTATTGCTGTTTTCCTGGCGGATCGGTAATAGAAAAAGGCAATATCAAAACACAAAAAAGCCACTAAGTACAATGCTCAGTGGCTTTCTTTGAATTAACAACTATTATATCTTTATTCGCAGTACTTTATTGCCATCCACCACCAAGGGCTTTGTACAATTGAATTACGGCTTTATATTGTTGGAATTTATTGTCTACTAAACTTAGTTCAGCATTTAAGGCATCATTTTTAGATGTTAATACTTCTAAATAATTTGCTAAACCATAGGTTAACAATTCATCTGAATACTTAGCCGCTTTTTTAAGTGCATCTGCTTGTTTTGTGCGAACTGTAATTTTGTACGTTTCGTTATTGTATTGTGCTAATGCATCCGAAACCTCTTTACCTGCAATAAGTAAGGATTGCTCAAATTGTAAATAGGCCTTTTCCTGATTGGCTTTGGCTATTTCAAATTTGGTTTTTACTTGCCTTTGATTGAAAATGGGTTGTGTCAACCCTGTAATAATATTAGCGAAAAGTGAGTTGGCACTAAACCATTCTTTTAAGTCGATACTTTGAAGACCTCCAGTAGCGGTGATTTTTAAACTGGGGTAAAAACCACTTTTTGCAACGTTTGTCATTTCAAAATTGGTAATCAAGTTGTATTCAGCTGCAATCACATCAGGTCTGTTTCGCAATAAATTAGCGGGAACACCTAAAGTAATAATGGGTTGCATGTTTTGAGATTCAAAAGTAGAACGCTCAATTTTTGCCGAAGGCTCATTTAAAAGTGTGCTCAGCGTATTTTCAAGAATAATCACATTGTTTTTTAAATCAGCAATGATTAATTCGGTAGCGTACTTTTGTGCTTCAGTTTGTTTAACCCCGACTTCAGTAACATTACCTGCTTTTTTTAAAGCTAGTATCGTTTCGATACTTTCGTCTCTATTGATCAAAGTTTCTTCGGCTACTTTAATTTGTGCATCAACTGAAAGTAATTGATAGTACGTACTTGCAATATCAGCAATTAATTGTGTTTTTATCGCTTGAGTGACCGCAGTCGTTTGTAGATACGCAGCATTAGTAGCGCGTTTATTGCTTCGTATTTTTCCCCATATATCAGCTTCCCAAGAAAGGTTTCCTGACAGTTGGTATTGATCTGTACTGCGATCTTGCAGGAAAGCTCCAAACTGACTGTTTTTAGATATTATATTGTGCGTCCAGTCTGTTCCCACAGATAGGCTAGGGAAGTAGCCCGCTTTTCCCTGTTTCATGGTAGCCTGTGCAGCCACAATATTTTGCATAGCAATGCGGACATCTAAATTGTTTTGTAAGCCTTTTGAAATATAGCCTTGCAAAAGAGGGTCGGTAAAAATTTTATCCCATGAAACATTTGATAATGAAGTAGTGTCTGTTGACACTACTTCATTTCGATACAAATCTGCTGTTTTTAACTCGGGTCTTTTATAGTCTTTCGCAACAAAACACGATTGCATTACGGTTGCTGTTAGTCCTAAAAGTGCGACTCTGTATATTTTATTTTTCATTTTCTTCTTCTAAAAGTGCAACATCATTTTCTTTAGTATTTACTGGTTTTCCAGAGATACGTTCTTGTAATCCTTGAAAGATGATAAATAAAATTGGAATAACAAATACTCCAAAAATAGTTCCTACAAGCATTCCTCCAACGGCACCCATTCCGATAGAACGGTTTCCTACAGCACCAACTCCAGAGGCTAGTGCCAATGGCATCAATCCGAAAATGAAAGCTAACGAGGTCATCAATATCGGACGCAAACGTGCTTTTGCACCTTCAATAGCAGATTTTGTCAGATCCATTCCGTTTCGTCGCCTTTGTATGGCAAACTCCACAATCAAAATTGCATTTTTGGCGAGTAATCCTATCAACATAATTAAGGCCACTTGGAAATAGATATTATTTTCTAATCCGGCGAGGTTTACAAAACCAATCGCTCCTGCAATACCTACAGGAAGTGAAAGCAATACAGATAGCGGTACTAAATAACTCTCGTACTGCGCACTTAATAGGAAGTAAACAAAGATTAAACTCAACAAGAATACTCCAATGGCTTGATTACCGGCAAGAATCTCTTCCCGAGTCATTCCTGAGAATTCATAGGTATATGATTTTGGTAAATGTTGCGCGGCTACTTCTTGAACGGCTTTAATGGCATCTCCAGAACTGTACCCAGGATTAGCTTTACCGTTTATATTAACTGCTTTAAGCATGTTAAAACGAGCAACCGCCTCAGGACCATATATTCTTTTAAAATCTACAAACTGACTGATCGCTACTTGTTGACCCGCAGCATTCTTAACATAAATATTGTTTATAGACTCAAGGTTTGCACGATCTTCAGGCTTTGCCTGAATCATTACACGGTATTGTTTTCCAAACTTATTGAAATCAGTCGTATATAATCCACCATAATAGCCTTGCATGGTATTAAATATATCAGGGATAGCTATTCCCGCATCTTTGGCTCTTTCAATATTAACATCCATTTGATATTGTGGAAAATTAGGATTGAAATTAGTGATGGCATACTGAACTTCAGGACGTTTCATCAATTCCCCTAAGAATTCGTTAGTCACTTTACTAACCGTTTGCCAGTCATCGTCTCCTTTGTCTTGTACCTTCAATTCAAAACCATCGGCACTACCAAAACCTTGTACACTTGGAGGTGTAAAGAATAAGGCACGGCCTTCTTTTAATCCAGCAGTTTTAGCAAACAATTGGCCAACGACCGCATCTACAGACTGATTGTCTTCAGTACGTTCACTCCAGGGTTTCAATTTAATCACCGAAAATGCATACGAACCTCCGTTTACTCCGTTTAGCAAACTGTAACCTACAATATTCATTCGAGCTTCAACAATATCCATAGAAGCAATGATGGAGTCCAATTCTCTTACTGTCTTTGTTGTTTTTTCCAAAGTAGTACCAGGAGGAAGTGTTAAATCGGCCATGATGATACCTCTATCCTCATTTGGAATAAATCCAGAAGGAGTAATTTGGAATAATAGCACCGTAATTCCGGAAAATACTAATAAGGCAACAACAGTAATCCATTTTTTTGCAGCTAGGAAACGCAGTGATTTCACATATTTGGCATTCATTCGATCAAAATTAGTATTGAAAGCAATGAAAAAACGGTCTTTAAAATTAGCATCATGATGCTTAGAGTCTGGATGTGGTTTTAATAGTAATGCGCATAATGCAGGACTTAAAGTCAAAGCATTTACCGCCGAAATTAAAATAGCAATTGCCAAAGTAACAGCAAATTGTTGGTAAAATACTCCCGATGGACCACCTAAGAACGATACCGGAATAAATACTGCTGCCATCACTATCGTAATAGAAACAATGGCTCCAGTAATTTCGTTCATCGCAGAAAGTGTTGCTTCTTTAGCCGACGTAGCGCCCTCATCCAGTTTGGCGTGTACCGCCTCGACGACTACGATAGCATCATCGACGACAATACCAATGGCCAGAATCATTGCAAATAGCGTTAACATATTGATGGAGAACCCAAATATTTGCAGAAAGAAAAAGGTACCTACAATAGCAACCGGTACCGCAATAGCAGGAATTAATGTTGACCTAAAGTCTTGTAAGAATATATAAACAACGAGGAAAACCAGTAAAAAAGCTTCAATTAAAGTAGAAATCACCTTGTCTATAGAAGCATCTAAGAATGTTTTAGTATTAAAAGGAATAATATAATCAACTCCAGGAGGGAAATCGACCTTTGACTCCTCTAGGATAGACATAATCTCTGTGGTAATGTCTTGGGCATTGGATCCGGAAGTTTGAAAAACGCCCATTACAACTCCCTCTTCACCCATAGCAATATTCTTAGTTCCATAATTGAAACCTCCTAACTCAACAGTGGCTACATCTTTAATTCTTAAGAAGTTTCCGTTTCCGGTAGATTTGATAATAATATTCTCATAATCTTTTATTTCCGAAAGTCTTCCTTTGTATTTAATAACGTATTCAAAAACACCATCTGCATTCTCTCCAAATTTTCCTGGAGCTGCTTCAACGTTTTGTTCTTGTAAAGCGGCCTGAATATCCTTTGGAGCCATTCCATAATTAGCCATTTTTTCAGGATCAATCCAAATTCGCATGGAGTAATCTTTGGCCCCAAATACATTTACCTGACCTACACCGCTAACACGTTGTAGTTTAGGTACCAGGTTAATTTTAGCATAATTCTGAATATAAACTTCGTCATAGTCTTTGTTGCTGGAATATAAGGCAAAAAACATCAAGGCACTATTTTGACTCTTTATTGTGGTAACGCCAGTTTGTACTACTGCAGTAGGTAACTTACTAGTGGCACGTGCCACTCTGTTTTGCACGTTTACCGCAGCAATATCCGGGTCAGTTCCTAATGCAAAATAAACAGAAATTTTAGCCGAACCATCATTTGCTGCCGAAGACGTCATATACGTCATTCCTTCTACACCATTTATTTCTTCTTCCAGTGGAATAACTACACTGTTCAGCACCGTTACAGCATTTGCTCCCGTATAATTAGCGGTAACTTGCACTGTTGGCGGTGCTATTTCGGGATATTGTTCTACGGGTAAGGACATCAATCCCAATACACCTAATATGGTGATTAGAATCGATATTACTGTAGAGAGTACAGGTCTTTCTATAAAAGTTTTTAACATCTTTGCAATTATTTTTTAGTGGTAGTTTGTGTAGCATCATTTGCTTCTACCGCATTCTTAATAGGCTCTGGTACAATTTCCATATCATCTTTTAGTTTTGAAGCACCTTCAATAACTACAACATCTCCTTCTGCAAGTCCGGCAGTTACAATGTAATTTAAGTCAGAAGTTCCATTGGTTTCTATAATTCTTGATTTCACTTTGTTTCCTTTTTCAACAGCATATACAATTTGTTTTCCTTGTACTTCAAAAACAGCTTTTTGGGGTATCAGAATAACATTGCTTTGTACAATTGGTAAACGAATGATTCCGCTGCTTCCACTTCTTAAAATCCCTTCAGGGTTTTTAAATTCAGCTCTAAACTCTGTAGTACCCGTAGTTGGATTTACTAATCCGTTCATGGTAGCTATTTTTCCCATTTGGTTGTATTCTGAATCGTCCACTAATATTAGGCTGACAGCAGGTGCTGACTTTAATTTTTCGGCAGTAGTGGATCCTTTAAATGTCTTATTAAAGTACAATACTTGTTTTTCATTCATAGAAAAGTAGGCACGAACAATTTTCGTGTCTGATACTGTTGTCATAGGCATTTCGCTAGTAGGGTTTACTAAACTACCTTCTTTAAAGGGTAAACTTCCGATGACTCCATTTACGGGAGAATAGATGGTTCCGTAACCAATATTTGCAGCAATACTTCCGTAGGCACTTTTCGCTTGGGCTAATTTAGCTTTGGCTGTCGCCAATTGTACGTTACTGATGATATTTCTGTCTACAAGTGGTTTTAAACGATCCACTTCAACTTGCGCCGCTGCAACCATTGCTTTTGCAGCCGAAGCATCTTGATTTAGCATTTGCGTTTCTAATTTGAATAAAAGCTGCCCTTTTCTAACCACTTCACCTTCGTCAATATATATCTTTTGTATAAATCCGCTTACTTTAGGTCTGATTTCAACATTTTGTTGTCCTTCAAGATTAGCCGTAAAGTCCTGGTATACGGTGGCATCTTGCATTACTACCTCTTGTACGGGAAAATTTGCGGGTCCTTGCACTGCAGGTTGTTCTTCTTTCTTGCCACATGAGGAAAGTAGCAGCGAAAAAGCTATTATAGATAATGAAATTTTTTTCATTTTTGTTTAATTTGATTTATTATTAATTACTATTAATGGATTCTATTATTTTAAATTTGGCTATGGTTTTCATAAGCAACTCTTCCACTTCGCTAATGTGAATTTTATACGCTTTTACATTCTCTAAATTGCATTTTTCTTCAGGACAGGAAATTGTTTTTTCACGATATTGAAGCATTTTATCAATTACAAATTTTTCCGACTCGAGCATTTTTTTGTAATTCAATAGTCGTTCACTCAAAGGAGCTGCTCTAAAATATTTCTTTCGATCACCCGCTACGGTGAAATAGTATATTTTCTCCATTTTTAGTAGTAAATTTAAATTGGTAGATATCGAGCTTTTGCTGGCAGATAATTTTTCGACTATAGACTCAAAGGTCAATCCCGATTTACATCCATCAATAATCAGTAAGCCTAAAATTCTCGCCGCTAAAGGCGATATATTAAATAAAGACTCAAAATGAATACCGGATAGCTCAATGATTTCCTCTCTCTCTTTTTGTATGCTGTCCATATTTTTTTTGCAAAGGTACAATTGGTTCGTAAAATACCGAACCAATCGAACTTAATGTTAAGTTAATTTTATCGAAATTCATTAATTCGTGGAAATCAATTCAAAAAAAAATATTTTCAGCGACAATCAACCATAAGAAAAACACTTTCATAACTAAAATCTATTTTACCTATATTTGTTGACCTAAAAACAATCTTATAGTGAGTCAAATCAATAAGCTTAAAATATTCAATGATCCTATTTATGGGTTTATCACCATCCCTAATGCTTTAATTTACGATTTAATACAGCATCCTTATTTTCAACGCTTAAGACGTATTTCGCAGATGGGATTATCGTATCTGGTTTATCCAGGTGCTAATCATACTCGATTTCATCATGCTTTAGGTTGTATGCATCTAATGCAAAAGGCAGTTGATGTATTGCGTTTTAAAGACATTGAAATTTCTAAGGAAGAAGAAAATGCACTATATATCGCTATTTTATTACACGATATTGGGCACGGACCTTTTTCTCATGCAATGGAAAGAAGTATTGTTGAAGATGTTCATCACGAGGAAATCTCCTTATTGTTTATGCATCAGTTAAACGCTGAGTTTAATGGGCAACTCGATCTGGCTATAAAGGTCTTTAAAGGAGAATATCATCGTTTGTTTATGTTACAGCTAATTTCCAGTCAACTGGATATGGATCGAATGGATTATCTGAAACGTGATAGTTTTTATTCAGGTGTAGCAGAAGGAAATGTGAATTCAGAGCGACTGATTCAAATGATGAATGTCGTGGATGATGTTTTAGTTATCGAAGAAAAAGGAATTTACTCTGTTGAAAAATTTCTAATGTCCAGAAGACTAATGTATTGGCAAGCATATTTGCATAAAACCAGTTTAGTGGCTGAATTAATTTTGACCAGAATCCTGAAACGTGCAAAAGAATTAACATTAAAAGGAATGATTTTACCTTGTAGCGAACCTTTGCGATATTTTCTAGAGCATAAAGTTACCATGGATACATTTGATGCGCAAACTTTAGATCTATTTTCTCAACTTGATGATTTTGATATTATCAGTGCGTTAAAAGGATGGCAGCGTAATGGTGATTTTATTTTGTCTTCATTGAGTAAAATGATAATCAATAGGGATTTACTAAAGATAAAATTAACCAGTGAAAAAGTAGAGTTGCAAGATTTACAGCCTTTAAAAGAACGCTTTGCATTAGAAAATAATATTACTATACAGGAAACTAATTATTTTATTTTTAAAGGAAAAATAAAAAATCAGGCTTATAGTAAGGAAGCGGAACCGATACGAATATTGAAAAAAGACAAGACGGTGGAGGATGTTATTGAATCTTCTGATCAGTTGAATTTAAAATCATTATCTAAATCAGTAACCAAATATTATATCTGTTTCCCAAAACAACTTGTGGAAATGAACATTTAAAATCTATTTTTTTATATTTTTGTGGCAATGAAATTTACAGCAGAACAAATAGCGGGGATATTAGATGGTGAAGTTGTTGGGAATCCCAATGCTGAAGTGTATGAGCTATCTAAGATTGAAGAAGGAAAGGACGGTTCACTTACTTTTTTATCAAACCCAAAATACAATAACTACATATATAGTACTGAAGCTACAATTACGATTGTAAATAAAAGCTTTACTCCAGAGTCAGACTTAAAGACTACAATGATAAAAGTAGATGATGCTTATATGGCATTTTCTAAATTATTAGAGTTTTATGATCAAGCTAAAGCTAGTAAAAGCGGAATAGAACAACCGTCTGTTATAGCAGAAAATGCTAAATATGGCAGTAATTTATATTTAGGTAGTTTTAGCTATATAGGCGCAAACGTGATTTTAGGTGATAATGTCAAAATTTATCCTAATTGTTTTATAGGTGACAATGTTGTCATTGGAAATAATGTCACTATTTTTGCCGGTACTAAAATTTATGAAAAAACAAGAATAGGAAATAATTGCGCCATACATTCTGGCTCAGTTATAGGGGCAGATGGTTTTGGCTTTGCGCCAAATCCTGACGGCACTTACAAAAAAATTCCTCAAATAGGGAATGTTATTATAGAAGACGATGTAGATATTGGTGCTTGCACCACTATAGACAGAGCTACAATGGGATCAACTATAATAAGAAAAGGAGTGAAACTGGACAATCAAATTCAGATTGGACATAATGTTGAAATAGGTGAGAACACGGTAATCGCTGCTCAAACTGGCGTTGCAGGTTCGACTAAAATTGGTAGAAACGGAATGATTGGTGGTCAGGTTGGTATTTCAGGACATTTATCCATTGGGAATAATGTTAGAATACAAGCGCAATCAGGTGTTGCAAGAAACATAAAGGATGATGAAATCTTGCAAGGAAGTCCAACATTTGGGTATAACGATTACAGTAAATCCTATGTGCACTTTAAAAATTTACCGAAAATCGTTGCAGAATTAGAAGAATTAAAAAAACATATAATAAACCAAAAAAACGGGAATAATGGTTAAACAGAAGACTATAAAGACAGAAATCTCGCTTACAGGAGTCGGATTACACACAGGTAAAGTAGTTACAATGACTTTCAAGCCTGCTCCAGTAAATAATGGTTTTACTTTTGTCAGAGTAGATTTAGAAGGACATCCTGTTGTTGAAGCAGATGCAAATTACGTTGTAAATACACAACGAGGAACCAACTTAGAAAAACTTGGAGTAAAAATACAAACACCAGAACATGTGTTAGCAGCCTTAGTAGGTTGTGATTTAGATAATGTCATTGTAGAATTGAATGCTTCAGAGCTGCCTATAATGGATGGTTCATCTAAATATTTTGTTGAAGCCATTGAAAAGGCAGGAATTGAAGAGCAAAATACAAAACGTAATGTTTATGTAGTGAAAGAAGTTATTTCATTTACGGACGAGGAAAGCGGAAGCGAAATTTTAATTATGCCAAGTGATCATTATTGCGTTACTACCATGGTCGATTTTGGAACTAAAATTTTAGGTACTCAAAATGCCACGATGAAAGGTATTTCTGAATTTAAAAAAGAAATCTCTGAGTCTAGAACATTTAGTTTTCTGCACGAATTGGAATCATTATTAGAAAATGGTTTGATTAAAGGGGGCGATTTAAATAATGCTATTGTATATGTAGATAAAGAAATATCTAAGGCTACAATGGAGAATTTGAAAGTTGCTTTTGGTAAAGAATCAATTAACGTAAAATCAAACGGGATATTAGACAATCTTACATTGCATTATCCTAATGAAGCAGCAAGACATAAACTACTTGACGTAATAGGTGATTTGGCTTTAATTGGTACAAAAATACAAGGTAAAGTTATAGCCAATAAACCAGGGCATTTTGTAAATACACAATTTGCTAAAAAAATGGCTAAAATCATAAAAATCGAACAAAGAAATTATGTTCCTGTTTATGATTTAAACTTAGAGCCGTTGATGGATATACACAAAATCATGGCTGTTCTTCCTCATAGACCTCCATTTTTATTGATTGACAGAATAATTGAAATGTCTGAAAGTCATGTGGTAGGAATGAAAAACGTTACAATGAATGAAAATTTCTTTGTTGGACATTTTCCGGAAGCACCAGTAATGCCAGGGGTATTGATTGTAGAAGCAATGGCACAAACCGGAGGGATACTTGTACTGAGTACAGTTCCAGATCCTGAAAACTACTTGACTTATTTCATGAAAATTGATAACGTTAAGTTCAAACAAAAAGTATTACCGGGAGATACCCTAATTTTTAAGTGTGATTTAATTACACCTATACGAAGAGGAATTTGTCATATGCAAGCAAACGCTTATGCTAATGGTAAGTTAGTTGCAGAAGCTGAGTTAATGGCTCAAATTGCCAAAAAGCAGTAAAATGAAAGTAGGTAAAAAACCTGAGATGAACTATTTCAAGGTTTTTATTTATATATATAAATTATAAAAAAAAGTAGATGAATCAACCCTTAGCATATGTTCATCCTGGCGCGAAAATCGCCAAAAATGTTGTTATTGAGCCTTTTACAACAATCCATAATGATGTAATTATTGGAGATGGGACTTGGATAGGATCTAATGTTACCATTATGGAAGGTGCAAGAATTGGAAAAAATTGTAATATATTTCCTGGTGCAGTTATATCAGCTGTTCCACAGGATTTAAAATTTGGTGGAGAAGAATCACTAGCAATTATTGGTGATAACTGTACAATCAGAGAATGTGTGACAATCAACAGAGGAACTGTAGCATCGGGACAAACAGTCATTGGTAACAATTGTTTAATAATGGCTGCTGCCCATATTGCACACGATTGCCGTGTTGGTAATAATGCTATTATTGTTAATGGTGTTCTTTTAGGAGGACATGTAACTATTGGAAATCATGCTGTTATTGGAGGATTAGCTGCTATTCATCAATTTATTAGTGTTGGTGATCATGCCATGGTTTCAGGTGGTTCATTAGTAAGAAAAGATGTACCTCCATTTACTAAAGCTGCTAAAGAACCTTTATCGTATGTAGGAATCAATTCAGTTGGATTGAGAAGAAGAGGTTTTACATCTGAAAAAATCAAAGAGATACAAGAGATTTATAGAATTTTATATCAAAAAAATTACAACGTTACTCAAGCTTTAGGAATTATCGAAGCAGAGATGGAAGCAACTCCAGAACGAGATGAAATCATCGATTTTATTAGAAATTCGTCACGTGGTGTAATGAAAGGTTATACAGGAAATTACTAAATAAAGTCAGTACTTAGGTATTTAGATCTTAGACTCAAAAAAAATAATTAATATAAATTGCTAATAGCCAAAAGCTAATAGCCAAAAGAAAATAAAATGGCATCTACATCAGACATCAAGAACGGATTATGTATTAAGTACAATAATGACATATACAAAATTATAGAATTTCTTCACGTTAAACCTGGAAAAGGACCTGCTTTTGTTAGAACTAAATTAAGAAGTTTAACAAATGGAAAAGTATTGGACAATACATTTTCTGCGGGACATAAAATTGAAGAAGTACGAGTAGAAAACCATAAATTTCAATATTTATATCCAGAAGGAGATGATTTTCATTTCATGAATACGGAGACTTTTGAACAAATATCTTTGAACAAGAACATATTAGATTCACCAGATTTACTAAAAGAAGGAGAAAATGTTATGGTAAGTATCAATACAGAAACTGATTTACCTCTTTCTGTAGATATGCCATCATCTGTAATTCTTGAAGTTACTTATGCTGAGCCAGGAATAAAAGGAAATACAGCTACTAATGCTACTAAATCAGCTACAGTTGAAACAGGGGCTACTGTAAATGTACCTTTATTTATAAATGAAGGAGATAAAATTAAAATTGATACAACATCAGGTTCTTACATGGAACGCGTAAAAGAGTAAATAATTTTCTAATTTAAATTATGAAATTTCCAAAAGTTTACGCTCTACAAGAAATTGCCACTATTATAAACTGTGAATATATTGGGGATGCTAATTTTTTAGTATCCGGAATGAATGAAATTCATGTGGTAGAAAAGGGTGATATTGTTTTTGTAGATCATCCTAAATATTATGATAAAGCTTTAAATTCAGCGGCAACTATTATTTTGATTAACAAAAAAGTAGATTGCCCAGAAGGAAAAGCATTATTGATTTCAGAGGATCCATTTAATGATTTCAACAAATTAACTAAATACTTTAAGCCTTTTGAGCCTTCAAGTGTTTCTATTTCTACTACAGCTAAAATAGGGCAGGGAACTGTAATTCAGCCTAATGCGTTTATTGGTAATGATGTTGTAATAGGAGAAAATTGTTTGATTCATGCTAATGTTGCGATTTACGATAACACCGTAATAGGAAATAATGTAATCATCCACGCAGGAACTGTTCTTGGTGCTGATGCATTCTATTACAAAAAACGAGAAGACGGATTCGACCAATTGCTTTCAGGTGGTAGGGTGGTAATAAAAGATAATGTGGGCATTGGAGCACTTTGTACAATAGACAAAGGGGTTACAGGTGATACCATCATTGGCGAAGGAACAAAAATTGACAATCAGGTTCATGTAGGACATGACACTGTAATTGGCGAAAAATGTTTAATTGCATCACAAACTGGAATAGCAGGTTGCGTTATTATTGAAGATGAAGTCACGATCTGGGGACAGGTAGGAACTACTAGCGGAATTACGATAGGTAAAAAAGCGGTGATTATGGGTCAAACAGGTGTTACTAAATCTGTTGAAGGCGGAAAATCCTATTTTGGCACCCCCATAGAAGAGTCTAGAGAAAAATTAAAACAACTGGCCAATATTAAAAAAATACCAGATATTTTAAATAAATTGAAATAATATGACAGCAAAGGAACTCGTTCAAGATTTTTACAAATCAGATGCTCTAATTAACAGTACCACTATGAAAGAATATTTGCACTCTGATGTTACGTTGGATTGGAATAGTAGTAAGGGTTTTGTCCAATTGGATTATGACTCTTTAGTAGATCTTTCCGAAGAGTTGGGTAGAGCTTATGTTCGCTCAAAGATCAGGATTAGTCATATTATTGCCGAAAATGATATGATTAGTGTACGCTATTCTCATTTTGTAAAAACAATTGAAAATCCGAGAGAGGAGATGTTATTGGCGCATTTTATAGCAATTTGGGAAATAAAAGACAATAAATTATATAGAGGTTATCAAATGAGTCAATTATCATAATATATTTTGATAAGAAAAGGCCACAAAATAATTTCAAAACCTTACTTTTGCAACACAACTTATAAAAATCACATAAAATATATATCATGAGTGTTTTAGTTAATAAAGATTCCAAAATAATTGTTCAAGGATTTACAGGAAGTGAAGGAACTTTCCATGCTTCTCAAATGATCGAGTACGGAACAAACGTTGTAGGTGGTGTAACTCCAGGAAAAGGGGGAACAACTCATTTAGATCGTCCTGTTTTTAATACTGTACAAGATGCAGTAGAACAAGCAGGTGCTGATACTACTATTATTTTTGTACCACCCGCTTTTGCTGCTGATGCAATAATGGAAGCTGCTGATGCAGGAATAAAAGTTATTATCGCTATTACGGAAGGAATTCCTGTGGCTGATATGATCAAAGCAAACGCTTATGTTAAAGAAAGAAACGCTAGGCTAATAGGACCTAACTGTCCAGGAGTTATTACTCCAGGTGAAGCTAAAGTTGGTATCATGCCAGGTTTTGTTTTCAAAAAAGGAACTGTAGGTATTGTTTCTAAATCAGGAACATTAACGTATGAAGCAGCTGACCAAGTAGTAAAACAAGGTTTAGGTATTACTACTGCAATTGGTATTGGAGGAGATCCTATCATTGGAACTACTACGAAAGAAGCAGTTGAGTTGTTAATGAATGATCCAGAAACAGAATGTATTGTAATGATAGGTGAAATAGGTGGACAACTAGAAGCAGATGCTGCTCACTGGATTAAAGCCGATGGTAACCGTAAACCAGTTGTAGGATTCATTGCAGGAGTTACCGCTCCAGCAGGTCGTACAATGGGTCATGCAGGTGCTATTGTAGGTGGAACTGATGATACAGCAGAAGCTAAAAAACAAATCATGAGAGAATGTGGAATACACGTAGTGGATTCTCCAGCTGAAATTGGTAAAAAAGTAAAAGAAGTTTTAGGATAGTCATCTATTTTAAAACTAAAATATAAAAAGCCTCACATTTGTGGGGCTTTTTTATTATAAAATAGAATTAAAGAAATACCTTTGCACTTTATTAAAAACAGCTATTTTACCGCTTTAACTTTAATAATAATAAATAGAAACGAATGGTTTAGATAATCCTCACGATTTTGTGGGGTATTTTTTTGAGGAAGCCAATTCAAATAAAAATAAAACAATATGTATAAGGAATTAAAAAAATTTAAAGTTAGCGACAAATTTTCATTTGCTGCAGATGACAGTTTAGAACAAGTTTGTAATGCTTCAGAAGGAAGTGGCGTGTTTTTAGTGTATGCAGTAGCAGAAGAAAAAGAGTTGATCATGGTAGGTTCTACAGGAACAGTACAAAATGACGGAACTTTGAAAATTAAAAATGGTGGTCTAAAAGAAAAGATTGTTGAAGGGCACCAGTTTGCAAAAACAGGAAGGAAATATTCTTGGCCAGCGCAAATGAAAAAAGAAGATATCAGCTTGTTAGAAGTTGTTTGGTATGAAACATTCAATGATGATACTAAAGGTATTCCTACTGCTGTAGAAGGACAAGTTTTACAAATTTTCTTAGATGAAAATGGTAGATTACCAAGATGGAATGTAGCTTTCTAGTCAATTTCATAAATCATATATTTTATAAAAAAAGCTTTACTTCGGTAAGGCTTTTTTTTTTAGGAAAATAATTTATTACTAATTGATTTCTATATATTTGATTACTTTAATTTATGAAATGAAAAAACTTTACTTTTTACTTATTGGATTTTGTTTTTTTGGAAGTGTTAATGCTCAGGTTATTGATATACCAGATGTCAATTTTAAGAAAAAATTACTAGAAGCAAGTGTAGACAGTTATATTGCAACCAATGTTTATTTTAGCCCCTTATAAGTTCGGAGTGATATTTTAAATTTCAAATAGTACATTTGAGATATGAAATACAAGAAATGGAGTTTAGAAGAGAAGTTAGAAATTTTATCTTCTTGCGAAGAATCAGGAGTTGTAGAAACCTGCCGTAAATACAGTGTTAGTAAAGGAACTTTGTACAGTTGGAAGAAGAAGCATGAGAAACAAGGAGAAGCAGGTTTAAAAGTCACTTATGACGATCGTAGCAAAGAGTTAAAGCAAGCTGAGGAAGAAAACCGTATCCTACGTAAATTATTAGCTAATAAAGAAATTGAACTAGAAGTTGGACGTGAACTTTTAAAAAAAAAGTTTGGGACGTCCGATCCAAGAAAGATTTAGTTGATAGTATTTGTAGCAAGTATAAAATCAGTAAAAGCAAAGTCATTGTGATGGTAGGTATGATTCAAAGTAGTTACTACCGAAGACCAAGCCATGGTAAAAAAGGTAATAAGCCTAGTGTCTTTACTTATAATAAATCCAAAGGAATGGTAATTCAAGAAGTTGTTATTAAATCGGTTAAAGAAATCTTAAGTCATGAGTTTATAGACTGCGGATACCGTTTAATGACCTCTTATTTACATCGAGATGGCTATAAGATTAAAACATTACCAACATTAGTAGTTGGCGATACATTCCAAAATGAAGCTAATATTTATTTTGATTATAACTTTCCAATTCTGACAAACAAAGCGACATCTACCTTTAAAACCTTAGCAACTTCAGATTTTGAATTTTCAAATTACTTTAGTGTGTTTCCAAATCCAGTAAATGAGATTCTAAATATTAATTATAAAAATTCTATAGAAGTACAATCAATAGCAATTTATGATATTCTTGGACAAATGGTCATTGCTGTTCCGAATGCGACTTCAGTAACAAAGGTTGATGTTTCTAAACTGGCTTCCGGAAAGTATTTCTTGAAAATGAATACAGATAAAGGAAGTTCGAATATGAAATTTATAAAAAACTAAATTAGTTATAAAAAAGCTTTACTTCGGTAAGGCTTTTTTTTGTAAAATATTTTTTTTGATCGAAGGTGACGATTTCAAAAAATAATAATTACTTTTGCAGCCGTTATCACGAATCTCAAAAAGAGATAGCAACCTGCAACAACGAGCAAGGTGCTAAAACGATAAGCCAAATCCTTTGGAAAAAACGTTGTTTTACATTCCCATTTTTTTAGCTATTGTTTTTCGTCATATTTATATCATTATAAAACTGATTTATGACTCATTTATTGAAAAAAAAAGGAAATGCATTTGCTTTAATTCCCTTATTGATTTTTATTTTTATTTTTTTAGGAGCCGGTATATGGCTTGATGATTTCTATGCTTTACCTGCGCCAATTGCTGTTGTGATAGGAATTATTTCTGCTTTCTTACTTTTTAAGAGTTCGTCAGATGAGAAAGTAGCCACTTTGATTGCTGGTTGTGGAGAGAGTAAAATTATGACCATGTGTCTCATTTATCTTCTCGCGGGAGCATTTGCTGTTGTTAGTAAAGCAACGGGAGGTGTGGATGCAGTTGTAAGCCTTGGAATTAATACAATTGATGTCGCTTATTTTCCGTTAGGGATCTTTTTAATAGCGGCCTTTTTATCAACAGCTACTGGAACTTCTGTGGGAGCCATTGTAGCTATTGGGCCTATCGCAGTAAATCTGGCTAATTCAAGTGGAGCTTCATTGCCATTGATTGCAGGCGCTTTGTTAGGTGGTTCGATGCTTGGAGATAATCTATCGATGATTTCAGATACTACAATTGCTGCTACGCAATCATTAGGATGTAAACTGAAAGATAAATTCAAAATAAATTTATTCATTGCTTTTCCCGCAGCCATTATAACCGTTCTAGTTTTCTTTTATTTGGGACTGAACTCTGATATTACTGCAGTGGCGATTCCTAAGACCAATTTTGAATGGATAACTATTCTTCCTTACGTTCTAGTAATTGTATTAGCATTAGTTGGCATAAACGTTTTTTCAACACTGATTATTGGAACTTTATTAGCTGGATTGATTGGGTATTTTGGAAATCATTTTACGTTGATGGAATTTGCCCAAAAGATATATGAGGGCTTCACTAGTATGACTGAAATATTTTTATTGTCTATGCTTACTGGTGGTTTAGCAGCAATGGTTGATAAAGCTGGAGGAATTGATTATTTATTGTACCAAATCAAAAAGCGCATTAAAAGTAAAAAATCGGCGCAGGCTGGAATTGGTGCTTTGGTAGGTTTTACGAATGTGGCTATTGCCAATAATACAGTTTCCATTGTTATAACAGGTGGAATTGCTAAGGAAATTAGTGATGAATACGATTTGAGTCCCAAGAAAACAGCAGCAATTCTTGATATATTTTCTTGTGTAGTGCAAGGGATCTTGCCTTATGGGGCACAAGTATTGCTGATTTTAAGTTTTGCAAATGGCAAACTTGATTTTATGGATTTACTAACAAATGCTTGGTATCATTTATTTTTGTTTATTTTTACTTTGGTTGCGATTTATAGCTCTTTTTGGGACAAATTGGTAAAACGATTTCTGGATCTTTAAAATCGGTTCGATTTCGAATGTTATTGATTTTTAAATTTTTTTAAAAAAGGAATTATTCTATATTTGACAACTGTAAGATAGCCCTGATAGTAGTGGAAATCCTTTTATGAAAGCGCTAGCGGTCATAAAAGATTGAAGCGGATAGCAGGAATAGCTACAAATAAAAATTAAACTAATTTTTGAATATGAAATTACTAGAAGGAAAAGTGGCCATTATAACAGGCGCGAGTCGCGGAATTGGAAAAGGAATTGCAGAAGTTTTTGCAAAACATGGAGCAAATGTTGCTTTTACATACAGTTCATCTGTGGAATCGGCTTTAGCATTAGAAAATGAATTGAACGCTTTGGGAATTAAAGCAAAAGGATACCAATCAAATGCAGCTGATTTTAATGAAGCACAAGCTATGGTTGATGCTGTAATTGCTGAATTTGGAACTGTTGATATTTTGATTAATAATGCTGGAATTACTAAAGACAACTTGCTAATGCGTATGTCTGAAGAGGATTTTGACAAAGTTATTGATGTGAACTTGAAATCAGTTTTCAATATGACCAAAGCAATTCAAAGAACTTTCTTGAAAAAACGCGCCGGATCAATTATCAATATGAGTAGTGTAGTAGGAGTGAAGGGTAATGCGGGCCAAACGAATTATGCCGCTTCAAAAGCAGGTGTTATTGGATTTACAAAATCGGTTGCACTTGAATTAGGTTCGCGTAATATTCGTTGTAATGCTATTGCTCCAGGATTTATTGAAACTGAAATGACAGCAAAATTAAATGATGATGTCGTTCAAGGATGGAGAGACGGGATTCCGTTGAAACGCGGAGGAACTACTGAGGATGTTGCTAATGCTTGCCTTTTCTTAGCGTCTGACATGAGTGCTTATATCACTGGTCAAGTCTTGAATGTTGATGGAGGAATGCTAACATAAGAAATTATAAATTTTAAATGATGAATTTTAAAATACTGAATTCTTTCCATTTAAAATTCATCATTTAAAATAAATAGAATGACAACAAACACGGTCCTACTAATTCTACTATCAATAGTAATTGCCGGTGGTTTATCATTTTACCAATATTTTTATAAAGCCAAAAGCAAATCAAAACTAAATTTGTTTTTGGCTTTATTGCGTTTTCTATCCTTGTTCGGGATTCTATTATTGTTGATTAATCCCATAATCACCAGAAATACGCTGGAGATTATTAAACCGCCTTTGGCAGTTGTTGTAGATAATTCAAGTTCGATAACGGCCTTAAACGCTAACAAAAAAGCTTTAGAAATATATGCTTTAATAACAGCAAACTCAGCCTTAAATGAAAAGTTTAATTTGCAGTCGTATCGATTTGACACGGCATTTGAACCCTCAGAAAAATTTGACTTTAAAGGGACACAAACTAATCTAGGCGGAATTTCAAAAGAGTTAAGAAGTACTAATAGAAATAGTATATTCCCAACAATTCTCTTAACAGACGGAAATCAGACTTCAGGTAATGATTATGTTTATAGTTTTGATGCTGCCAATAAAGTTTTTCCAATAATTTTGGGAGATACAACCAAGGTAATCGACTTAAAGATTAGCCAAATCAATGTCAATAAATATGCATTCTACAAAAATAAATTTCCTGTAGAAGTTTTCCTGAACTATTCTGGAGACAAAAATGTGTCTGCAGATTTTATGATTTCACAAGGGAATTCAGTTGTTACAAAACAAAGTGTTTCCTTTTCATCCTCTAAAAGAACTGCCATTTTAAATGTTCTTTTACCGGCAAATAAAATAGGTTCGCAAACTTTTAAAGCAACATTATCCAGTCTTGAAAAAGAGAAAAACACTTATAATAATTCAAAAAACTTTGCGGTAGAAGTAATTGATCAGAAAACAAATATTGCACTTATAACGGCAATAAATCATCCGGATGTAGGTGCTTTAAAACGCAGTATTGAATCTAATGCACAACGCAAAGTAACCGTTATTAAACCTAACGCTGTCAATTCATTAAAAGATTACAATGTTCTGGTTTTATATCAACCGACAGCAGCCTTTAAGTCTATCTTTGAAGATAATAAAAAGGCAGGAATATCTACTTTTATTATTACCGGAACAAGTACTGATTTCTCCTTTTTAAATAAGGAGCAAAGTAGTTTGGCATTTAAAATGAGTAATCAAAAAGAGAATTATTTAGCGAGTTTTAATCCCCAATTTAATTTATTTGCCACAGATAATATTGGTTTCGAAAATTTTCCTCCATTAGAAAATGCCTTTGGAGCTATTACCGTTAAGGGCAACGCTTCTGTTTTACTTTCTTCTAAAATTAGAACTATAGATACAAATTCCCCATTATTAGTATATGCCGAAAATCAAGGAAATCGTAGCGCATTTCTATTGGGTGAAAATATCTGGAAATGGAGATTGCAAAGTCATGTTGATACTCAGTCCTTTGCTAAATTTGATGTTTTTATAGATAAAACAATTCAGTATCTAGCCTCTAGTAGTTCTAAAAAAGCATTAGTGGTTAATCATGAAAGTTTTTATAACTCAGGTGACGCTATCGAAATAACGGCTCAATATTTCAATAAAAACTATGAATTTGACGATAAAGCGCGTTTGACAATTATTGTAAGAAATACAGTAACTAAACAAACTAAGAACTACGATTTATTGAAAGGAAACGCATTTTACAAAGTAAATTTAGACGGACTTGCAGCAGGAAGTTATAATTTTTCTGTAAAAGAACTGAATTCAAATACAAGTTATTCAAGTCATTTTGAAATTTTAGATTTCGACAAAGAAAAACAATTTGTCAATCCCGACGTAGAAAAATTAAAACAATTGGCCACGCAAACGCAAGGAGCAGTTTATTTTCCAAATCAGGTGAACACACTAATCAAATCACTTTTAGAAGATGACAATTATAAAGCAATAGAAAAAAATACGGTAACCCGCTCTCCTTTGATTGATTGGACTTTACTGCTAATTTTAATTGTTTCATTGCTTTCCACCGAATGGTTTGTAAGGAAGTACAATGGATTGTTGTAAATTCCATTTGGTTTAACCAATACAATGCAATTATGGATTTTAGATTAAAAGTGTTTTTCACCGTGGCTACCCGATTAAGTTTTACTAAAGCAGCAACTGAATTATTCATTACACAGCCAGCAGTATCTAAGCACATACAAGAACTGGAAGAAGAATATAAAGTGAAGCTTTTTGACCGAAATGGCTCAAAGATTTCGCTGACGCATGCGGGAGAACAGTTAGTCAAACATGCCAAGAACATTTTTGAAATCTACCGTGAAATTGATTTTGAAATGAGCTCACTTATAAAAGAGCAGCAAGGTATGCTTCGCCTAGGAGCCAGCACAACTATTTCTCAATATATAATTCCGCCACTATTAGCTCGCTTTCATCAGGAAATGCAGGGTGTCAAAGTTATTTTGCGTAATGGTAACACAGAACAAATAGAAAACGCCTTACTGAATAAAGAAATCGAAATCGGCATTGTTGAAGGACAGTCTAAAAACAAAGCTATTAAATATACTCCGTTTTTAAAAGACGAATTAGTACTGGTTTGTAATAGAGCTAATCCATTGGTAGACAAAGGAGAAATTACAAAGGAAGACCTCGTGCAATTGCGATTTTTAATGCGGGAACAAGGGTCAGGAACATTAGAAGTAATCGAACACGCTTTGAAACCCTTAAAAATTAAGATGGCTGAGTTGATTGTGGAGATGCAATTAGGGAGTACTGAAAGTATCAAGTCGTATCTTATGAATTCAAATTGCGTGGCTTTTATTTCGATACATGCTATTGAAAAAGAATTGAAAAACAATGAGTTAGTCATTCTTGATGTAGATAACCTTATTATAGAACGTTATTTTTATATCATTGGTTTACAAGGAAAAACAAACGCTCTTTCAGATTTGTTTATCAAAAATATTACGAAACACTATAATTTAAAGTTATAATAGATTGTTTATTATGATTGGTGAATACCGATTTATCCCCGCATCTTTGTTGGGTACTAATTCAATATATTCACCGTGGAAAATCAGTCTAAAATCATCTCAAAGAACAGTTCTCCTTTTTTTAATACGAATACTATAACACAGCAAGTTATTTTTGTCCTATTGCTGGTAATTTGTATTTCCGGATTAATTTCGCCACCTATCGCTTTAGTTCTTGGTTTAGTTGCTGCCAATATTTCTGGTAATCCATTTTTGCGCTTTAATGCAAAAGCAATTAATATATTACTTCAGCTCTCTGTTATCGGTTTGGGTTTTGGAATGAATGTAAACTCTGCGATTTCTGCTGGGAAAACGGGTTTTTTGTTTACTGTCGCATCTATCTTTAGTACTTTACTCTTAGGTTTGTTAATAGGTAAATGGTTAAAAATTGACAAAAAAACGTCTCATTTAATCTCATGTGGTACTGCTATTTGTGGAGGTAGTGCTATTGCCGCGATAGCCCCAGTCATTAAATCTGACGAAAAACAGACTTCTGTAGCCCTAGGCGTGATTTTTATCCTTAATTCAATTGCTCTCTTTTTATTTCCTGCTATTGGACATTGGTTGCACTTAAGCCAACAGGAATTTGGTTTATGGTGTGCTATTGCGATTCATGATACGAGTTCAGTAGTAGGTGCAGCTAATAAATATGGTCCTGAGGCATTGCAGATTGCAACAACTGTAAAATTGGCTCGTGCTTTATGGATTATTCCGGTTACTTTGATTACTGCACTGGTTTTTAAGAACAAATCGAGCAAAATAAAAATTCCTTATTTTATTGGAGTGTTTATTTTGGCGATGGTACTTAATACATACGTTCCACAAACAGCTCTGGTAGCACCGTATATGGTTGCTTTAGCAAAAACAGGACTTACGATTACCTTGTTTTTAATTGGCGCAGGCTTAAGTCATACTGTATTGCAGTCTGTGGGGGTTAAACCATTGGTGCAAGGAGTTCTACTTTGGGCATGTATTGCCATATCAGCCTTACTTTCCATTCTGTATTTTATCTAGTAACACGACTGAATCTTTTCCTTTTTATTACATAGAACTGTAGTCGGACATAATCATACATCAGTGCTATTAAAAGAAAAAAAGCAGCGACAAAAAGAGTCTTCATCTCTAGAAAAGTATAGAGAAAACCTCCTGAGGTACAACCGATGAAAAAGAAGACAATAATTGATAACCTTAAGTAAATACTTGTATTTAGTCTTTTTTTTTCATTTGGTTTTTTGTAAAAAAACAGCTGTGATAATTCAATTCCTAAGTCGGTAAAGAGTCCTGTTAAATGGGTTGTCCTTACAACAGAATTTGATATTTGGGTTACCAAAGAATTTTGTATTCCCATGGCAAAAAGCATCGCAAAGGCGATCCATTTTCCCGATAAACTTGAGAGATCTCCTTGTACACCAAAGACACCAACCAAAAGCAAAATCGCTATTTCTAATGAAATTGGTATTACATGTGATAGATCCGGATGTTTTATTGCCACAGATTCGGCTAAAAAATTCGACGTAAAGGCCCCAAATAAAAAGAAAAGTGTAAAAACAAAAAATGTAATTGCCGCCGAATAATTTTGTTTAATAACTTCCTCAGCAAAGAAGGCGAAATGCCCCGTTACATTAGTTGTTAGAGTCTTTACTGCTAATACACCTGTAATATTTACGGTTCCTGCAACGAATGAAAGCAAAGTCGCTAAACGTAAATTATGAATAAAAGTTCTATTTTTTCCTTGGTGGCGAAACATGATAAAGGATAAGTTACTTTCTAATTTATATAATGTTAAACTAGATATTTTTAAATTGTCTGAAAAACAAATACATTTGTAGTTCAAAAAAATAAAAGTAATGATAAATATCAAATTTAAGCCTACAATGTTGGTGCTAACTGCAATATTCATTGGATTTCTAACATTGTCATGGGGAATCGTGGGGCACGAAAGAATTAATAAAGCAGCTGTAATGGCTTTGCCAAAACCGTTACAGGTTTTCTTTTACAACCATATTGATTTTATAACGCAAGAATCGACTGTTCCCGATATGAGAAAGTATGTTTTACAGGACAAGGCGGAAGGCCCAAGACACTATTTTGACATGGAGAATTTTGGAGATATAGATGGTTTTCCACAGTCTATGGCAGAAGCTAAAAAGAAGTATGATGATAAATTTTTGTCTAAAAACGGAACACTGCCTTGGCATATCCAAGATATGATGGCAAAATTAACGCAGGCGTTTAAGGACAAACGCAAATCAGAAATCTTATTTATTGCTGCTGATTTAGGACATTATATCGCTGATGCACATATGCCTTTGCATACCTCAGACAATCATGATGGTCAACTGACAGACCAAAAAGGAATCCATTCCTTATGGGAAAGCAGATTGCCTGAGCTGTTTGTTAAAAATTATAAATTTACTGTAGCACCAGCGCACTATTATGAGGACGTAAACAAAGCAACTTGGGATATGATTATGGACACCCACAGTTTAGTGGAGCCATTATTAGCAGCAGATAAAGGATTGAGAACAACATTAGCTGTAAATCAAATATTTGTAACTGACGCAGAAGGAAATGTGGTGAAAAACAAATACAACGGCGTGAAATATTCAAATGAATACGCTGCTAAATTTCACAGTGCTTTAAATGGGATGGTAGAAAGCCAAATGAAAAAAGCGGTTACTGCAACAGCAAGTTTCTGGTATACGGCATGGGTAAATGCAGGAAAACCAGATCTAAGCAAGCTAGATGCTGAAGTACTTACAAAACGCAACCGAAAAGCATTAAAAAAGGATACGAAGTTATTTAAAAAAGGAGATCTTTTTGGTATTGAAAGTGATAATGACGCCGAATAAAAGCAATCTTATTGCATAAGAAAAAAGCCTGTGAAACGATTTTAGACTGAACCCAAAAGTTTGGACAAATTTATAATTAATTTTGATAATAATGAGCTCGATATTGTATCGGGCTC
>NZ_JASMRI010000014.1:127652-128291 GCF_041431375.1 Flavobacterium sp. Arc3 | reverse complement strand
GCAATTTCTGCTATTTTAGCTCTTGAAATTTCTGCTGTTAATGCTGATGAATTGGTTGATGAACTAGCATCAACATAAGTTTTTACCGATTTTACACTTGGATATTTTGTGTCCGATGCGCTATCATTAGTTATGTCAGTACTTTTATTAACTAAATCTTCTTTTAATAAATCTGCATTCGTACGATTAGTAACTTCTGCCGCCAAATTAGTTGTTAAAGTTGCATCAGCTGTGGTACGAGAATTTGTTTCACTTAATAAATTAGTTGCAAGCGTACTTTCTGCTGTGGTAGCTCGTAAAGCTTCTGTTGCCAGATTCGTTGTTAAACTACCGTCAGCTATGGTGCGAGAATTTGTTTCTGTAACCAAATTCGCGGCAATACCATTTTCTGAGTTTGTCGCTCTGCTCGTTTCATTTGAAATTGCATTTGCATTAGCTGTTTCAGCTGTTATTGCTCTTAAAACTTCTGTCCCTAATGCGGTTGAACTAGTACTTGAGCTAGCATCAACATAAGTTTTTATCGATTTTACACTTGGATATTTTGTGTCCGATGCGCCATCAGTAGTTATGTCAGTACTTTTATTAACTAAATCTTCTTTTAATAAATCTGCATTCGTACGATTAGTAACTTCTGCCGCC
>NZ_JASMRI010000014.1:0-127552 GCF_041431375.1 Flavobacterium sp. Arc3 | reverse complement strand
TTTGCATTAGCTGTTTCAGCTGTTATTGCTCTTAAAACTTCTGTCCCTAATGCGGTTGAACTAGTACTTGAGCTAGCGTCAACATAAGTTTTTATCGATTTTACACTTGCATATTTTGTGTCCGATGCGCCATCTGTAGTAACATTGATACTCTTATTTGCTAAATTTTCTTTTAAATTTAGTTCAGCTTGTGTAGCTATGCTAACCGGTTTATTAACATCTGATGTATTATTTACATTATCTAAACCTAAGTTAATTTTTGCTCCCAAAACTGTTATTGCATTTGTACCTCCATTTTCAATTGCTACAACACCCGTAACATTTTCTGCATTTAAAGCCGAAAAAGCCAACGGAACATAACTAAAAGGCTGATTGCTAATCTCAGTGTAGCTAGAACAATTACCTTCTGTATTAATTCCTACAACTAAATTTTTATTTAAAGAATTCCAAACTATAGATTTAAATGAGTCTGCATATCCAGCAGTTTGTCTTCCAGTTCCAATTACCAAATTGACCATTCCATATTCATCCGTTTTAGTTTGAATAACTTCTTGATATTCTACATTTGAATATTCGTCAATGAATTTAAAAACCATGCAAATATCTTTACTAACTAAAAAAGCATTTGAATTATTTACTCCTGGTAATTGTTCTCCAGTTGGCTTTAAAATTACAGCTTGGTACGTTATCCCATTTGTTTGCGCAAAATTTTTGGCACATAAAAAAAGGAAAATAAGTAGAATTATTTTTTTCATAATTTGATTTAATTAATTGGAAAATGAACACCCAATTGCAATTGATGAGTGATAAAGGATAATTTTTCTTCTGTAGATTTGGAAATATTTGTAGTTTGACCAAAGTTATAGCCAATACTTAAAAAACCAAAAGAAGGAACTCGATACTTGACCTGAAAGCCGATAGAAGCTTCTAATACTATTCCTGAAAACTCTTTCTGGTGCACTAAATCATAATTAATACCGTCAATTTTTTGTTTTCCATAAATTATAGATTCCCCTAAAATTCCTGCGTGTACTAAAAAATCTAGATTATGATCTGGATCATCACCCATAGGAAAAAAAGAATACGCTAATCCTCCTTTTATACCTAAATATTTAGTATCCCAACTATAAGCATTAGCAACATTCCCCCCTACTGCATTATATTCATTTAGAGAAAGTCCAAAAGAATAAAGAAAATGCTCTTTTATTAATGGTTTAATTAAACCAATCTCATAAAAATTACCTGATCCACTTTGAAGATTAGGATTTGATTGTCCAAAAGAATTTTTATAATCATACTTTGTAAAATTCTTTCCCGTATTCAAATAAATTTCCTGTGAAAATAATTGACAGGATGCAATTAAAATAAAAATATAGTAGGTAGTTTTTCATCATTGTTTAATAATTTTAGTGTAATAAGTAAGATTGGTCGTTTTTAACTGTACTAAGTATTCTGAATTTGGTAATAAAGCCAAATCAATAGTCAGAATATTGTCGACTGATTTTTTATTTTGTTGGAATATCAAACGTCCCACTATATCAAAGACATAAATAGATATAGTCTCTGTGACAGGTTGCGAAAATTGAAAATTGACAAATTCAGTAAATGGATTAGGATAGGTTATCGTCTTGAGACCATCGATTTCCTCCTTTTTATTAGAAGCAATATATTTACCCCAAACACTTTGTTGAAAACCCTGCAACATAACAAAATTAGTACTGGAAGTACCCGTTAAACTTTGCTGACCTATAGTTTGACTAATTATTAAACCATTAGGGGTTTTTGTTGACATTCCTTGAGAAGAAAGCATATGGTGATGTAATACTTGACCATGAAAAGTGATACTAAAAAATAAAAGTAAATACTTCATATAATTATTTATTTAACAAATAAAGTACCCATTTCGTGCACTTCGTCGGGTAAATATATTCTTTTATCGATAAATTAAAAAATATGATCTTTACTTTTCTGATTTATCATACTTTATGTAATAAATAAGTAACTGTTTTTAGGTTTTTAGTAACTATTTTATCGAATCAAAATGCGATACTAAAACAATAAACCGTGTTTTTTGAAAGACTAACTTCAAAAAGTCCCGGTTAAATTAAATTGATAGCACTAACTAAACTAATATTTACATAGTCATCATTTTTTTAATATTTTTAATTTATATTCTTTTTTTTTTATAAAAAAACATCTCTATTTTAGCCTAACCATTAAAATTAACAATTCTACTAAGCTGCTTAAAAGGGAAAAATTCAAGTTGTAGAACTTACTGATTTTAATGATCTATTTATGTAGTATAATCTAATCAAATACGATCACCTTACATATTTTTCTATATATTGCACAAAAATCATCTTTTTTATGTTTCTACACTTTCTTCTAATAATAATTGGTTTATTAGGATTTTTAACCGTCTTACTTGTTTTGACAAAATATAAAACGAATAAAATGATTAATATCTATTTAATTATCATTTTCACTCTCGTTTCTATCCGTTACATAATACATGGACTAAATTGTTCAATTCATTTTAAAAATTTAAATGATTTAATTATCAATTACAACCGTTTTTTTATAATACTAATTCCATGCATATATTTGTATTTTAAAAACTTGATCTTGGAAAGAAAATATTTTGCACTCCAAGATTTCAAACATTTTATTATACCGATTATATACTTTTTAATAATTGTAACAATCAATACTACTGGTAATTTCCTTTCAATAAATTGGAAATTAAATTTAATTGCACTTTTCTCCATATACGCTTTTACGTATTGGTACTTAGGCTATATTATGCTGGTTAAAGAGTTTTGGTTAAAAAAAAATAAACGTAGCGTTCTAAATAAACAAAATAGATTAATTAAAAATTGGACTTTTTATCTACTAACTTTATCTACATTAAGTATCATACGGGTTTTAATATCAATTTATTTGAAATTCTTTGATGAAAATACGGTTTCTGACGAAAAGCTTATTTGGATATCAAGCCTTTTCTGGATGTTCCTATTCCTTAAAGCCTTAATTTCTCCTGAAATTCTATATGGTTATGATGTGCTAAATGATATCCTAAAAAAAGAGCAAACATACAAATTAGAGCTAGATAACATTTGGAATATAGATTCTAAAAAAGAATCAAATAATATTCAGGATAGTATACTAAAACCTCAGATTGACATAAACATACATGAATATATAAGTAAAATAGAACAAAAAGCCTTAAATCCTGAATCATTTAGAGACTTTAAATTTTCAATATCTGATCTTGCAAAAAAAATAAAAATTCCAACTAGTCATCTAAATTACATCTTTAAATATCATTCTAAAATTCCTTTTTCAGATTATAAAAAAACGGTTAGAATACGTCATTCTATCGATCTTATTCAATCTGGTTACTTAGAAGCAAATACATTAGAGTCTCTGTCAAAAGAAGTTGGATTTGCGTCTTACAATCCATTCTTCACCAGTTTTAAATATGTTAGTGGACAATCACCAAAAGAATATATAGACAGCTTAAAAGAATAAAAAAAGGCCCAACTTTTCAGTTGAACCTTTACTATTTTTTGAAATAAACTAATTACTCTTATTTCTTATAATACTTTTTATATTTTGGATACGTAATAGCACCTATAAAAGATATTGTTCCTAAAGAATACCATATCCAACTTAATGAATGTGCTTCTCCACTGGCATACGAGTGTAATCCTACCAAGTGGAAATTTACACCATAATAAGTGAACAAAATAGACACAAAAGCAAACATACTCATTAGATTAAAAATCCACTTTCCTCTTAAAGCAGGAACAAATCGAGCGTGAATCACAAATGCATAGACCATAATACTAATCAATGCCCAAGTTTCTTTTGGATCCCATCCCCAGTAACGTCCCCAACTTTCATTAGCCCATTGCCCTCCAAGGAAATTCCCAATGGTTAACATAATAAGTCCTATCGTCAATGCCATTTCATTGATATAAGTAATCTCTTGAATATTCAAATCCATTTTGGCCTTATTTTTTTCATTGGTAAAAAAGATCAACAATAAAGAAACAAAACCTAAAATCATTCCCAATGCAAACGGTCCATAACTCGCTACAATGACAGCAACGTGGATCATTAACCAATACGAATTTAGAACCGGTTGTAAATTAGCAATCTCAGGGTCAATCCAATTCATATAAGCCGCAGATAAAATCATAGCCGTTACAAACGCAGCCGAAGCTACAGTTAACTTCGATTTGATATCAAACGCTAAACCGAAAAACATCGTTGCCCAAGCCACATAAACAATGGCTTCATACGCATTACTCCATGGGGCATGTCCAGATATATACCAACGTGCTATTAATGTAAATGTATGTAACGCAAACAATACCGCAATTAATACATGCATCGAATTTACTAAAACACGCAATAATTTCGTTTCTTTAAAAATTTGCACAATAGTAAAAATCAACATCAAAATAGATGCAAAAACGTAAGCGAAAGGTAATTTTTGAAGTAAATCATACTTGTTGTACAAAATCTCCATTGAAATTTTGTCTTCACTAGGTCTTACTTTGGCTCCGAATTTCTTTTGGAAACCATTGATACTTTCTACTAAATCATCGGCGTTTTTATAATCCCCAGTTTGAGAAGCATTATTTAATGATCCAAAATACAACGGCAAAACACTTTTTGTATAGGTAGAATCCATTCCTTTTAATCCTGCTTCACCTAATTCTAAAGATGAAACCCATTTATTATTAGCGTCATTAGGAATTGGAAAAATCTTTAAAATTCTTCCACTTAACGCTGATTCCATTAAGTTTACTTTCTTATCTGTTTCAATAAAGTCTTTTTCAAACTGATTCGGATTAGCTGCTTTATAAGCGTCGTCTAAATAAGGTGATAATTTATAATTCCCTTTTTCATCAAAAAACGCAATAAATGGAGCCGTTTCCGCTTTTACGTCTACTCCTATTAATTTTCGAATACTATCATTTCCGCTTCTTAGATAAATTAATGGAATTTCAATCCAGAATTGTGCATATTGAGACATGGATAAAAATACCTGATCAGAATTCATCCCTTTGTACTCATTAGCATGACTCACTTTCCTCAATAATTCAGATGAGAAGGTATTGATTGGTTTCATTCTTCCTCCTGCATCCTGAATAATAAGTCTTCCAAATTTTGCAGCATGCTCTTCTTTAACTTTGAACTTGTTCAGTAAGGAATCCAACTGTTTTTCAGTAGGTGCAACTCTGGTGTGATTCCCATTTTCAATGTGATCAGCATGGTCCCCATTCTCATCATGCTCGTGATTGTGCGTCTGAGCAAAACCGCTCATACTTATCATTAAAACTAAAATAGTAATCAATTTTGATTTTTTATTTTTAACCACATCTAATTTTCGTTTCAAATCAGCAAAGCGAGAGTGTTTTGTAAACATAATAGACATCATTGCAAAAAATAACATAAAATAACCGGCGTACGTAATCGCTGTTCCCCAAAAATCGTGATTTACAGATAAGACTGTTCCCTTTTCATCTGGATCAAATGAAGATTGAAAGAAACGATATCCTTTGTAATCCAAAACATTATTCATAAAAATCCTAGCATCAAATACCTCTGTAGAATCCTGAACTGTCACTTTACTTTCAAAAGAAGAGTAACTTTTTTCTGTTCCTGGGTATTTTGTAGCGATAAAATCATTCAGTTTTATCTTGAAAGGCAAAACGTAAGCTTTACTACCGTAGAAAAAAGTATAATCTAAATTTCCAATTTTTACCGTTTGAAAATCTCCTACTCTACCCTTAGAACCCACAACAGTCACTTCTTTTTCCTGTCCCTCTGCTTTTACTTTTAGTACCAAAGCATCGGTATGATTTTTTGCCTTAAAATCATTACTAGACTCATAAGCAATTACGCCTTTTACAGCAGGATCTGGAAAAACAAATCTTTTTTCTCCTATACTATATAATGAACGCATCATTAAAGGCTGCACAATATCTTTAGTAACCGCACCTTCTAATTTATCGGCCATTCTCATGAAGTTCCCTTCAAATGGTGTTTGTATTGTATATTCTTTCCCACTCGTATTGATGTTAATCGCACCCTCAGTCGGTTTATTTAAAGCAAATAAAACATTGTGAATATTTTGAACTTCTCCTTCTTTTAGAAAATGTTCTTCACGTCCGCCATCCCCTGCTTCCACAAGCTTGAAATATAAAACTCCGCTAGGATCGGCTTTTACATATTCCTTAGCACCCATGATAAAATTTTCATATTCTACTTCAAATGAAGTGTCTGCAAACTTATCAGAGATTGAAAAATTGTTATTAGTAACCGGCGAAAGTAATAATGGCTTTTCAAAAACCCTACGTTTCATTTCCCCTTTGTATTCCCCATCGATAAAAACGGTTAGGAATGTTTTGTCTGAATAAAACTGATTTTCAGCAGCGCCTTCACGTATTGGCATCATCCCTTCATAACTAATATAACGAGTTACAAATGCGCCCAAAAGAATAAAAATAAATGACAAATGAAGTAATAAAGTAGCCCATTTTTCCTTTTTTAATAGTTGGTAACGCTTAATATTCCCTATGAAATTGATCATAAAAAAAACCATTATCGCTTCAAACCACCAAGAATTATAAATTAAAATGCGAGCTGTATCCGTGTTGTATTTACTTTCGATGAAAGTTCCTACTCCCATTGCTATTGCGAAAGAGAGGAAAAGAAGTGCCATTAATCGTGTAGAAAACAAAAATGAAAATATTTTTTTATCCATTTGTAAGGAATTACGTTTTTATAAAAGTGCGACAAAAGTACTTAAAATTGTTGACTTCTATCTTCCCACAGTTGTTAATTTAATCCAAAATTAAGGGTTTAAAATCCCTAAAATAGGGCTACTCCACTTTGTCTAGATACGCTCTTTTTCGGAAAACTATCAGTCCAGACGCTTCAGGAGAGACAACTGCGGTAGTCAGCTTCTATCCCTCACGTAAAATCAACTAACAATGATGTATGGTTTTTAGATTTAGGGCTATTTACGATCCTGTTTTTATAAAGTCGTACAATAGAAAAATTACGATGTTTTACACAACGACTTTTTTTGTTTTACTCTCGTCATCCAATAACCTGCCATTTGTAAAGTATCGTAAAGTTATTGACCACTTTACAGAAGGAAGTAAGTGCTTTAGTAATATTTTTACACAAAACAATGCGATATTACTTTCATAAAATAAATAACTACCATTTAATGTTAAAACCTTTAATGAGTCTTAAAGAAAATGTCCTGTTTACTAAAAAAACTAAATACAAATATTGATTATCAGTATTTTACATTTTAACTTGTAGAAATTAAAAACAATACTATTCATATAAAAACGGCGGATATCTTAAGTTGAACTTCTCTAATTTAATATAAAGCCGTTCTTTGCAAAGTTTAATATTAGAACAAACACTATATTTGGAGGTTCAAATGATCACGAAAACATTCCTAGTAAAGAACTTCATTCTGATGAACGTTATAAATTAAAACACCTATGACAAATAATATACTTATTGAAAATCAATATAAAAGAAGCAGTATATTTGAAAAAGAAAATGTGAATTATCTAGTTCGCGTCTTAAAAAGATTTAATACAGTACCCAAAATAAACAACATAAATATTATTACCTCTACTACTGAGCCTAATATATTTAAAATTGTACCAAACAAATCGATTATAATTGGTTCGATATTATTGAGTAAACCTGTTTTAGCTTTAGTTTATTTAAGATATGGTATTGAATGGCAACTTTGGTATAAAGCTTTGAATAATGAAAAACAGGATACTGTTTTATGTGATATCGCAGCGCTTGAAGTGACTCGTATATTTTACCAATTGTTACCTAAAAATGATAAAGAAAAATTAGAAAATCTTGATTATTTGTTAATTGATTTGATTAAAAATAATAATGTTTTAAATACAGAATCATTATTAAAATATGAAAAACTTCAACCTTTTCATGGCTTGAATACTACTAACAAAGTATTTAAAGAATCATGGAAGCCAATTGTTGAAAATCTAGCAAAACCAACAGAGTATTTATTAATGTCAGGTGGTGATCTTAGATTGAATATTGACGAAATTGATTTATTAAATAAATATGGTTGCCGACCATTTCCTAGACCAGATGCCTTTACTTTTGCCTCATCTACAGGAACAAGTGTCTCTAATTTTGCGTTTGATAAAACAGATAAAGTTAGAAGTATTTTAATTAGAAACAGTCTTACAAATGGTTTTAAAAACACGACTACCGAGTTTTCTGAACTACTAAAAAATAACCTCAGAAAAATATTTAAATTAAATGAGGAATGTGAAATAATTTTTTCGCCCTCAGGAACTGATTCTTCACTTCAAATAGCAGCTATAACTCAAATTATGTCAGAAAAAGACATTACGCATATTTTAGTAGCTTCTGATGAAACTGGCAGCGGTATACCTGCGGCATTAAAAGGATGTCATTTTGAAAACACAACCGCTTTAAATTACCCTATTAAGAAAGGTGATAAAATTGAAGGATTTAGAGATGTTGATTTGATTAAAATTACTTTCAGAGATGAAAATGGTGCGTTAAAATCATCCAGTCAATTAGACGAGGAGGTCTATAATGCTATTTCTAAAACCAATGAATTGGGCAGACACGTAGTACTGCATACTATGGATCAATCGAAATTGGGATATCAATCGCCTACTGACGCATTAATTCAAAAATTGAATACAATCGATGCCCTATCAATGCAGATCATTGTAGACGGTTCTCAACTTAGATTAGACCCTAAAGACATACAAAATTATTTAAATAAAGGATATATTGTTACTGTGACAGGAAGTAAATACTTTACTGGGCCTCCTTACTCAGGGGCATTACTTCTACCAGAAAATGTTAGTAAGTCAATTCATTCTGCAAAAAATAAGTTGCCAAAAGGTTTAACCCAGTATTATAATCATTCTGATTGGCCAACTTCTTGGTCTTGTTCAAATGAGTTATCTGATGGATATAACTATGGTTCTTATATGCGCTGGAACGCTGCCATAGTTGAAATGGACCGATACTATAAAACACCCGTTTTATATAGGAATATGGGTATTGAGATGTTCTGTAATTTTATTGACGATTCAATAAAAGAAGCCACTTTTTTAGAACCCATTTATGGTGATGAAACAAAAGCGAATAGTTATAATAGTCAAGAATTCGGAATAAGAAATATCCGTACCATTTTCCCTTTCTTTATCCTTAAAGACAATAAAGTCTTATCGGTTGATAATGTAAAAAAGCTCTATACATTACTAAATTCAGATATATCTGATCAGTTTGAAGATTCTCCACTAGAAATTATTAGGCTTGCTGCCCAAAAGTGCCATATAGGACAAGCCGTTAATGTAAAATATACCACTGATATTGAAAGTGCTGTTTTAAGAATTAGTTTGGGCGCAAGAGTTATTTCTGAAAGCTGGGTTAACAGAGATATTAGTCTGTTTTTTAGAAATATAGAAACACAAATGAATCAAATTACTGTAATCATAAAGAAAATAGAATTGATCCTCAGCAATCCCGAATTGTTGAAATAAATAAATTAAGATACCGAATTATCTGGGCGTGCCACCGTCCCAAAAAAAGGGCTATTATACTTTGTCTCCATACGCCCTTTTTCGGGAAGCTGTCGGGTCATCCGCGCTACTGCGGTAGCCAGCTTCTACCCCTCACGCAAAACCGACTAAAAGTAACATCTTGTTTTTACAATTAAACATATTTGTACTATTTTTTTTATAGATTAGCAAAATGACAAAAAGTTACTTTATGGTATAAAGCCAACCTTTTTGGTTGTAATGGAGTAGTTTTATGGTAATAGTATACAAGTAAGCAACTATTTATCCGAAGACAATAAACAAAAGGACGGTAAATCAAATACTAAAATAAATGAAAAAAATATTTTCTATATCACTAATTTTAATCCTCTCTTACAATATAAATGGACAAAATAGAGAATGGAAAAAGGTTATTAGAGAACACAAAACTATTGAAAATATAACTTATTTTTTCGATTCTAACGTTCCAATTAAAGAGAGAAAATCTGATATAGCACTATCCCAAAAATCCATAAAAGAAGACTTGGAATTAATCAATGAAAAAGAGTATAAAAAAGTTATTGAAATAGAATTTTTGGCTTCAAGAAAAGAAATGCTTAAGTACTCAGGATATGGCGCACAAGGTTTAGCTGTTTTTGAAAGAGATATCGTATTTATGATACATAAAAATGAAAATTCTCCAATTAAACATGAAATGATGCATATGATAAGTATGGATAAATGGGGAGATACAGCAGAAAGTTCACATTGGATGAACGAAGGTTTAGCAACATATGCAGGTGGAACTTGTAGTAAATATAGTTTGGAAGAAATATATAAATACTTTATTCAGAGTGAAAAACTGATTCCTATGAATACAATAGCGAATGATTTTTATTCTGCTAACGATATGATTACGTATACACAAAGTGCTTTTCTTGTCAAATATTTAATTGATAATTACGGCTTTGAAAAATTATCTAAACTTTGGGTAGAAGGCTATAACAACTTTAATAAAATATACGGGTTTGAATTTGAGGAAATGCAAAGTAAAATAGAATCTGAATTAAAGATAAAATACCCTAAAAATATTGAATTTGATTGGGAGGAATTTAATAAAGGCTGTATATAAACGGTCTCTAACAGCTAAGGATTCTTTGGGCTTGCAAAGTCAACACCCGAGCAATTACGAACGGACGAAATAATGAAGCCTTTGTTGACCCGAACCGCTCCACTTTTAAAAGAATACGCTGATTTACACCCAACGCTAGCGTAGCATTTTCTTCACTAAAAAAACCTTCATAGTACAATACAACTTACAGTTAAACACCCACTATTTTCTTTGCCGTTTTAAAACTACGCACATTTATATGCCCTTTCATAATGCATTACAAGACTTTATGCTTAAAATCTTCTCTGCCTTTATTTACCATACTACTTCATTTTTTTTCCTAATTTTGTCACATGGTTAAAGTTATTATTATAGGCTCGGGAAATGTAGCACAACATTTAATTGCTGCTTTTCAAAACTCCAAGAATACAGGAGATGAAATTGAATTAGTTCAAGTGTTTTCTAGAAAAGCGAACACACTGGCAAACGTATTAGACGCTAGTCTCATCACAACAGATATAGCTAATTTATTAGAGGCCGATCTATACATCATTGCGGTCTCAGATGATGCCATTGGAGCTGTTGCTGCACAATTAGCTTTTAAAAACCGATTGGTGGTGCACACCTCTGGTAGCGTAGGTTTAGATGTTATAAACGACAACAACCGAAGAGGGGTCTTCTACCCGCTCCAAACTTTTACTAAAAACAAGGCAGTAGATTTCAAGGCAATCCCTATTTGCTTAGAAAGTGAGAACTCAACTGATTTTCGATTATTGGAGAAGGTAGCAAAAGTAATTTCTAATAAAGTATTTGCTATCAACTCTGAACAACGCAAGGCATTACACGTAGCGGCAGTTTTCGTAAATAACTTTACGAATCATTTATACACCATTGGAAATGAAATTTGTCTGGAGAATCAAGTTCCTTTCGATATTTTAAAACCTTTAATTCTGGAAACAGCACAAAAAATAATGACCATTTCGCCTAAAGATGCTCAGACTGGGCCGGCAAAACGAAATGATTTAAAGACAATTGAAGCACATCAATTATTTTTATCTGACGAAAATCAAACAACCATTTATAAAATCATAACACAATCTATACAAGATCATGGCAAAAAATTATAAGGAATTAATGAATGACATCACCACTTTTATTTTTGATGTTGATGGCGTACTTACAGACAGCTCAGTATTTGTAACCACTGAAGGAGAAATTCTTAGAACAATGAATATCCGTGACGGCTATGCCATGAAAGCGGCTGTAGAAAGCGGCTATAATGTTTGTGTTATTTCGGGTGGAAGTAATGAAGGAGTTCGCGTACGATTGCGCAATCTGGGAGTTACAGATATCCATTTGGGTACACCAGACAAAGTAGAAACGTTTAAAGAATATACTGAATTGTATAATATAAATCCAGAGCAAGTTTTATATATGGGAGATGACATTCCTGATTATCATGTGATGAAATTAGTAGGTTTACCAACATGCCCGCAGGACGCTACTCCAGAAATAAAAACAATTTGTACTTACATTTCACATATAAATGGTGGTAAAGGAGCTGCTCGTGATGTTATCGAGCAGGTTATGAAGGTACAAGGAAAATGGATGTCTTATTTTGACGGGAAACTTGATTAATAGAAACAACCAAAATTGAAGTTCCAAATTCCAAAACTTTCTAAAAGACCGTAAATCAAGTATGAAATACCTGAAAATCATTAGATACCAAAACTTATTGATGCTTGCTTTTATGCAATTGCTCTTTAGGTACGGTTTTTTGAAATTGCAAAATATACCTCTGGCATTAAGCGATTGGCAATATGGATTATTGGTACTAAGTACCGTTTTAATCGCGGCAGCCGGTTATGTTATCAATAACATTTTTGATCAGGATACAGATCTAGATAATAAACCGCATCAGGTCATCATTGGTAAAAGTATTTCTGAATCTAGAGCCTATAACATTTACGCCGCGCTTAATATCAGTGGAGTTGCAATAGGTTTTTATTTGTCTAACGTAATTGTTAAGCCCTCCTTTGCAACTATTTTTATTTTGATCGCTGCCAGCCTTTACATCTACGCAACGAGTTTAAAGCAAATGATGATATTAGGCAATATTATTGTAGCGCTACTAGTAGCCTTTAGCGTTGTGATTATTGGTGTTTTTGACTTATATCCTGCGATTGACGCAGCGAATCAGCTTGCAATGGCCAACTTGTTTTCTATACTTTTAGATTACGCCTTATTTGCATTTATAATTAATTTTATTCGGGAAATAGTCAAGGATTTAGAAGACATACAAGGAGACAACAACCAAGGAATGAAAACCCTAGCCATAGTTCTAGGAATAGAAAAAACAACAAAAGTAGTTTTTGTATTAGCCGTGCTATCAATAATCACGCTCTTCGTTTATACTAAAACGTATCTCGTGGCTAACGATTTATTTATTGCCACACTTTATGGCCTTTTATTTGTTTTAGCCCCCCTTATTTTCTTTACTATCAAAATTTGGACAGCTAAAACTAAAGAAGAATTTCATACCTTGAGTACCCTACTAAAATGGATTTTATTTTTCGGAATTCTATCTATAGTGATCATCACCTTAAATATAAAATACAATGCTTAAAGATAAATTAAAACAATACAAATTGATTCTGGCATCTGGTTCTCCCAGGAGACAGCAATTCTTTAAAGACCTAGAATTGGATTTTGAAATTCGATTAAAAGAAATCGAAGAAATATATCCACCACATCTAAAAAGAGAAGAAATAACAAATTATTTGGCCAACTTAAAAGCCAGTGCTTTTGAAGGTGGATTGCAGGAAAATGAAATACTTGTTACAAGCGATACCATTGTTTGGCATAACAACAAAGCTTTAGGGAAACCAACCGACAAAGAGGATGCTTTTGCTATTTTAAAGTCACTGTCTAACGCTACTCACGAAGTAATTACATCTGTTTGTTTTAAAACTAATTCAAAGACAGAGCTACTATACGAGGTAACAAAAGTTACTTTCAACGAACTCAGTGATGATGCAATTAATTATTACATTGAGAATTTTAAACCTTTTGATAAAGCCGGAGCTTACGGAATACAGGAATGGATTGGTTTCATAGGTGTATCAAAAATTGAAGGTTCTTATGCTAATGTGATGGGAATGCCTGTAGACAAGGTTTACGAATATTTAAGTAACTTAGCTTAAAACAGAAAAACATGTCTTTTTTTAACGATTTTACCAAAGAAATAGTTGCGAGTGGGATTCTAATACTACTTGTTTTTACCTTGCGAATAATCATTTCAAAACTAGTCAGACGTTTTGCAAAGATGACCCATATTATAGAGCATCGCACTAATTTAGTTGTAAAATACCTGCATATACTGGTCAATATTCTGGCAATAATTGCTTTGATACTAATCTGGGGAGTTCAACCTAAAGATATTATCATTGCTATTTCCTCCATCACCACGGTGGTTGGTGTAGCGATGTTTGCTCAATGGTCTATTTTGAGTAATATTACTTCAGGTATTATTCTGTTTTTTAACTTTCCCTTTAAAATAGGAGATGTAATCAGAATCCATGATAAAGATTTCCCCATCGTCGCTGAAATTGAAGATATAAAAGCATTCCATGTTTCTTTAAAAACGAAAGAAGGCGAAATGATTATTTACCCAAATAACTTACTTTTCCAAAAAGGTATTTCCATAATGAAACATCATTTTGATGATAAAGACTTTATTGAGTAGATATATTCTAAAGTTAAGGGCTACAAGTAGCAATTATATAACAAATAATAAAAAAACTATAACCTAAAATTATAGTAAAATTTTCATATTTGTTTCTTAAAGAATTAATACTTTACATTAGAATTTCAATCCCAGAAATATGAGCAATACTATCAAATACCCCTTTTACATTAGGCTAGCCTTTTCATTAATTAGTTTAATAAGTATTACGTATATTTTCTTCATTGGAAAAGGAGTCATAATCCCCATATTAATGGCTTTTTTGTTTGCTGTTTTACTATTGCCTATAGTTCATTTCTTGAGTGATAAAATCCGAATCCCACATGTACTTGCCGTATCTTTAACAGTCCTCTTTTTTGTATTAGTCATAATTGCAATCCTTGCATTCATTTCGTACCAAGTTAGTGACATTGCCAGTGATTTTGCCCGCATAAAAAAGAATATCAACCTTTTTATTACAGACATTCAAAGCTTCATACGTACCTATTTTCATGTAAGTGTATGGGAGCAAAAAAAATATATTGCTAATGTAACACAGGATTCTGTAAAAAAAGGCACGGAAACAATTGGGACAACTTTGATATCTGTTACTGATACTATAGTTGATATGACTTTAATACCTATATACACTTTCTTGATTCTTTTATACAGAACACATTTTATTTTATTTTTTGCAAAATTGGTCAAAAAGCAACACCATCAAAAGTTACAAGAAATATTGTCACAAATAAAAGTAGCTATAAACAGCTATATTGTTGGCTTAATTATCGAAATGGTAGTAGTATCAGTTCTAACTAGTATTGGTCTTTATTTCATAGGAGTAGAATATTTCATTCTACTGGGAATTATAACAGGAATTCTAAACCTAATTCCGTACATAGGTATTTTAATTGCTGGTGCAGTTACTATATTATCTTCATTGACAGGAACACCTGAATTATCAGTTATGGTAGGTGTAATCGTTGTAAATGTAGTTGTACAAATCATTGATAATAATATCCTTGTTCCGATGATTATCAATACCAAGGTTGAGATAAATGCATTCGTTTCCATTGTGGGAATTATCATTGGTGGCGGTATTGCAGGTATTGCAGGTATGTTTTTAGCAATTCCATTACTAGCCATACTTAAAATAATATTTGATCGAATAGAATCTTTAGAACCATGGGGGTACCTGATGGGAGATAATTTACCCAAAACATTTATCTGGAGAAATAAAAAACCAGTGACTTCAGAAAAAGAATCGAACAAAAATCACGGACAAATTACAATTTCTGATGATGACATTTCAGAAACAATAACGGAATCGAATACTGATTAAAAAATCGAATACTAGTTCCATTCCTTTTCGACAATAAAACACCGTAGAAGTGCGTTATAGTAAACCAAAAAACATGTTGCGCTTTAATTCTTATTGTAAATATTTTTAAATGCAATCACAACAAAAAATAGTACTGCTTATTTTGATGTTTTTTTGCTGTCAAATTTCTTTTTCGCAAATTAAAAAAACGGAAAAAGACAGTACTGACGTGTACCAAAGCCTACAAACGTATTCCAAAAAAAATAAATTTACTAGATTTTTACACTCAGTAATTTTTGAACCCATCAATTCAAAAAAGAAGAAACAAGTGATTAAGCGACCTCAAAAAAAACGGTCTGTTGAAGGTAAAATAATCCGGAAAATCAATATCGTAACCTTAGATCCTTTTGGACATTCTGACCTTGACACCACTGTAAACCCTCATAATTGGGCCGAAAGAACAGGAAACAGAATACATCTTAAAAGCAAAAAAATAGCCATAAAAAACCTATTGCTTTTCAAAAAAAACACACCCTATGATGCTTTATTAATAAAAGAATCCGAGCGTATCATAAGGTTGCAAAAATTTGTAAACAGAGTCACAATCACTGTAGAAGAAGCTACTGTGCAGTCTGATTCTGTGGATATATCTATTCGGGTGTTAGATTCTTGGAGTACCGTCCCAAAAATTGCAGTTTCAGGCAATAAAACATCATTAGGTATTAATGAAAGAAACTTTTTTGGTATCGGTCATCAGTTGGACTACATATACACGCATCGAACCAGTGATGGAAAAAACGGTAATGATTTAGCTTACACCGTACCGAACCTCAGGAATACCTTTGTTAAAACACAATTTAAATACAAAAATGATCTGGACAACTATTATGCTAAAAGTATAGAAGTGGAACGCCCTTTCTATTCTCCATTGGCAAAATGGGCTGGCGGCATTTATTTAGATCAGCAATTTAGAAAAGATACTTTACAAGGAGCAGATTTAAGCTATGTAACACAAAATTTTAAATTTAGTTCCCATGATTTTTGGCTAGGAAAAGCATTTCAAATTCTTAAAGGAACTACAGTCATTGATCAAAGTACAAATCTAATTTTATCAGCACGATTTTTAAACATCAGTTATCTTGAAAGCCCAAGCATCGAATATGATCCTGCTAATTTCTTTTCGGGAGAACAATTGATTTTATCCGGAATAGGGATTAACACCCGTCAGTTTGTTAAAGATCAATATATTTTTAGAAATGGAATAACTGAAGACGTTCCCACTGGAAGGATTTACGGCCTAACATACGGCTATCAATATAAAAATTCCAAATGGAGGCCCTATTTAGGAGCTCAGGTATCTTTTGGAAAATACCATAAATGGGGATTTTTAAGCACTAATTTTGAAGCAGGAACTTTCTTTAGTGATTCAAAAACAGAGCAGACTACTTTTTCTTTTCAAGCCAACTATTTTACAAAACTGTTGACAATGGGAAATTGGAAATTAAGGCAATTTATCAAGCCGCAAATAATCATTGGAAATAATCGTCAGAATTCAGTAGGTGACCGATTGACGATTAATGAAAATTATGGAATTCAAGGCTTCAATAGCGCAATATATGGTACCCGTAAAATGTTAATGACTTTGCAAACGCAAGCCTATGCACCAAAAGATTTTGGAGGATTTAGAATGAATCCCTATTTTAATTATTCCATCGCCTTACTAGGAAATAAAGTGGGTGGAACAACAACAAGTAAAGCATACTCAAAAATTGGTATTGGTGTAATCATCAATAATGATTACTTAGTCTTTCGTTCCTTCCAATTATCACTTTCCTATTACCCTACAATCCCTTTCCAAGGAGATAATGTATTTACAACTAATGCTTTTCAAACATCAGATATAGGGTTACAGAATTTTGAATTAGCAAAACCCAAAACAGTTGAGTACAAATAATAAAATCTAATACACATTTAAAAGTAGAAAAATACGCAACCTTACAGCTGAGAATTCCTTAATAAAACTGTGAATTTTGTAAAAATAGTGATTAATTATACAATTCCAATTAACAAATTGTCATTACCTTTGTAAAAATAATCAACTCAAATTAAAACCTAACCAAGATGAAAAAATTAAGTTTCTATTTAATGATAATGGTATTATCATTATGCGCTGTTCCCTCTACATTAGTAGCGGCTGAAAAAAACCCTGTTGCAAAAGAAGTTCCTGCTGAAGTACAAACCATGCTTAATCGTTTAGACGAAATCAAAGAAATGGATAAAAGTTCTTTAAAATCTTCAGAGAAAAAAGAATTACGAAAAGAAGTTCGTGAAATCAAAAAAGAATTAAAAAGATCTGGACAAGGTGTTTATTTTTCTGTAGGAGCAATTATTATTATTATTCTTTTATTGATTTTATTATTATAAAAAATCACCATTAAGGTTAGAAAAAAAGAAACGTAAACTACGTTTCTTTTTTTTTGAATAGACATAAATGAATGTTAACAAAAATAGTATGGCACAATAGTTGGCTACAACTATCGTGTATTAAAGTACTAATACCACAAAATAAATATATCAAAATGAAAAAATTTAAATTACTTGCTCTGGGAATAGTTCTTTTAATAGCAGGATCAGCAAGTGCACAAGTTTCTGTGAATATAAATATTGGTAGTCCTCCTTCATGGGGACCTTCAGGATATGCGGAAACAGAATATTACTACCTACCAGATGTGCAAGCTTATTACGACATTAGACAGTCTCAATTTATATATTATGGAAATGGTAATTGGGTACGATCACGATATCTACCTACACAATATAGAAACTATGATTTATATAGTGGATATAAAGTGGTATTAAACGATTACCATGGTAGAACTCCTTATACCTATTATAAAAAACACAAAGCAAAATATTATAAAGGATATAAAGGTCGTTACCAAAAAACAATTGGGCATAGAGAAGACAACCATAAAAATTACAACGATAATGAACATAATCGCGGTAAAGGAAATAAGGACCATGGAAACAATGGTCATGGAGACAAAGGCCATGGAAAGGGAAAACATTAATTTCACTTTCATAGTTATAAAAAAGAGAAACGCAGTTTGCGTTTCTCTTTTTTTTTGCACCTACATTAAAATTTAAACCTATGTTAATAAAATCATCTTGGCACAGTTGTTGGTTTTACGATAAAAGTACTGTGCTAGCCAGTACAATATTAAATATAAATAGAAAAAAAAAACAGAAAAGATGAAAAAATTAAAACTATTAGCCGTTGGAATAATTCTACTCGTATCCAGTTCAATTCAAGCACAAGTTTCAGTAAATTTAAATATAGGTACAGCTCCTGCCTGGGGACCTTCAGGATATGCAGCAGCAGAATATTATTATTTGCCAGATGTTCAAGCTTATTATGACGTTAGATCTTCCTTATTTGTTTATTTTGGAAACGGAAGATGGGTAAGATCACGATACTTACCCAGACAATATAGAAACTATGATTTATACAGTGGGTATAAAGTAGTCTTAAACGGCTATCACGGTCAGAGACCTTATGCGCACTACAACAATCACAGACAAAGATATAGCCCACACTATAGAAGTCAACGTCAAAGAACAATTGGGCAAAGATATGACAATCATAGAGACGCTAAAAGAAGCCATACAAGGTCAGGTAATCATAGATACGCTGTTAACCGTAGATCATCAAATGACCGCAGGTATTCTGGAAGCCACAAAAATTCTGATAATCATAAAAAGTATGATAATCGTAGAAGCAACAGCAATAAGAAAAGTCATGAAAAAAACAGCCATGGAAAACGTTAATCCTAACGATTAACACCGCTTAAAAAAAGGGAACACTATAACAGTGTTCTCTTTTTTTTTTACAAATCTACTGCTACCTATTCAAACAAAGAAAATAAGAAATCTTTTAAAAAAAAATATAATTACTACATTTGGTCTAATTGCAAATTAAATTATAAAAAAATGCTCAAAAATAAAATTCAATATATTTTAATTCTTCTTTTTTGTTTCCAAATTCTATCAGCCCAACAGCCACAAAAACCAAATTCAGTTGAAATTTTCAACCAAATTGAGAAATTAAATTTCTTGGGATCTGTACTCTATATTGCAGCACATCCTGATGATGAAAATACACGGTTAATTTCTTATTTATCAAATGATGTGAAAGCAAGAACGGGATATTTGTCTTTGACGCGTGGTGACGGAGGCCAAAATTTAATAGGGCCTCAATTAAGGGAATTATTAGGAGTCATTAGAACGCAGGAACTACTTGAAGCTAGAAAAATAGATGGTGGTGAGCAGTTTTTTTCCCGTGCCAATGATTTTGGTTTTTCCAAAAACCCTGATGAAACACTTGAAATTTGGGATAAAGAAAAAGTTCTTTCTGATGTAGTTTGGGCCATACGTAAATTTCAGCCTGATGTTATCATAAACCGATTCGACCATCGTACTGCAGGTACAACGCACGGACATCATACAGCTTCAGCAATATTAAGCACCGAAAGTTTTAATTTAACCAATGACGCGACCGTTTTCCCTGAACAATTAAAATTAGTGCAGACTTGGAAACCCAAACGTCAGTTTTTCAATGCTTCGTGGTGGTTTTATGGTAGCCAAGAAAAGTTTGATGCCGCTGACAAAAGTAATTTAACTACCATCAAAACCGGAGTTTATTATCCCAACCTAGGAAAATCAAACCAAGAAATCGCAGCCTTAAGCAGAAGTAGCCATCAATCACAAGGTTTTGGAAGTACAGGAGTTCGAGGTGAAGAATCAGAATATTTAGAACTTATCAATGGAGAGAAATTAAACAACAGCACCGATATTTTTGAAGGAGTTGATACTAGCTGGAATCGCGTTTCTGGTGGAAAACCCATTGGAGAATTACTTGGAGAAATAGCTTCAAAATACGATTTTTCAAATCCCTCAGCAAGTATTTCTGATTTGACCAAAGCTTATTTAATGATTCAGTCATTGAATGACAATCATTGGAAAGCATTAAAAATGGGCGAGATCGAACAAATAATTGCGGCTTGTTCTGGTTTATACCTTGAAGCTGTATCCTTGAATCAGGAAGCTACTCCTGGTAGTGTTGTGAAACTAAAGCTCGAAGCCATAAACAGAAGCAGCATTGATATGCAATTACTAAGCGTAACCACCTTGCCTAACCAGAAAAATACGGTATTCAATACACCTTTAAAAAACAATAGTGATGAAAACATAACGCTTGATTTTCAACTACCAACAACAATAGAATACACGCAACCCTATTGGTTAAAAGAGAAAGGAACCGTCGGGATGTACACTGTTGCTGACCAGAGAAACATAGGTATTCCAGATATAATCAGAGAAGTAAAGGTGATCTTTAATGTTCAAATTAATGGAATAAAAATTCCATTTGAACGCGCTGTCGTTTACAAATACAATGACAATGTAAAAGGTGAAATGTATAATTATCTTGATATTGTACCCGAAGTTACTACAAGTATCCTAGATCATGTTTCGTTCTTTAACAATGGAAATAAAAAACCAATTGCCGTAAGTGTTAAAGCAGGAAAAGATAACATAAAAGGAAATTTGCAATTAGAATTACCAGGAAATTGGTCAGTTTCGCCAGAATCTATTCCCTTCTCCTTAGATAAAAAAGGAACGGAACAAGTGTTTTACTTTGAAGTAACTCCGCCAGCAAAGCCTGATGAAGCTATTGCTAAAAGCGTTGTTATAGTAGATACTAAAAGATATGATAAAGATCAGGTCATAATAGATTACCCTCATATAACCAAGCAGCAGATATTGAAACCTGCGGAAGCAAAATTTATTAAGTTAGACCTTAAAATAAACAATCAAAAAATTGGTTACATTATGGGTGCCGGCGACGAGGTTCCTGAAGGACTTACGCAGATGGGGTATAAAGTGACCTTATTAAATCCTGATGAAATCACGCCAGCAAAACTAGAGTCATTTGATGTTGTTATCACGGGAATTCGCGCTTATAATGTGCTTCCTTCATTAGAAAACAAACAAAAAATCCTTCTTGATTTTGTGAAATCCGGCAAAACAATGATTGTTCAATACAATACACCTGACGGGTCACTTCCTGCTGATATTGCACCTTACCCATTAAAAATATCCCGTGACAGAGTAACCGAAGAAAATGCCGAAGTCCGATTTCTAGCCCCTAACCATCCTATTTTAAATTATCCCAATAAAATCACCACTAAAGATTTTGAAGGTTGGACTCAAGAACAAGGTTTATATTATCCTAACGAATTTGACAACACCTTCACTCCTATTTTGTCTTCTAATGACAAAGGAGAAAGTCCAACAAATGGAGCCTTGCTAGTTGCGCCTTATGGAAAAGGATACTATATTTATACCGGATTAAGTTTTTTTAGAGAATTGCCAGAAGGAGTATCAGGAGCTTATCGCCTTTTGTCGAATATGATTTCGTTGAAAGCGCCAATCACAGTTTCTTCACAAAACTTAAAAAACTAAAGAAATAAATATGGAACCAAAAAAAACAAAACCTTGGAAAAAGGATTATACAATGGTACTTATAGCTAATGCTATTTATATTTTAGTTTTTTATCTAATAATGAAATTATACTCTTAAACTATGCAATTATTCGATTGGATTGTACTTACAGGCACCTTACTTTTTATTGTGGTTTATGGCGCCTGGAAAACCAAGGGAAGTAAAAATGTGGAAGAATATATTCTCGGCGGCAACGAAACGCCCTGGTATACTGTGGGCCTATCGGTTATGGCGACGCAAGCCAGTGCGATAACCTTTCTGTCGACACCTGGACAGGCTTATCATGACGGAATGGGTTTTGTGCAGTTTTACTTTGGTTTACCTATTGCCATGGTGGTCATCTGTCTGACCTTTATCCCCATTTATCATAAATACAAGGTCTTTACGGCCTATGAATACCTGGAGAAAAGATTTGATTTGAAAACGCGTTCCCTCGCCGCCATTCTGTTCTTGTTCCAGAGAGGTTTGGGTACCGGCATTACCATTTATGCCCCCGCAATCATCTTATCGGCCATATTAGGATGGAATCTTAATTATATGACCATTGCCATAGGAGTTCTGGTTATCATCTATACCTTTTCAGGGGGGACAAAAGCGGTAAACGTGACCCAAAAACAGCAAATGTTCGTGATTATGTCGGGAATGTTGATCACTTTTTTTCTCATCCTTCACTTTCTGCCCAACGAAATGACATTTAGCAATGCTTTGCATATTGCCGGGGCAAACGACAAGATGAATATCGTCAATTTTTCCATTGATCCGGAAGAAAAATACACCATTTGGAGTGGGATAACGGGCGGTTTCTTTCTGGCACTCGCCTATTTCGGGACGGACCAGTCACAAGTGGGTCGCTATCTGTCCGGCAGATCGGTTCGTGAAAGCCAAATGGGTTTAATTATGAATGGGCTTTTAAAAGTACCTATGCAATTTTTTATCTTGTTGACTGGAGTTATGGTTTTTGTTTTTTTCCAATTCAATCCTGTACCTTTAAACTTTAATCCTAACAATAAAGTTACTGTCGATAATTCGCAATATAAAGATGAATATCATGCTTTAGAAAAGAAGTTGGATGCCCTCTCCGAAGATAAAAAAGTAATAAACCTGCTGTATATCGATCAGCTCAACCAAGATTACGATAATCCGATTCTGCGAAAGGAATTGGTTGGGCTGTCGGCAAAAGAAAAAGAATTGAGAGACCGTGCTAAGGAAATCATTCTAAAAGCGGATAGCAGCAGCGAAACGAATGATAAAGATTACGTCTTTTTCCATTTTATTTTAAATTACCTGCCCAAAGGACTTATCGGACTCTTGCTGGCCGTGATTATATCGGCAGCGATGTCTTCAACGGCTTCCGGTCTTAACGCTTTAGCCTCCACGACAGCCATCGACATTTACAAACGTAACCTGAAGGAGGAGAAATCAGAAAAGCACTATCTCAACGCGACAAAGTTTTTTACCTTGTTTTGGGGCGTTGTAGCCATTCTTTTTGCCAGTGTCGGTACCCTATTCGAAAACCTGATCCAACTGGTCAACATCGTCGGTTCAATTTTCTACGGAACGGTACTGGGAATTTTCTTAGTCGGATTTTACATCAAATTCGTCAAAGCCAAAGCCATCTTTTACAGTGCCCTGGTCAGCCAAATCACCATTTTCTTTATATACTACTATGCCATTTTTGTTTTCCCTGCCGGCGAAGCCAAGCTGGGTTATTTATGGCTAAACTTCATTGGGGCAATGCTTACGATCGTGCTGTCTTCCATACTTCAACTGTCTGTTTTCAGAAAAGAAAAAGCATAATATTTTATGACTATCGCCTAGATGAACTAATAATTATTTAGTTATGAATTTTCACTAATTCTGTAATAGTTAAAATATATTTTTACTTATTTTTTTAAACTAAAAGTGTAATTCGTAGCAGAAAATAAAACCTGCATACCATTAAAATTTCGCCATAAATTTCACTAATTAATTTGTAGAATCTAAAGCAAAATATTAAAGTGTATCGTTTGAATTCTAATTTAATACCAATGAAAAATCCCGTCTGACAGTACTTGTCGAGACGGGATTTTTTATAATAAATAAGACGTTTTTTTATTTACTCCATTCAGAAATACTATCTTTATTCATCTTAACATAATCATTATTACCAGCTGCTTCCGCTGCTTTAAGAGATAGTTTTGCAGTTTCAATAGCTCCTTTTTTATCTCCTTGTTTTGCCAGAATCAATGATCGTTGACGTAAAAAATAAAATGGTTTATCGGCACTTAATTCTAATGCTTTATCAATATAGGTTCTCGCAGTGTTAATATCTCCGTTAGATTGATAAAAATACTGAGCGGCTGAAAAATAATCTCCAGCTGCAGGACCAGCCAATACTTTTTCTATACTAGCAATTGCATTTTTTTGACTAGGTACTTCAAATTTTAAAGAAACACGAGAATTTTCCCAATACATTTCTAAGTAAGCGAAATTTGTATCTAACCCATTTATTCCAATTGTAAAACTCTCCACTGCTTTTGGTACAGCTTCTTCTTTTACAACGGTACGCAAGGCTACATTAGCTTCGTTAAATTCTTTTGGAGTCCCCCAATTGTCTGTCGCAGTATAAAAAATAACTTCCCAACTTTGAATATTTGGAATAGTATATAGAGCATATTTTCCTTTCTTCAATGTTTTACCATCGATGATCACGTCATCACTAAACGATATTGTAGTGTTTTCATTAGCTCCTGTTCTCCATAGCTCACCAAAGGGAACCAAGTTACCAAAAACCGCTCTACCTCGTGCAGATGGTCTCGAATAAACAATTTCTACATCAGTAAGACCTACAACTTGATCAATAGTTGTCTTCGGACTTGCCTGTGGTGTTTTAATTTGTGCCTCAAGTGTAAATTGAGTGATAATGATAGCTAAAGCAATTAGTATTTTTTTCATAAGATGGTGATTGTTTGTGATTTTCAAAATTACAAATTCAGATAGTGTTATATGTTAATTATTCCCTAATTTGGATTGAATAGATGCAACTTTTTCGAAATCTAATTCCGAAAAATGATTTATTATCACATCTGCTTCAGATAAATCTTGCATTTTAGAATGAATGCTATTGTATCCTATGCAATATATTCCGGCCGCTTTAGCCGCTTTTACACCGCTATTACTGTCTTCTATAATTATACAATTGTCTTTTGGAGCGATAGATAAAGAAGCGGCATGCACAAATATTGCTGGATCTGGCTTCGATTTTGGAAAGTCCTCGCCGCTCACAATATGAGTGAAGTAGTTATGCAACTTAAAGCGCCCAAAAACACGCTCAATAGTTACTTTTGAAGCAGATGAAGCTAAAATTAACTGCATTCCTTTAGCATGAAAATCCATGATTAGCTTTTCTACTCCTTCCAATAATTCTAAATCTTCTTTATTGTCGAAAGCATCATTGAAAATAGCTCTTTTTCTTTGAATCAAATCTTCAACATCGTGTTCTAAATTAAAAATGGCTTTTATTTTTTGAAAAACATTACGAGTCGAATTTCCCGTAAATGAAGTAAATTGCTCTTCAGTGACATTAATATTTAATTCGTTAAACTGCTGAAAATAAGCATAACGATGTACCGGTTCGGTATCTACAATTACGCCATCCATATCAAAAATTACGGTTTGTATCATTTGTTTGAGTTAGAGGTTTGGAAAATGAGAATAAATAGTGATTACTCTTTTTTTAATAAATAGCGAATCACGGTTTCAGCAGCGTATAGTCCAAATAATCCAGGCATATAGCTATTAGTTCCATAAAAAGATCTTTTAAAATTAGAACCATCAGTCATTTTTAAACTGGCGTCATCTTGAATTTCAGATGAAAAAACCACTTTTAATTTATCAATTTTGACTTCTTTTAAACGCCTGCGAATTGTTTTTGCCAAAAAACAGTTTACAGTTGTACTGATATCAGACACTTTCACTTTGGAAGCTTCCATTTTTCCTCCAGCACCCATACTACTTATAATCTTTACTCTTTTTCTTTTGGCTGCAATGATTAAATTCAATTTAGGAGTTATACTGTCGATACAATCTAAAACATAATCAAATTCTTCGCTCACAATTTCAAATGCGCGTTCTGGCGAAAGAAATTCTTGTACACGTGTCAATTTCAATTCTGGATTAATATCCATCAAACGATCTCCTACAATTTTAATCTTTGCCTCTCCTACGGTAGAATGCAGTGCTGGTAATTGCCTGTTTATATTAGTAATATCAACTACATCTCCATCTACGATTGTCATGGTGCCCACTCCTGCTCTAGCCAAAAACTCAGCTGCAAAAGATCCTACACCACCAAGACCTACAACTAATACATTAGCATTTTGTAGTTTATCTAATCCTTCTTTTTTAAATAAAAGCTCCGCTCTTTCTGTCCACTCTGCCATTGCTGTTTTTTTTGTTTAAAAGTTCTAAGAAACTTCTCCTTTTGAATATTTGCTATTTTAAATCAAGTCCGTTTTAAAAACGGCTTGAAAATTACTGCTTATTTGTTTTTGGATTTTCTCCAAATTTACGCCCTTATACTTAGCCGCAAGAGTATATACGACATCTATATTTTCTTCAACAGTATCCGTTTCTAAAAAAAATCGATTATTTGGAATACTCGTAAAAACCGATTCCAATTCTGGATTCCTTAATAAATATTTTCCAAACGAAATATAAAATCCATTATCTACTAGTTGTTTAGCCAATTGTTGCTTTTTAGAATAGCCATGAATAATCATTGGAACTGAAATATTAAGTCTCTTTTTAGTATCAATTACTTCTTGAAAAGCTGCTACACAATGAATAACAATAGGTTTATTGTATTTTTGTGCCAAAAGCAATTGCTTCTCAAAAACCATTTGTTGCAACTCCAATGGTATTTCTATTCTTTTGTCTAATCCGCATTCTCCAATGGCAAGACAATTCGTTTCTTGTAGTTTACTTTCTATAATTTCTAAATCTGCTTCTACACGATCCTCCACAATATACCAAGGGTGAATCCCAATAGAATAAAACGGAATCGAAGCGTCGAACTCCTGTGGATATTGATTCACTAATTCAAGTACATCAGCTTGATTAGTGCATTTATGAGTATGGAAATTAAAGAATTTCATTAATCATGGAATTTTTTAACGCCCGCTTTTATTTCGACATTCAAATCATTTTCTAATGGAACCTTAGGACAAGAATAGATATGATTGTAAGCACAATAGGGATTATACGACGTATTGAAATCAATAGCAATCGTGTTGTCTTTAGGTATTTTTAAATCAATATACTTCCCTCCTATGTAGCTTTCGTTTCCAGAAGTAAGGTCTGAAAAAGGCAAAAACAAATAATCTTTGTATTTTTTCTGTTTGGAAAGTTCAATATTACGGTACACATTAAGTTTCAAAGCTTTTCCGTCAAGGGTAAATTCTACTTCTCCATATTTCACATAGACTGGTTTTCTGTCTGTTGACGTTTTCATCTCAAATGGTTTCTCCTTATCTGTTCTAGTAAACTTGGCTACAACAAAATATTTTTCGTTTATTGGATAAAAATCTAAGGTCTTGAAACTTGCTAAATCTCCTTTAGTTAAAGGACTTGTCTTAGCTGCTGCATATTCCCCATTAATTTCTTTTTGAAATTTCTCTGTAGAACTGATTTTAAATTTTTCTTGAGCAAAACCAAAACTTAACTGCACTAAAAAAAGCACTAACAAACTATTTTTCATCTTTTTCATTTTAGCAAAAATAGTTTAAAAGTTACAAAGGCACAAAGACTTAAACTTACAAAGTTTTTTATCTTTGTTGTCTACAACCAATTAAAATGTTCAAAACCGCTTTTAGTCGCTACATTAACAACTTCAAAGGATTTTCAAGAGAGATTTGGATTCTTACCATTATCACGTTTATAAACAGAGCGGGAACTATGGTACTTCCTTTCTTGTCTAAATATTTAAAGGAAGATTTACAATTTTCTTATGGTGAAGTGGGATGGATTATGGTCGCTTTTGGAATGGGATCTATGTTAGGTTCCTGGTTAGGTGGTAAACTTTCTGACAAAATAGGTTTCTACAAAGTAATGGTTTTTAGCTTATTCAGTAGTGGTGTTTTCTTTTTCATTCTACAATATATCACCACTTTTTGGGGGCTTTGCTTAGGGATGTTTAGTATTATGACTTTGGCTGATATGTTTAGACCTGCGATGTTTGTATCACTAGGTGCCTATGCAAAACCCGAAAACAGAACCCGTTCCTTAACCTTAGTTCGTTTAGCCGTGAATCTTGGTTTTGCCGCCGGGCCAGCTTTAGGGGGATTAATAATTATGGGAATGGGCTATCAAGGACTTTTTTGGGTCGATGGAAGCTCTTGCATTGTAGCAATTTTGATTTTTGCTATACTGGTAAAGGAAAAGAAAAAAGTATCACAACAAGACCCACATGCTACTATACTAGAGGCAGCCTCAGTATTTAAAGATAAAATATTCTGGTTATTCCTGTACGTTAGTTTTGTAACAGCCATGATTTTCTTCCAGCTTTTTACCACTCTACCCCTTTATCACAGTGAGATGTTTGGGTTAAGCGAGTTTCAAACTGGCCTATTAATGACCTTAAACGGACTGCTGATTTTTGCGCTCGAAATGCCCATTGTTAGTTATTTTGAAAGAAAAAAAGTGGAAAAACTAAAAGTAATTCTTTGGGGTTCGCTTTTAATGTCCCTCAGCTTCTATACCTTATTAATCAATGTTTGGGCTGGAATTTTAATCATTAGTATGATTTTTATTTCTATTGGTGAAATACTAGCTTTTCCGTTTTCAAATGCATTTGCGTTAAGCAGAGCACCAAAAGGCCATGAAGGACGCTATATGGCATTGTATACCATGAGTTTTAGTTTAGCTCATATTGTAAGTTCAAAAGCGGGACTTGAAATAATTGCCCGATTGGGTTATCAAAGCAATTGGATGTTTATGGGAACCCTAGGTATATCAGCTACTCTTTGCTGTATCTGGTTACAAAAGTTACTGAAAACCGAAAATAGCCTCGCCTAAATATCTACCTCCACTTCCTTTTCTTTTTTCCCTTTTTTTATTCTTAGAAAGGTAATTTTTTGCGTCCAAAACCTCCTTTAACTTAAAAAATAGTTAAACAACTGCATTTATAGTTTAATAACTACAAAAATAGTTGTAAGTTTGAATTGCGTTAAGGATAGTAGGCGACATCCTCGTAGTCCCGACCTTTAGGGACAACGAGATACAGCCGAATAGCCTGACCCGTAGGGAAACGCCCAAATAAAAAATAAGTTATGCAAAAGTTAACAAACAAAGAAGAGGAGATCATGCACATTTTATGGAAGTTAGAAAAAGCTTTTGTAAAGGAAGTAATGGCTGAAATCACTGAAGATCAACCGCATTACAACACGCTTTCGACGATCGTACGGAATCTAGAGGAGAAAGGATATGTTGCTCATAACGCTTTTGGAAATACGCATCAATACTATCCTATAGTAAGTATTGAGGACTATAGAAAACGCTTTATGACTACTGCGATTGATAATTATTTTAATAGCTCCTACAAAAACATGGTGTCCTTTTTTGCAAAAGAAGAGAAGATTTCTGCTGCCGAATTACGTGAAATTTTAGCTATGATTGAAAATCCAAAAGCAGAAAAATGATTTGTAACAAAACACTTTCATTAAAAAATTAAATTATGGAAATACTCTATATTTATCTTATCAAATCCAGTGGATTAGTTGCGTTATTCTTCCTAGCCTATTATTTTATGTTGCGAAAAGAAACTTTTTTCAGCAGTAACCGTTGGTTTCTTCTAGTTGGCTTACTTACCGCAGTGCTTTTGCCTTTATTAGTTTTTACACAAATAATTATGGTAGAAACAACGTCAAGTACGATAGACTGGTCCAATATTCCTGTATCCTCAACTGTAGAAGAGGATCATACTGAAGAGTATTTAGCTTTGACTTTAATGGGCATCTATTGCGCGGCAGTTATAGGTTTATTGGCCAAATTTGGTTTTGATTTTTATAGTTTAAGAATTGTATTAAAAAGAAAAGTAGTTCACAAACAAGGGGACTTTAAATTTATTGACGTCAAAGAAAATATGGCGCCCTTTTCTTTCTTTAGTACTATTGTTTACAATTCAGCTCTATACAGCACTACTGAACTTGAGAGTATAATCGAACATGAAAAAGTGCACAGTGAACAGCATCACACCATAGACGTATTGATTTCGCGTGTTTTTTGTATTGTTTTTTGGTTCAATCCCGTCGTTTGGCTTTACAAAAAAGCAATATTGCAAAATCTAGAATTCATTGCAGACAGCGCAGCTTCTAAAAAAATAGTAGATAAAAAAGCCTACCAAATCACGCTTTTAAAAATAACAACGCAAGAGAATTGCCTTGCCATCACTAATCATTTCTATCAATCATTAATCAAAAAACGAATCGTTATGTTGAACAAAATCCAATCGAACAAAAGAAATTCCTGGAAATATACAATTGTAGTTCCTGCATTAATTGCCTTTGTAATGTTGTTCCAAATTGAAGTTATCGCTCAGGAAAAGGAAAGTGAATTTACAATCAAAAGTTGTATAACAAAGTTAGCACTGAACGTCACTTCTACATCTAGTGAAAAAGGACTAAATGCAGAAAAAGATTTTTTCAAAAAAACATTTGATCTTGATTTAAAATTTTCCAACATAAAATTAGATAAAAACAACGAAATCATCGCCATTAAAGTTCTTTTAGAGAACAATGATGGTATTAAAAAGGTACACTCCGTAAAAGGAAATACCCCAATTAAACCCTTTGATATTTTTGTAGAAAAAGATGCTGAAAATAAATTAAGCTTTGGTTTTAGGGCTATTGTAAAAGACAATGCTCATTTAAAGAATCACTTTGATCTTTTGCAAGCAAAAGAAGGTAAACTTGCTATTGAAAAAGACACTGATTTTTGGAGCATTAACAATTTTAATAAGGATGGTTCCAACTATTTAATAGTAATAAATGGTACTAAGCAAACAGATAGTGAAATTATCAAAATCCCTATTAAAGAAGATATTTTATCCCAAGTTATTCTAGAATCCAAAGAAGCTATAGAAAAATATGGTTCAGAGGGAAAAAATGGCGCCATAGAAATCACTACTGGACAAAAAAAGGAGACTACTACTAAAAAATCTAAGGGTATTCCAGACGAAACTAAAGTTTATATTGAAGGCAAAAAAAGGAGTAAAAAAGAGTTAGATGAATTGGATCCTAATTTAAATGAAAGTATGGACGTCAGTAAAAATGGAACGGAACCAACAATTAAAATAATTACTAAAAATTATAACGATATTTCTGATAGCTCACAATTGATGATAGGCGGAGTTAATATGACCGAATTAAACTTAGAGAAAATTGATCCCAAAAACATCAATAACCTGCAAACTAATAAAACAACTAGAACTATTAAAATAATTGCCAAGCAAAAAAACGGAATTCCCTATGAAACTGAAATTTATATCGATGGCATAAAATCTGACAAGGCGGAATTAGACAAAATAGATCCAGGCATAATTGAAAGAATGGATGTAAATAAAACCAGCACCGGTGAAAAAATAATTAAAGTAACCACTAAAAAAGAAAAATAGTAACTCAATAAATGTAAAAAAGACGATCTGTCAGCAGATCGTCTTTTTTTATACCTTTGCACCAAATAAAATACTTATGTTCAAAATCTTAGCTCAAATCAATAAAATACTGTTACCGAGTTTCAGCAAACAGCGAATGGATTTAGCCAAAGCCAAAAAATGGCAAATGGCAATCATTGGTTACCGCTACTATGTTACTACTCGAGCTTTAGGTTAATACGTTATTGCCGCAAAAATATCATATCCCTTAATTTGGTCCCTTCCATTGAGGAAACTAAGCTCCATCAAGAAATTAAACTGAACGATTTCACCGCCTAATTGCTCCACCAATTCGCAAACCGCTTTGGCCGTAACTCCTGTAGCGAGAACATCATCATGAATAAGCACTCTATCGCCTTTACAGATAGCATCAGTATGAATCTCTAAAGTATCCGAACCATATTCAAGTTCGTAAGAAGCTGAAAGAGTGTCATAAGGCAGTTTATTGGGTTTTCTAACCGGAACGAAGCCCACGTTCAATTCTTGGGCGATTAGCATCCCAAAGAAAAAGCCACGACTCTCTACCCCGATGACTTTGTCTATTTTTTTATCTTTTAGCGATGAAACCAAAATTTCCAGGCATTCTTTTCTCGCTTTTGGATTAATTAACAAGGGAGTAATGTCTTTAAACAAAATTCCTTCTTTTGGAAATCCCTGAATATCACGTATATAATTTACTAATTGCATTTTTTTTTATTTTTATATGAATTTACACTTGCAATTTACACATTTATCCTTATATTTGCACCCGCAAACACGTTGACACAACGTTTATGAAAATAAAGGTTTGCAAAAAAAAGGCCTTGTGGCGCAACTGAATAGCGCACTTGATTACGGCTCAAGAGGTTACTGGTTTGAATCCAGTCAAGGTCACGAAACCCCAACAGATGTTGGGGTTTTTTTATGCGTTTTACCGAAAATTGCAAAGCTACAATCACATCACATCGATAATTTTTGATTTACTTTTGTTTTATGGACTCTTTTACTCAAATAGCTTTAGGAATTGCCGTCGCTGAAATATGTGCTGGCAAAAAACTTAAAAACAAAACATTTTTATACGGTTCTATTTTAGGTACAATCCCCGACTTAGATGTTGTAGTTGGTCTATTTTTAGATCCTGTAAATGCAGTCCTTATTCACCGAGGTATCAGTCATTCGCTTTTCCTCTTTTTATTCCTCTCTCCTATTTTAGGGTGGATTATTTCAAAAATAGAAAAAAACAAGATTAATTTCCTCCAAGCCTCAAATATGGTTTTTTGGTGTTTGTTAACTCATGTATTATTAGATATGTTTACCTCCTGGGGAACACAAATTTTATGGCCTTTAGACTATCGGTTTGCACTAAAAACAATCTTTGTAGTAGATCCACTCTACACTATTCCGCTTGTCATTGCTTTGATAATGGTATGGAAAACAAAAGATACCGTACTTCGCAAAAAATACATTACCAAAGGATTACTTATCAGTAGTTTCTACCTGGTTTTATCCTGCTTTATAAAACTATATGCTTTAAATCAATTTGAAAAAGCATTGCATAAACAAGGAATCCAATATTCTGAGATTATTGTAAAACCCACAGCTTTCAATATCATTTTATGGAATGCCAACGTAGCGACACCAGATAGCTATTTATTGGCCGACTATTCCCTATTAGATAGCCAACCGATTACTTTTACTACTTATAACAAAAACAAAGCTTTAGAATCGAAGTTAAATGGGAATTCAGATTTTGAAAAACTAAAGAAAGCTAGTGAAGGATGGTATATCATCTCTCAAAAAAATAAATTTTTATACTTCAATGATTTACGCTTCGGACTGTTAAATGATAACCCTGAAAACCCTCAATTTGCATTTAGCTATAAATTTATTGCAACAGAATCTGAATTAAAAGCAATTGAAGCTCCAAAAAGCAAAAGGGACGGAAAGCGATTGCTTATAAAAATAGCAAACCGAATAAAAGGAAACTAGGGGGTCTTGTAATTCTTTTTTTTTTAAAATTAATAACTCGTCAACTGGGCTATCACAATTATTCTGGTATTTCTTGTCCTCTAGTTAAGGTACCAAAAGCGCAGTAGATGTTGGTGTGTTTTTTTTATGGATTTTACTCAAGGAGCTCCTCTTTTTATCAGGAAATTAAAATAAGATATACCTAAAAAAAATCAAAAATGGCACATACTTCCAACACGTCATTTTCTATACCACTACCTCATTAAATCCAATACCACAATATCACTAAAAATGGGTATCGTGAAATCCCATTAAACCATCGTTCATTTATATAAATTTAGGTTTGAATACTTTATGCCGAAGATTTACTAACTTACATGCTCTATCCACGAGAAATTGAAAATGACTGCTTCGACCATTATGATTTGACCAAAGATTGCGTATGGTCATTTTACAGGTTATTGGAGTGGTGAAGACCCCGTATTTGTATTTTCAAAGTTATTGTAGCATATAGACAAAAAAACAAGAATGACAATTCAGTCGAATTACAAGAATAATAGTAGTAATTAATTTATATAACCGTTTTAAAATGATACATCTGCAGACTATCATATTTCTATTTTCTACATTCTTATTTGGATGTACAAGCGGCCCTGAAAAGCCTCAAATAGATATTGAATTAACAAGAACCAAAGCAGAACAGGCTCTTGCCTTTTGTAATACTCAAAACTTCAATACAGATTTCTGTATATTAATTGACATGAGCTTACACTCTGGAATTAAAAGGTTTTTCGTTTGGGATTTTAAAAACAAAAAAATCAAAAATAGTTTTTTAGTCAGTCATGGATGTTGCGATAATTCTTGGGGTAATGACGCTTCAAAAGATAAACCAAAATTTAGTAACACTAATGGTAGTCATTGCACTTCTCTTGGAAAATATAAAATTGGAGAGAGAGGGTACAGTAGTTGGGGTGTGAAGATAAAATATGTTTTGCATGGATTAGAACCAACAAACAGCAATGCTTTTAAACGCTTTATAGTGTTTCACTCATGGAATGCTGTTTCTAATGAAGAAGTTTATCCAAATGGAACACCTCAAAGTTGGGGTTGTCCGACAATTTCTAATAATAGCTTCAAGATAATTGACCCAGTACTAAAATCAAGTTCTAAACCAGTTCTTATGTGGATTTATAAATAGGGAACAGTAATGATAACCATTCTTCCTGTAATATATAATTTTTTAAAAAACAGCACTATGAAATGGATACATCCTTTATTTTTCAAAATCAAATATAGCTGGAAACGTTTGTACAGAATTTTAAATGTAAAAAAACGCTCTGAATTTGTCTAGAAGGACCTCATCAAGTATCATAAATATCTTGATTTTGGTCAATTTGATATTGACAAACACATCGGAATTTCTAAGGAAATATTGAAAATTAAGGGTAAAACGCCAGAAGAAATCTTTGGAAAACCAGATGACCTAAAACTGAAGTCTTGTATGACATTATTCAGTTTATTGGCTAATACGAACCATGTATTTAATCAGGTTTTGGTTAAATACTTCCATGGTGTACAAGACGCAAAAACAATTGAATTGCTTCACAGGGAGCAGTAGCTTTTTAGCCCCGAAAAGAAAGCTCCATAATCGGTACCACCGGAACCAATCCGCAAAATCATCAACACAAAACCTTCTAAACAGCAAACTCAATTCTAACTTTAAATCCTTTTTGAATCGCATTGTCAAAAGTAAGCGTTCCTCCTATGGCATTTATTCGGTTTTCTACGTTCAGTAGTCCACTCTTTAAGTTTATTTGCTCTATTTGTACTCCAATACCATTATCTGCGTATTCTATCATGATATTCTTCTCCATCTTTTTGAAAGTAATCACGACTAAACTGCATTGGCTGTGCTTCTTCATATTAACCAGCAATTCCTGAAGGATACGATAAACTGTAATCTTCTTGTTCGTTTCTAAAATTGTATTCTGCAATACATCTATACCGTTGACTATTATATTCACCTCATCATTACTGTAATTGGACATCATATCCCTCAGACTTGGTACAAAATCAGTTCCCGTATGAATCGCACTATTTTCTTTAGAAATATTTCGCGTTCTAGAATAGATATTATCCAGACCCTTAAGTAGCGTTTCTTTGTTGTTTTTAGTCGTTAAATCCTGCGTTTCTGCAAAAGTCATGGCATGATACACGTCATTTGCCAACTCATCGTGAAGTTTTTTGGAAATTCGAGTCTCGGTATCATAAGACACTCTGACCTTTTCTTTTTTGCTTTTATTATTTAAAAAATTAATGATTAAAGCAGTAATCCCTAGTAAAAACAATATTACAAAATACATTAAAAGTGTACTATTTTTCTCTTTTTCCAATAGTAGCGTAGTTTCTGCCTTTTGAGTGGATAGTTTTTGGTTTTGCTCTTTTTGGTTGCTAAAATCGTATCTGATATTAGCAAACTGATTCTTGTTTCTTTGTCGCACTTCAGAAATACTGTCATTTAATCTAAAATGAACCGTTGAAAAAGCTCTCGATTCATTTTCGGAACTGCTATTAACTAATATTTGAAGCGCATCGAGTCGTTCATCGATACTCTTCATTTTTGATGCATTTTTATACGCTTTTAGCGCGTATTGTTTAGCCAGTAAATTGTCCTCTTTTGACTTGTAATAGTTTGCTAATTGAATGTAACTTCCAATTAAACCGTATTCATCGTTTTGATCTTCTCTAATCGCTAATGCTTTAAGAAAATAACCAACTGCTCTGGAATCATTGACTTTAAAGTAAGCCAAACCTAAATTATTTAATATTTTAGATTTGATTTTTTCACTAACTACTTCGCTTTTTGCCTGTTCCAATTTTGATAATAATATAATCGCTTTTTGATATTCTTTATCTAAAATAAACACAGATGCGATATTATTATCAATAATTATTCTGGTAGACTCATCCTCAGCATATTGTCTTGCTTTTTTATAATAACCTAAAGATTTTTTATAATCATAAGTTTCTTTTAAAGAAATCCCCAGATTATTGTATGCACAGCTAAAATTGTAATTTCTGTTCGTTTGGTTAATAAAACTTAATACTTCTGTATTCACAGCTTCCATATCGTAATAATCGTCTTTATTTTTTAAAATACTAGACATCATCAACAAGGAATAAACAACGAGACTGCTGTCTTTTTTATATTCGAATTGTATTTTGGACTTATTGAAATAACTGAAAGCAATACTATCTTGTTGCTTAGCAGAATAGTAATCCGCAAGATTAAGAAAAGAATGCCCCATATAAAGAGTGTCTTTTTTTTGCGTCGCTACTTGCTCAAATTCTTTTAAAAAAGGAAGAGCAATGTCTGGGTTGTACTGGTTCAGCAACTCCCCTTTTCTATTCATAGTCTTAAAGATAACAGAATCTATATTTACCTTTTTAGCCAGCTGATAAGACTTATCTATGTAAGCCATTTTTTTTTCTGTTGAAATAGAGTCTGATTTACTCAGTTCTAAAAAGCTGTTTATAGTATCTATAGTCGCTTCGTCTTGCTGTGATGGTACACTTTTGTTTTTAGTGCACGATAGCATAAATACACAAAAAACAAGGATATAAAAAGGGGAATAAAAACTGTTAAATTTCATTCCCCGAATGTAGCAAAATAATAGTAACTTACTAAAAAACCACTTCTTAATTTTTATGATTTTGAATGGTATTATGCAATCATCAACACCTTAACTATTTAAATGGGATGTTGCTGTTTTAACGTCAGGCTGTCAACTCAATTTAAGTAGTACTATCAGTACGCGTTAAAATCATACAAACAATCACCTTAACATCACACAGTGAAGCAAATGCGGATAATCCGTTCCAAGCGATGGGACTTTCACGAGATAAAATAATTCATTTTTTTATTTTTATTAGTTTTACTATCACCTAAAACAAAAAGTATATCTTTCTAGTGCTCAACAAGAATTTACCCAAGAGCGATAGGTACTGATCCCCAACTTCGTCAGTACTTTCAACAATTAAAAACATAACGTCGTAATTTGTCGTTGTATCCGCTTATTTTTACAAAACAAATAATACGTTGCCCCTTTTGAATAAATTAAACATAATTTCAAAATCAACACATACAATAATTCTAATTCACATAAACTATGACTATTTTATATTTACACGGACTCGAAAGCAAACTTAGTCTAGCAAAACGATCCATTTTAGAACGTTTTGGAGCCGTCATTGCACCTGATCTTGATTACCATAACAACCCAAATGTTTTTGATATACTTATAAAAATGAGTGAGACGCATACCTTTGATGTGGTTCTTGGTAGCAGTATGGGCGGTTTTATGGGCTACTATTTCGCTAATACAATTAACCGCCCTGCCCTACTTTTTAATCCGGCTTTACCACATCGACCCGTTCCCCAAAATATTCCGGCAATAGATCCTGTAAATACCTCATCACTTTTGCATTTTGCATTAGGAGGACAAGATGACGTCATCAAAGCCAACGATAATCTAAAATGGCTTGCTGAAAACAGACTCTCTAATACAGATATAAAAATTTCAATCCACAACCAAATGGGACATCCAATTCCAGTGCGTATTTTAGAAATAGAAGTAACTGAATTCTTCCGTCAATTAGAATTTTTGAAATAAAACTGTTTTTTTTCACGGTGGCATTACTTGCTATTATCAATATCTTGCTTTGCAGCGAAAAAAAAATGATGCTAAATAAATAACCAACAGATTAAAGACAGATTATGAAAGAACTACGAATTATGTTGACTGATGATCAGCATGAAAAATTGATGAATAAACTAAGTAACGAGGGACAAAAAAATATGGAACATTCCACCCTTTCTGGTTTTTCGATAACCTTAAAAGAAGCCTTTCCGGGTATGTCCTGGTTAACGGTTGACATGAATGGCGAACTGGATTTGGGTGACGTAAATTGGGAAATAAAATAATCAACGCAGCTTATGATTCGGTATCCACACGAAGAATAAATTAGAGTTAAATCCAAAATAAAAATTAATACATTGGGTGAAGGAATCGAAATTAGAGGAAAATCAGAGGTATGTTGCTCGTGATTAAGAGCTAGGAATCCATGTTGTACAAAAAACAATTGGATTACTTATTTTTGAACAATTAGAAATCACTAACGATCTATTGAATATGAATCATTTTACTTTTACAGCAGCCCAATAGGATTACTCTAAATTCTTGACTGATACAAAACACCAATTTCAGAGTTTGGAAACGGTAAAAAGCAATACCCGTAAAACAAATCAAACTTGTTTGAGATAAGGTAAATAGCAACTTATTCCCAAAAACAGAAAAGAAAAGAAATTAAGTTCGTTTGAAATCACAAAACTAAAATGACTACCGCCATTTGTCAAACTGAACAAATAAAAGGTTTCTTAAACCCAAAATACTAAAACAAAAAGCTTCGTATTATTATTAAAGTCTTTTACATCACAGTCCATAAAACTGAAAATGTGACATATATTTTTTTTTTTTGAAAAATGATATTTCTCATGTTTTTTTACATTAAGTAAAAAGTACCATCATTACTTCTTTTATCACCATTACTACATTGCCTTTTAGTTACAAATTTGCATAATCATTTTAAATAAGGATCATTATGAAATTCCAAACTAAAAAGCTTTATTCCAAAGTAAAGTTAGTTACTCTCACCATACTACTTTTTTTTCAGCCATTATTAACCTTTGCACAAACAGACGAGGGTGTTAGTTTTTTTCCTAATAAATCTATAGGTTTTATTGGCTTATTAGTAGGATTAGTAATTGTTGCTGTTGCATTAGTATTTTTTTTAATATTAAAACTGGCGGGAAATACAAACCAATTTTTGGAAGATAAAAATGAGGTTAAGAAAGATAAATTCAAAAAATATATGAATAATTTGAATTCGTCAGAAATTGAAGTTTTAAAGAAAAAAAGAAGTCAGAACAACAACCGCATTTCAATCGTAGTTGTGGGTTTTATATCTTTAGTACCACAAATAATGTCTGCTCAAACTGCTCCTGCAAATAGAGAAGATCTTTTTTCTCAACCAGGAGTAATCATTACTTTAGTCTTGATTTTTATTCCGTTGTTTTTGGCTTTGGTCTATTTGGCTGCAAAAGTAAATACCGGTTTCAAAAATTACGTCAACAATCAAAAAATCAACGAAGCTAAAGAGTTTGCAGCCTATATTTCTGAAACAGAAAATATTCCAAGCGATGCGATTTTGGATGAAATCAAGCATAAATTAGAATACAATATTACGCCAAATGAACTTTCTGGTATCGAGACTCCAAATGATTCAAAAGGCTTATTAAAAAATATTAGTTCTGAAACGAACTATCGTTTTTTTGCTTCTAAAAGGCCACCCGTAAAACGCCCTAAAATTGATCCCGAATTGACCCGATTAATTTTATGGTATCTAGGAGCTGCGGTTTTTTGGCTCTTCGTTGGTAGTAGTGTTGGAGAGTATGTAGGTATAAAATTTATTGTTCCAGACGCTGATAATTACAGTTGGTTGAGTATTGGTCGACTTCGTGCCGTGCATACGAATCTAGTTTTTTGGGCATGGTCCACAATCGGAATTATGGGATTGGGTTATTATATCGTTCCTATGGTTAGTAATGCACCATTAAATAGTATTAAAAATGGATGGAAAGCACTTATTGCTGTAAATGCAGCCATGCTTGTAGGAGCTATTTCAATTATGGCGGGAATCAATAATGGTGGTGGTGAATACCGTGAAATAATTTGGCCTATCATGGCTGTTTGGGCCTACGGATTATTACTTACCGTAATCAACTTCATTAAAACAATTGCAAAGCGTACCACACTCGAAATATACATTTCTAACTGGTTTATCGTTGCGTCTTATATTTTCATTTTGATTGTTGCTACAATTGCTTATATCCCAATGGGACAAGACGGAATTGGTGAAACAATCGTGCAAGGATATTATATGCACCAAGCGGTGGGAATGTGGTTTATGTTCTCCATGTTAGGAGTACTTTACTATTTATTGCCGCAACAATTGAACAAACCTATATATTCCTATAGTTTAGGAGTATTAGCGTTTTGGTCACAAATTTTATTTTATACCGTTATTGGGACACATCACTTTGTTTTTAGTGCCTTGCCATGGTGGTTACAAACAGTTGCCATTGTAGGAAGTGTAGGGATGTTAATTCCGGTTACTTCTGGAACAATTAATTATTTGATGACTATGAGAGGTTCATGGAGTAAGATTAGTAATAGTTATTCGTTGCCTTTCTTCTTTGTTGGAATCATTTACTATTTCACTGGCTCTTTCCAAGGAACTGCCGAAGCTTTTCGTTCTACTAATTTAATCTGGCACTTTACTGATTTTACTATAGCACACTCGCATATTACGATGTACGGAATTATTACTTTTTTACTTTTTGGTAGTATATATGCCATTGTACCTCGCCTTACAGGAAAAGAACCACCACAGTTGGGAGTTGGTGCTCATTTTTGGTTGGCATTAATAGGATTACAATTTTATACTATTCCGCTAATGATTGGTGGTACTTTAAAAGGAATTATGTGGGCCGAAGGAAAACCATTTATTGATAGCGTGGTACTAATGGGACCGTATTGGTTATGGAGAGCAATTGGAGGAACTTTAATGTGGTTGTCTCATATCGTTTTAGCTTACAATATGTACAAAATGATGCGCCCTTCTACTGATGTAGATGTTAAAGAAAAGGCATTCGAAATAATCAATCAAAATTTGGAAGCTAATTCAGTTGAACCTAAAATATAAATACGATGAGTATATTTCACGATCATAAAAAACTTTTTACGTTAGCTACTGCCCTATTCGGCACATTAACTCTTTTTGTAGCGGTATTTCCATCATTGTATAATGAAGAAAATAGTGCTCCTCTATATGGTAGTGTACCACTAACAGAGCAAGAAGAAGCAGGAAGACAGATTTATATAAGTAACGGCTGTGTAGGTTGCCACACGCAACAAGTACGTAATGTAGACATGGATAAAACTTGGGGAAGTCGCCCAGGAATCGCCTCAGATTATGCTTATAGCACCAGAAAAAGCATTTGGCAAAATTCAGGTACTTTAATGGGAACTGAAAGAACAGGACCTGATTTAACAAATATTGGAGACAGACAACCCAGCCAAGATTGGCATCTAGTCCATTTATACAATCCCAGAACGGTAATGCCTCAATCAATAATGGCGCCTTATCCTTGGTTATTTGAAATTAAAGATAAAGTAGAAAAAGGTGACGTAAAAGTTAATGTTCCTCAAGAGTTCCTGCACGGTCAAAAAGGAGTTGTCGTGGCTACACAAGACGCTTTAAATCTAGTGGCTTATTTAAAAAGTTTAAGACAAGTTAAATTACCTGACGGAACTCCAGACCCTGCCTTTTTATACAAAATAGAAAAAGCAGAAGCTACTGCTGCAGCTACTGGAGCTCCAGTAGAACTTAATGGAGGCGACTTATATGGTGCAAATTGTATGGCGTGTCACCAACAAAATGGAGAAGGACTTCCGGGTGCTTTTCCTCCTTTGAAAGGTAGCAAAATTGTATTGGATGACAATTCAGAAATAATGGTTGGAATTATCATGAACGGTTACAACGCCAGAGAAGAATACGGTGAAATGCCAGCCGTAGGAACTAACGCGAACCTATCTGCAGAAGAAATAGCCGCAATCATGAACCATGAGAAAACGAGTTGGGGAAATACTGCCAAAAAAGTAACACCAGAACAAGTTAAGAAATTAATGGATCTCGCCAAGTTAAGTCCACCTCAACAATAAAAAATAAGGAATATGAAAAAGTCAATATACACAGTACTACTTGCCGCATTTTCGGTGGCAACATACGCCTGTCCCATGTGCGAGAAACAACAGCCTAAAATTTTGAGAGGAATTGCGCATGGAGCTGGTCCTGAAAGTAATTTAGATTATGCAATTGTTTGGGGCATGGTTGCATTTGTTGTAATAACGCTGTTTTATGCGGTGAAATACCTGATAAGACCAAAAGAAAACAATGATGATCATATAAAAAGAACCATTATAAACTTTGAATAATATGGACCATAAAAGTAAAGTGATTATATTTGTTGATGATGATCTTCAACCAATAGGAGAATTTGATACACCTGTGAATTTTGAATTGGATACTCGTAAATTGAAAGATGGATTTCACCAATTAAAAATAGTTAGTAAAGACCCCGCAGGAAAAGAAGGCGTACGAGTTATTCCCTTTAAAGTTAGGAATGGTCCTGCTATTGCTGTCGAAGGATTAAAAGACAATGACGAGGTTGATGGCGTTTTACCATTAATGATTAATGCGTATGGAAAAGGAAATCAAAAACATTTTTTGATTGATGGTAGTGAAACGCCTAAAAGTGTTCCTTCCTGGTTAATCTCTGGTATCATTGCTTTTGTCGCTTGGGCAATCTATTTTACAATAACTTCTTTAGGGTAAAAATAATATGTGCGAAATAAAAAACATCAGTTGTAATGAAGTTGCTCAAAATGAGTCGAGATTTGCTATTTATACTACTGCTGATTTTTTAAAATTCATGCAAAAACTAAATGTTCCACATCGGCATAATTATTATATGATTTTGCTAAATGAAAAAAATCAGGGTTCACAATTAATCGATTTCGTCGAATGTCACATTGCGCCCTTATCAATAACATGTTTGCATACGGGTCAAATTCATCAATGGCTAGACTATAGCAAAATTGAAGGCTTTGTTTTGGTATTCGAAAGTGATTTTTTTGCCTTGAGGTATCAAAATTATCAACTGAGTGAATTTTCATTCTTAACGTATCGCCACAAGCAACCTTATATAAAAGTTTCAGAAGAAAATTTTAATCATATTAAGTCCATTGCACTTTGGATGCTAAAAGAGTTTAATGGAAAACAGAACAATTTAGAAAAATGCTTACGTTCTTTACTCAATATCATGTTGATAGATCTTAATCGATTATTTGAACCTAATACCAAAAATGCAGAGTTTAGTCAATCACTACAGCTTATCCACCACTTCGAAGAGTTAATTGACAAATATTACAAAGAGAAGCATTTTGTAAAAGACTATGCTTCGCTTATGCATGTTCGGCCTAATTATCTCAATGCTGTTTGCAACGAGGTAACCAACAGTTCTGCCGGTGATTTAATACGAAATCGCATTCTTATTGAAGCCAAACGATTGCTCATTCACGAAAAAAAGACAGCATCTGAAATAGCATACGAATTAGGTTTTGTAGACAACTCTTATTTTGGACGCTTTTTTAAAAAATATGAAAATTATACACCAGACGGTTTTAAGAAAAAATATCTAAAAAATTAGTCTCTTACTTCGTAGAAAAAACGAAATTATAGAACCACAATGTAACATATGTCACAGTACAACTGCTCCTTAATAAATACCTTTGTAGTATATTAAATATTTGGATTTTGTTAGCAAAACAGCGTATTGTTTCAATAAAAAAAGATCCAATTTTAAAAATAACTACTCTTTTCATACTGCTCTTATTAGGGAGCAAAACAAACTTGAAAATCGCATAACGTTCAACAGGAATGAATAAATCAATTCAAAATAGTTTTATCTTTTTAATCATAATTAGCATTGTATGTTTTAATTTGAAAACGACTATTTTACAATTTGAATATTCTTTTTTTAATGAAAGTTTTACGGAGCAGTTTTGCCAAAACAAAGCAAAACCGGAATTAAAATGCAACGGTAAGTGTCATTTGAAAAAGATAAATAAAGAACAGGACAATCAGGATTCTTCAAAAAAATCATTTGCAGATCGTGACGTTTTATTTTTTAACGACTTCGTTCAACACCCAATTTCCTATCTAATTCCTTCACAAAAGAAAAAGATCTATTCTAAAAAAGACTTCTTTCAGGTTAAAATAAATTACCCTTCAGAACATCCTCCTCAAAATTTGGTTTAACATCGCAACAGCTTAATAGCTAGAATGTTTAATCAAAATTATCAAAATGAAAAAAATTATTTGTGCCTTAACTATATTAGGCACGCTAAACGGTTATGCTCAAGAAGCAACAAAAAAAATAGACACGACCAAAGTGACCCTTTTAAATGAAGTACTTGTTACGGGTTCGTCCATAAAAAACCCTGCCCAGGTTATTGTTAAACAGGATTTCTCTGAAAAAGTAGTACAGCCTAAAAATTCTGGTGAATTATTTGAAGATATCAATGGTTTTCATCTCATCAAAAGAGGAAATTATGCTGTTGACCCCGCTTTTAGAGCTTCTCAATACGAACAGTTAAATGTTCAAATAGATGGTGGAACTAAAGCGTTTCATGCCTGTCCCAACCGAATGGATCCTGTAACTACATTGGTTAATCCAGAAGAAATTACTAAAATCGAAATCATAAAAGGCCCATTTTCGGTTCGTTATGGAAACACTTTTGCAGGACTTATTAATTTAGTTTCAAAATCTCCAGCTAACAACACTAAGCTCCTTAGCGGGAGTCTTTCTTCTGGTTATGAAAGCAATGGAAACTCTATGGTTAACATGTTTACTTTAGACAGTAAAATTAAAAAGTTTGACTTTTCTGGAAACTTCAGTTATCGCGATTATGGAAACTATAAAGATGGAAATCAAAACGAAATTCCGTCCTCGTTTAGAAGTATTAGTTATGGATTAAAAACGGGTTACCAAATTTCAGATAACCAACGTTTGCAAGCTACTTTACGTCAAAATTTTGGTCGTGATGTGCTTCACGCAGGTTTGCCTATGGATACGGATGAAGATAATAGTACCATGGCTAATTTAGATTACAAATTAGAGACAAACAACACCTATTTTAAAGGATTAACTTCTAAGGTTTACTACTCGTATGTAGATCATATTATGACCAATTCACGAAGAGCTTCTTTTGCAAATTCAGAAGCCGTGTCAAAAGTAAATGCTTTAACTTATGGTGGGAAAATTGAAACAGAATGGAGTTTAGGCTCCAAAGTCAATTTGTTTACTGGAATCGATATGGTCAATTTATCTAGAGAAGGTGGCAGAGATCGTTTAGTCAAAGTTAATATGATGGGAAATACGCTTACAACACCTTTAGCTTATTATGATAAAGTTTGGCAAGACAGTTACTCCAATGATTTTGGCTATTTTGCAGAAACTAAAATTAAAGCTTCAGAGAAATCATGGTTAACTATTGGTTCCCGTTTGGACTTTATTACTTCTGATGCGAATGATTTAGATCCCACTTATGCTGCTTTGTATCCTAATTTAGAAAAAAGAAATGAAACATTGTATAGTGGCACGGTTTCGTATCAATACCTTTTCAATCCCAATTATAAAATAGAAGCTTCTTTTGGTCGAGGAACTAGAGCAGCTAATATTGAAGAACGATTTATCGCCTTCTTTAACATTGGAAGAGATGCTTATGAATATGTCGGAAATCCAAATTTAAAACCGGAAGTAAACAATCAATTTGAATTAAGTTTTGATGGAAAAACAAACTTAAAAGGCTTCTTTAATTCAGTTCAATATGGAACTTCAGTATTTTATTCTATTTATGAAAACTATATTCTAGGCGTTGTAGATGCCTCTTTAACTCGAAAATACAACTCGACTTCACCACCAATTCACCCAAAAGTTTTTAGAAATATTGACAAAGCATTAAAAACTGGTTTTGAAGCTTACGGAAACATTACATTCCATGAGAATTTTAATTTTGGAACAGAGGTTTCGTACACCTATACAGAAAACAAAGATTTTAATGAAAGTTTACCTCTAACTCCGCCATTAGTAACGCGATTAAAATTGAGTTATGAATACAAGAAGTTCTGGGCCAAAGCATTGTACACTTTGACAGCAAAACAAAACAAAATTTCAACTAGCTATGATGAAATTGCTACCGCAGGATATGAAGTGATGGATTTAAACATTGGTTACAAACCTATAAAATCAGTATCCATTGGAATGGGGCTTTTAAATGTGTTTGATCAATATTACAACAACCATTTAACCTTTGCTTTCAACAATGTAGCCGGTTTTGGAAGAGTTCCTATTACGGAACCTGGTCGAAACTTTACGCTATTTGTAAACTATAAATTTTAAAACTCAAAAAAGCCTCAAGTTATTCTTGAGGCTTTTTGATTTTAGGGAAAAATCGGTTTACTTTTTTCTTATACTCCTTGTAATCAGAAAATTTTTTAAGTAATTATTGTTCTTCATAATTTGTTTTAAAGTAAAATAAAAGCAATAAAATTAGAGCAATAACTAATTTTAAAAATGAAACTTTATAAAAGGCATATCCAAACGTAAACAAGATGAGTCCTGTATAAATAGGATGTCGACTGAGTTTGTACATTCCAAAAGTGATTAACTCAGAATCTGTTTTGGGTGTTGGAAAAACAGTTAGATTTTTGTTGAGTTGCAAAACCGAAAGTGCTGAAATAAGAAAACCTATGATGGCCACCACTAATCCAATATATTTTACTGGTTGGGGAAGTTCAAAATGTGGTAAAAAATCAAAAGCATACAATCCAAATAATAGGAATTGTATGCTTACAAATAAATAATCTTTCCACGATTTTATCATTTTTTCTTACCTATAAATCGAATAACGGATCCCTTCCCTTGGTGAAAAGGGCCTTCACTTAATTCGATAATTTCTGTTTTTAAGAAATCAAATGCTATGTTTTTAAATTCCTCTTTTACCTCCTCTTCCGAAAACAACATTTCAAGATCCCTTGGTCCGCCAGAAGGATATTCTAATTGTTCCTTACTAAATGCCTCAAAAATCACAACCCCATTCGGTTTTAGTAATCGTTCAATTTGATGGTGAATTGTTGCTCTAATAGCCTTTGGAAAATGAGAATAAATAAAGACAACTCCATCAAAAGAAGCTGGTTCAAAATCTAATTCTTCTAGTATTCCAACGCGATAATCAATTTTCACACCGTTATCATTAGCTAACTTATCCGCCTTCTTTTTACCTTCGATACTTGTATCAAAAGCAAGAACTTCAAATCCGTTTTTTGCTGCAAAAACGGCATTTCGACCTTCTCCTTCGGCAGGAAATAATATTTTTCCGTTTTCAGGCAATTTAGAAATCGATTCTACAAAAAATTGATTGGGCTGAATTCCGTAAGCATACTCGTTTTCAGCATATCGTTCATTCCAAAAATTACTCATAATGTATCTTTCTTTTTTGGTGAAGTTACAAACATATTAAATAACAAACCACCCATTAAACCACCATATAAAGTACTATTTATCGGCTTTGAGGTAATGGCACAGGTACCTGATGCACAGCCTACAAAATGATAATAGGCGTAGCCCGCAATTAAGCCCACTACTACTCCAACTCCCGTAAAAATATATTGTTTTTTCGTCATTTTATTTGCATTTTGATTCACCTCCACAACACGATTTTTCTTCAATCGTGGTTTCACCTTTAATTGGATATCCTTTCTGAACCCATTTTGAAAGTCCTTTTTTCATGTTCAACAAATTGTCAAAACCATAATCACGCAACAAATGTACCACCTGCAAACTTCGCTCTCCATTTAAAGACGCCACAATTACTTTCTCGGATTCTGGGATTTCGTTCATTCTTAAAGCCAATTCACTCATTGGAATGTGCAATACACGCGGAACATCAAATGAGAACTGATTAAATTCCTTTTCTTCACGAACATCGAGCAATAGATAATTGCATTTTATTAATTCTAATGTGCTTGTTGGGCAAACCTCTTTTATTCTTAACTCTTCCATAACTTATTTTTTATCGAATACAATACTCCACATTCCTCTTACTTCATTCTCACTATAACCCGTTGCCAAATCATGTGGATACAATCCTTTTATTTTCATTTGTACCTCTGGTTTTATATTTTCAGACGTACCATGACATTGCAAACACATGGCATTAGTTGGTATTGGGTAGTAAAAATGTACTTTATCGCCTTTCTCTACTATAACTGGTTTAGGCTCTTTATTAGCCGCTAAATCTTTCTTGAATTGCGCGATATAAATCAATTCTTCGGCATTTGCTTTATTATTTGGATTTCTATTTTTATCAGAAACACGTTTGATTGTTGCATTGTATTTAACGGACATACTGTCTGTTAATGGAATGGCCTGAATATTACAAAAAGCCATTGCTTCAATCGTTCCTTTCTTTTGGATGGTTCCCATTAGATTTTTACCTAAAACCTTTTGGGTTCCCAATGCGTATTCTAAACCTATATCTGCATAAGTTTTTTCTTTTGCAACAGCAACAAACTCTTTACCTGATTGTTCCCAATCCTTATTTCCGTGACCTTGCCAATGCTCCTTGAACCATGCTGGCGCTTCCACTTTATAATCATACATAAATGCGGCAATTTTTACGGTAGCGCTATCAGGGACAACTTGTTTTGGCATTACGCCAAATTTTCTGACCGCTCCATATAGTAACGCATTATCATCTGTAGGATTTGCTACAAATTCAGAAACTGCTTTTATAAACTCGGCTTTGTTGTATCCTTCCTTATCAATATATCGTGCTTTAATAGCAACAAATGGCGGCGCGACCCTACCTTCTACCTCATCTGCAGTGGGACTATGACAGGTATAACAATGTTTTTCCATTAAATCTTTGGCTTGCTGCGGTTGGTAAGCAAAACTTGGTGTTTTATCAATATCTTGATACGAATGCTTCTTTTTATTACAAGAAAAAAGTAGCACTACCGAAAAAAGTATAACGATTTTTTTCATGATGCGTTTTTAAGTTTTTGTAAAACTATTTATTAATAGCCAAAAGAAGTGTAACATTTATCACAAGAGGCTTTTTATATTAATAGCTTACATTAAGATATTTATAGCTAAAAACTATTAATTATAAAATTACGATGAATTTAATTAATACGACATAACTCTTGTCACATAAAATTTATTGAATCTATACTAACTTCGAGCTATAAAATAATCATCTAAACATATAAAACAATGGACGAACAAATAATTTGAATGCCAAGAATTGGTGATATGGCTCCAGATTTTGAAGCGGTAACCACTACAGGAAAAATAAAATTTTCAGAATATAATAAAGGAAGTTGGGTTATGTTTTTTTTCACATCCAGCTGATTTTACTCCAGTTTGTACTACAGAAATGAGTGGGTTTGCTTTAGAAAAAGATTTCTTTGCAAAACACAATACAAAATTAATGGGTCTAAGTATTGACAGCATTCATTCTCACATTGCTTGGGTAAATGCCGTAAATGAAAAAACAGGTGTTTTATTTGAATTTCCAATAGTTGCAGATATTAGTATGAAGGTTTCAAAAGAATACGGAATGCTTCAACCAGGAGAAAGTGAAACAGCTGCAGTAAGAGCCGTTTTCATAATGGATCCTAAAGGAAAAGTACGTTTAATCATGTATTACCCTTTAAATGTAGGTAGAAATAGGGCAGAGACTAAACGTTCTCTACTCGCTCTACAAACATCAGACGAGTATAGTGTAGCTATGCCTCTTGACTGGCAACCTGGTGAAAAAGTGATTGTTTCTGCTCCAAAAACAGTAGAAGAATTAGCCGAAAGAAAAAAGAGTAATTTAGAAATGGTGGATTGGTACTTAGCCAAAAAATCTATTTAAATCTCCTATTTTAAAAAACTTAAAAACCATTCTTTAATAGGGTGGTTTTTTTGTAAATTACACTCAATTAATAACTTAAAAATAAAAAAATGTATTTTAAACACATATACGACAAGAGTTTATCTCAAGGAAGTTACTTCATTGGATGTCAAAAATCAGGCGTAGCAGCAGTTATTGATGCAAAAAGAGATGTAGATACTTATATAGAAATAGCAAAAGAAAATAACATGCAAATAACGCATGTACTGGAAACTCACATACACGCTGATTTTCTTGCAGGTTCCAGAGAGTTAGCAAAAGTAACAGGCGCTGAACTATTTCTTTCTGCAGAAGGAGGTGAAGACTGGCAATATGAGTTTCCCCATAATGGTTTAAAACAGGGTGATATACTAAAATTAGGTAATTTAACATTAGAAGTTATACATACTCCAGGACACACTCCTGAAAGCATCAGTTTCCTACTTACAGACATTCCAGCAACAACAAAGCCAGTAATGCTGTTTACAGGTGACTTTGTCTTTGTTGGTGATGTTGGTCGCCCAGATCTATTAGAAAAAGCCGCTAATATAGTGGGTACTGCTAATGCTGGTGCCTTACAAATGTATAAGTCCATTCAGTTATTTTCAGAGCTAGGGGATTATATCCAAGTTTGGCCAGGCCACGGCGCTGGTTCCGCTTGCGGTAAAGCATTAGGTTCTGTGCCAAGCACTACTGTGGGTTACGAAAAAATAAGAAACTGGGCGCTACAATATGCTAATGATAGGGATGGATTTGTAAAATATTTATTAGAAGACCAACCCGAGCCTCCTAAGTATTTTGCCATGATGAAAAAGTTGAACAAAGTTGACAGACCGCTATTAACTGAAGTTCCAACACAAAAATTACTAGCTGCATCAGCATTGAAAACAGCTATCGAAAAAGGAGTAAAAGTAATTGACGCTAGAAATAAACTCGCCTTTGCAGCAGGATTTATTCCTCAAACTTTAAATATTCAAGGAAATAACTCATTTGCAACCTGGGCAGGTTGGTTCGTAGATTATGATGAAAAATTTATTTTAGTAGTTGAAAATGAAAGCCAAGTAGATGATCTTACTCGTAAACTAATGAGAATTGGTTTAGACAATGTTATGGGGTATGTCGTAGGAACAAAATCATGGACTGATTATGGTGGAAAATTAGAAACAGCAAAAAATATTGACCTTCACAAATTTAAAGAAGTTATGGACGATAGCGTTATAATTGATGTGAGAGGTGCTTCAGAATTTAATACTGCACACATAAAAGAAGCGCAAAATGTATTTGTAGGAACTATTTATGACCATCTAAATTTAATTCCTAAAGATAAACAAGTAGTCATTCATTGTCAAGGTGGAGACCGATCTGCAATTGCATATTCTATTTTAGCAAAAGAAGGATATACAAAAATAGCAAACTATTCTGCTGGAATGAACGAATGGGTAAAAGACAATCCTACAATATCACACGAAAAATAGTGAAACTAATTAGATGAAATTTGAGCTGTGACTTACTTTTAATTCTAATTAAACTTCTCTGAATAATTCCAAGAATCCGTCTCCATACCATTTTTGAGGCGGTTTTTTTATCCATCTAAATTATTCCTTTTCCACTATAGCTCTTAAAAAATATTTACATTTGGTTAACTAATCATTTACATAATTCGTGAGAGTATTTTTTTTATAATTCAATATTGATTTTATCAGTATCATCCCCCCTTACGCAAAACAACTCCAATCCTTCCAAACTAAATTAGAGAATTAGCAATGGATATAGTAAGTTTGCAGGCATTAGATTAAAAATGTAGTTAATCCACAAAAAGATAATTTTATTTCCATTTTATTTCCTTTATACCTTAAAAAATGTCTGAATACAGCCTTGACTTACAATACAAAGACATCACTTATGGTGAAGAACAAGTCAATTTCAAGGAATTTGAATCTTGCACATTTACCAATTGTGATTTCTCCCAATGTAATTTTATTGCTGTCACTTTTATCGACTGTCACTTTAATTCTTGCAATTTCAATAGTTCAAAGATAAATCATGTTGCCTTTAGAACGGTCTTTTTTAATACATGTAAAATGACCGATGTAAACTTTGCAATGTGTGATAAATTCATTTTTGAAGTTCATTTTAAGGATTGTATTTTGGATTTCTCCAAATTTTACACCTTAAAAATGAAAGGGACAACATTCACAAATACTAGCCTTGTTGCAGTTGACTTTATGAGTACTAACTTAACCGAAGTCCTATTTAGCAACTGTGATTTATACCGTTCTGAATTTGATAAAGCAATTGCCGACAAAGCCGACTTTAGAACAAGCTACAACTATTCAATCGATCCCACCAAGACAAAACTTAAAAAAGCTCAATTTTCTATTGAAGGCTTAAAAGGCTTATTAACCAAGTACGATATTATCGTTGAATAAGGTTTTTTGGCAAAAAAAAGAGCCGGAAAAAATTCCCGACTCTGATTCTAAATTAAATTATTGGTTATCTCCAACCGCCTCCAAGATCTTTATATACATTAACAACGGCATTCAATTGGTCTTTTTTAGTTTCTATTAATTCCAATTTTGTTTCTAATGCATCACGTTGTGTCAGTAAAACTTCTAAATAATCTACTCTAGCCGACTTAAACAAGTCATTTGAAACATCAATAGATTTGTCTAAAGCAGCCACTTGTTTAGATTTTAGATCATAACTTTTTTCTAGGTTATCAATTTTCGAAAGTTGGTTTGACACTTCTAAATAAGCATTCAAAATAACACGCTCATAGTTATACATCGCCTGAATCTGTCTGGCATTAGCACTACTAAACTCGGCTTTTAAAGCATTTCTATTAATTAATGGAGCTGCTAATTCACCCGCCAAAGAGTACAATAATGAAGCAGGTGATTTAAACAAGAAAGAGGTTTTGAAGGCATTATACCCTACTCCTGCTGAAATCCCAAAAGAAGGAAAAAACTCTGCTCTCGCAACTTTTACATCTAATTTGGCTGCAGCCAACTCTAATTCGGCCTGTTTAATGTCTGGACGATTCGTTAGCAACTGTGAAGGAATCCCTGCTTGAATAGATTCAGGAACGACACTTAAAATAGCGGTTCTGTCTCTTGGAATTTCCTGAGGAAAACGACCCAGGAGAAAATTGATTTTATTCTCTGTCTCCTTGATATTTTGATTAATATCAAACTCCATACTTTGCGACTTCAGTACCTCTGCTTGAAATTTCTGTACTGCTAATTCAGTTCCTCTTGCCGCTTCTTTTTGCAATTTCACAATCTCTAACGCATTCTTTTGAAGCGCAATATTTTGTTTTACAATTAGTAGTTGGTTATCCAAGGCCTGTAATTCATAGTACGAAATAGCCACTTCAGCAACAAGGTTAGTCAGTACAAAGTTTTTACCTTCTACCGTTGCTAAATAGCGCGTAACTGCAGCTTTTTTTGCAGTATGCAGTTTATGCCAGATATCTACTTCCCAATTGGCGTAAGCTCCAATAGTAAAATCCGTCAGTGGATCTGGAAATTCTTTTCCTGGTGCAATTTCGGTAGAAGCATCTCCAGCACCTTGACTCGTGTAACGACCCACTTTTTCTACTCCAGCACCTGCTTTAAGACCTACTGTTGGTAATAAAAATCCTTTTCTAATTCGTGCTTCATTTTTAGCTATTTCAATTTCCTGCAACGTAATCTGCAACTCTTGATTATTTTGAAGAGCTGTATCTATCAAGCTTTGTAGGTTCTTATTAGTAAAGAAATTTCGCCACTGCATACTTGCAATAGTAGTGGTATCCGTACTAGTAACAAATGCATTTGGAACAGCTACTTTAGAAGCGCTTTCTACAACTGATGGCGCCTTACAGCCCACTATCGTAATACAGATAGCTATTGCAATACTATTTTTATTTATGAACTTCATTGTTATCAATTTCTTCAGTTAATGGATTTTCTTCTTCATTTTTAACCAACTTGTATTTTTCGGCTATTCGACCAAAGATGTAATACAATCCCGGAATTACAAATACTCCGCAAATAGTACCAATAAGCATCCCTCCTGCTGCGGCCGTTCCAATAGTTCTATTTCCAATTTTACCTGGTCCACTAGCAAACACTAATGGTAGTAAACCTGCGATAAAAGCAAATGAAGTCATCAAAATAGGGCGGAACCTTGCTTTTGCGCCTTCCATTGCAGCCTCTAACACTGATTTCCCTGCGGCATGTCGCTGAATGGCAAATTCCACAATCAAAACGGCATTTTTACCCAGCAACCCGATCAACATTACCATCGCTACTTGAGCATAGATATTGTTTTCAAGTCCAGTTAATTTTAATAAAAGAAAGGCTCCAAATATACCCGCTGGTAAGGATAGAATTACAGATAAAGGCAGAATAAAACTTTCATATTGTGCCGCTAAAACCAAGTATACAAATCCTAAACAGATAAGGAATACCCAAATGGCCTGATTTCCTTGTGAAACCTCATCGGCAGAAATACCGGCCCAATCAATATCATATCCTCTTGGTAATTTTGCAGCCGCAACTTCTTGAATCACTTTAATCGCAGTACCACTACTATATCCTGCAGCAGCAGAACCACTAATCTCTGTAGAAGTGTACATATTATGTCTTGTAATCTCCGATAATCCATATACTTTTTCTAACTTCATAAAAGCAGAATAAGGCACCATTTCATCTCGGTTATTTTTCACGTAGAGTTTCAAAATATCCTCTGGCAATGCGCGGTATTCAGGAGACGCTTGAACGATTACTTTGTAATTAATTCCATATTTAATAAAACTAATCTCGTAATTACTTCCCACTAAAGTAGATAAGGTATTCATTGCATTCTCAATGGATATTCCTTTTTGTTGTGCTAAGTCATTATCTACTTTCATCATATACTGAGGAAAACTAGCGCTATAGAAACTGAAAACATTAGATAATTCTTTGCGTTTGTTGAGCTCTTTGACAAAATCATTATTAATAGCCTCCATTTTTTTGTAATCACCTGAACCCGTTTTATCTAATAAACGAAGCTCAAATCCTCCGGCAGCTCCATATCCTGGTACGGCAGGCGGTTGGAAAAACTCGATGTTTGCTCCTGGAATGTCTTTAGATTTTTCTTCTAATTCTGCCATAATCTCCACAACAGAATGCTTTCTATCGTCCCAGTCCTTAAGATTAATCAAACAAGTTCCTGCATTAGATCCAGTACCTTCAGTCAGAATTTCATACCCTGCTAAGGAAGAAACCGATTTTACTCCTTCAACACCTTCTGCAATTTTTTGCAGTTTTACTGAAATATCATTGGTTCGTTCCAATGAAGATCCCGGAGGTGTTTGAATAATGGCGTAAAACATCCCCTGATCCTCATTTGGAATGAACCCAGAAGGAACCGTACTACTAATAAACCAAGTTCCTGCACAAAATCCCAAAAGCGCAATAAAAGTAATCGCTCTTCTGTTTATAATTTTCCCAAGTAAATTTTGGTATTTACCTTGAGTAAGGTTAAACAGGTTATTAAAACCATCGATAAAGCTATTTATAGGCGTTTTCTTTTTAGGCTTACCATGATTGTTTTTTAACATCATCGCACAAAGTGCAGGTGTCAATGTCAAGGCTACGATTCCCGAAAGAATAATTGCTGTCGCCATCGTAATAGAAAATTGTCTATAAAACACACCTACGGGACCAGACATAAATGCAACTGGAATAAATACTGCTGCCATCAAGAAAGTAATAGCCACAATAGCTCCAGCGATCTCATGCATTGCTTTTTTAGTCGCTTTTAATGGGCCCAGATGTTCTTCTTCCATCTTAGCGTGAACGGCTTCAATAACCACAATGGCATCATCGACGACGACTCCAATAGCTAAGACCAAAGCAAACAACGTAATTAAATTAAGTGAAATATCGAATAATTGCATGAACATAAAAGTTCCCACCAGCGATACTGGCACCGCAATTGCCGGAATTATTGTAGAACGCCAATCCCCCAAGAATAGAAACACTACTAATCCTACTAAAATGAAAGCTTCGATTAAGGTATGAATTACTTTATCGATCGAGGCATCTAAGAATTTAGAAACATCATACGAAATTTCATAATCCATTCCTTTTGGAAATTTTTTCTTGATGGTTTCTAATTTGGCTTTTACATCTTCGATAACCTGATTTGCATTACTACCAAAGGATTGTTTTAATACAATTGCTGCAGATGGTTTTCCATTTAGATTCGAATAAATATCATACATCGAACTTCCAAATTCAATATTTGCAACATCTTTCAATCTTAATATTTCGCCATTAGCATTAGATCGTAATATTATATTTCCATATTGTTTTTCGTCTGTAAACCGACCTGAATATTTTAATACATATTCAAATGCTTGCGAACGTTTCCCTGAGGCTTCTCCTGTTTTACCTGGTGAAGCTTCTAAACTTTGACTAGACAAAGCTTCCATTACCTCATCGGCAGAAATTTTATAAGCCAGCATACGATCGGGTTTCAACCAAATACGCATCGCATATTCACGAGTTCCTAAAATATCTCCAGATCCAACACCATTTACCCTCTTTAATTCAGATAAAACATTGATATCAGCATAATTGTACAAAAACTTTTGATCAGTCCCTTTGTCTGTACTAAAAAGGTTTACATACATCAACATACTTGGAACCTCACGAGTAATTTTCACACCTTCTCTTACCACTAATGGAGGTAGTTTATTAACCACCGAGGCCACACGGTTTTGAACGTTAATAGCCGCTTGGTTAGGATCAGTACCTAAATTGAATACGACTTGAATACTTGCTTCACCATCATTTCCAGCATCAGAAGTCATGTATTTCATTCCAGGAACACCATTTAACGCTCTTTCTAAAGGAATAACAACTGATTTGATCATCAATTCTCCATTAGAACCTGGATAATCTGCTGTAACATTCACCATTGGTGGCGAAATAGAAGGGAATTGGGTAATAGGTAAATTCATCACCGATAACACCCCTAAAAAGACAATTATTAGCGATATTACTATCGACAAAACGGGTCTTTGAATAAATTTATTAAACATTTGTGTAGTTTTTTATATGATTAACTTATTCCGCTTTTAATCTCAAATGTGTAATCACATCATTAGCATTGATTACTTTATATTGAATTTTATCATTCTCTTTTACTTTTTGAACACCTTCTAATAAAACCTTATCATTAGCAGTTATACCACTTTCTATTACGTATAAATCTGGTATTTCTCCTTTAATTTTAATTTCCTGAGAGTGCACCACACTATTTTTATCTACTACAAAAACATATTTTTTGTCTTGTATTTCATAAGTCGCTTTTTGTGGAATTACTACGGCATTTTTTAGCGGAACAGTCATTAAAACTTTACCTGTTTCTCCATTTTTAAGTAATTTATCTGGATTAGGGAATCTGGATCTAAAAGCAATGTTTCCTGTTTCACTATCAAATTCACTTTCTACAACCTCTACATTACCTTTGTATTTTAAAGGAACACCATTAGCTAATAGTAGACCTACTTTGTTATCAGCGCGGTTTTTAATATCCGTTTGATAGTCTAAATATTCAGGTTCAGACACATTAAAATAAGCAAACATTTGACTGTTATCTGAAAGGCTAGTTAATAAATCCCCTTCGTCAATAAGACTTCCTAATTTTTTAGGAATCCTATCAATAGTTCCTGAAAATGGCGCTCTAATCTCAGTAGCAGAAAGGTGGAATTTTGCCATTGCCATTTCGGCTCTTGCTTGTTCTAACCTTGCTTGAGCAACTGCATATTCGTTTTTAGAGACTACATTTTTATCAGAAAGTGATTTTGTATTTTGCAATTCAATTTCGGCTGCCTTTACTTCGGCTTTGGATTTTTGATATTCTGCATCATACATCGTAGGCATAATTTTGAATAACAATTGACCTTCTTTAACAAACTGACCTTCGTCAACATAAATTTTTTGTAGAAACCCTTTTTCTAGCGCTCTGATTTCGATGTTTTTAACCGAACGAATTTGGGAAACATATTCTTTTGTAAAGGAAGTATCAATTCTGATAGGATTAGTAACAGTATATGTTTCTGCTACTTCTTTTTCTTCTTTTTTGGAGTTACAACTCGCTAAACTTACTAGGGCTATTAGCCCAGATAAAATGGCAATTCTCTTCATGGTAGTTAATGAATTGAGTAATTGAATGTTTTGATTAAGATTTTTTGATGGTAAAATTGGACATCAGTAGACAGGACGCATTTAAGAAACGTCTATTGGAAAAAACGAAATGTTTTTCTCTTTTAGATAGTAGAAATCATGCCTTTATTAACTGATGAAGTCAATAATCAAATTCTTAAAACTCTTTGAATAATGTAGATTGGTTGTGAATAGCCAAAATAAGTTTGGAAGTTTTTAATGGCTATAAAGTCCTCTTTTAAAATAACAAAATGGGACAAGGTTAAATACCACTTTTTAGTTGTAGTATTTTTTAAAGGAATAAATCGATTTTGTGAATGATCTGTATCGAAGCTTTCTTCGCCTAAGTCTAAATCAGAAGCTTCTATAATTTGACTATTCGAATGAGAATTATCTATAAATTCTTGTTGACTTGTAGCTACATTTTTAGAAAAAGAGTATTCAGTGCAGCAAGAATCTGTACGTTTAACCGCGGAATGTTCTCCTCCATAAAGGAAGACCGTACTAAAGAATATAAAAAATATAATTACTCTCATTTCGGGACCAAATGTAGTCAAAGATTAAAAATGAAAATTAATTTTATGATTTTGTTAAGTAAAAATCAACGCAAACGTTTTCCTTTATAATAGTAGCAGCGACTTAATAATCATAAGAAGTTAATTAATAATAAATTAGCCCAAACAAAAGATATTTATTATAAAAATTCTGACGAAATATTTTCTCCTCATTACTAGATGTTTTGTCCATTTAAGAAACAAACATCCGGTGCAATGGTCTTTTTACTGCAAAACGCCAATATAATAATGATGCAATCTTTCTAAGAAAATCAATATATCCATTGTCTTTATCATAGTATGATACGATTGAGTTAATATTTATACTTTTAGAGTTAAATAGTGAGATAAATATTTAAGATTTTTGTAAAACAATATAATTTAAACAAATCTTATTTATTAACTAAAACCTCAATGTTATGTTACGATGGACAGTCATTTTTATAATTCTTGCAATAGTTGCTGGAGTTTTTGGGTTTGGAGGTATTGCAGCAGGAGCAGCAAGTATAGCCAAAGTATTATTTTTTATATTTATAATTCTTTTTATTCTTTCCTTAATTGGTGGTAGAAGAAAATCATAATATGTTTTCTATAGTCTCTAAATCGCTTCTTTCTAGTTCAGATTGAAGCTCAGAACGTTTCTCAAAATCTTTTAAACTATTTTGCTGAATAGGATTATCAATAGTAAGTTGTTCCACTTTTTTAAAATACGCGTTTGTATTCTCTTCAGCTTCATCAAAATGACTTAGAAAATTCTCGCTTCCGGTTACCAGAAAACCTCTCATACTAGTCTTTGCTTCCACGGCTTGTGCAGCGCCATCATTCAAATTATAAATCACTTCCTGAGTGTGATTAACTAATGAATTACTCTCTGATAAACTTCTTATACTTATAAAAGAGGCTATTGAACTCACCATTAGTATCAAGATAGATATTGACGAACTAATGTATAATTTCTTTTAAAGTTTTTTTCCATGTAAATTATATAAACGTATTACTATTCTAAATACTAAAGTCTAAAGGCAATACCATAATAAAGCTTGCTCCCTCTCCTACATTACTTTTTGCCGTAATAAGACCATTGTGTTTCTCAATTATTTTTTTTGCAATCGCCAGTCCAATCCCCGTCCCTTCATAAACCTTACGATCGCTGAGACTTTGAAAAATCATAAAAATTTTATTTAGATATTGCTCGTCAAAACCAATTCCGTTATCCTTCACTGTTATCTTGCAAAATTTACCAGAATCAGATTGCTCACTATTAAAATCCCTACTTTCAATTAACTCACAACTTACTTCAATAACAGGTAGTTCTTCTTTCTTCGTGAATTTTAATGAATTGCTTATTAAATTTTGAAACACCTGCCTTAATTGGGTTGGTATTCCTTTTATCGTTGGTAAGTTGTTAACTTTGACAGTGGCTTTCTTTTCCGCTATTAAGTAATCAAAATCACCTATAACTTCATTTACTAAATTATTTAACTCCGCTTTTTCTAGGGGTACATTAGCTGACAATCGAGAATATTCTAGCAAGTCAGAAATTAAATTTTGCATCCGTTCAGCTGATTTAATTGTTCGATTTATATAATCTACTGCTTTGTCATCTTGAACTAAATATTTATCCTTGATAATGTTATTAAAAATCTGAATCTTTCTAAGAGGTTCTTTAAGATCATGAGAAACGACCCAAGAAAACTGCTGTAGTTCATGATTTCGTAATTCTAGTTCTTCATTTTTAACTACAAGCTCGTTCGTGCGTTCCTTAACTATAATTTCAAGATTCTCTTGTGCTTCCTTGCGGATTTCGATTTCCTTTGACAATAAGTCTCTAATGGATTTTAACTCATTTTGTTGTTGAAATATTTTAAGAAAGGTTTTAACTTTTAGAATCAACAAATCAGAATCAACTGGTTTTGTAATATAATCTACTCCACCTGATTCATAGCCTTTAGATATAAACTTTTTTTGTTTATTAGCTGCAGATAAAAATAATACCGGTATATCTTTAGTTCTATTACTTCCTCCTAAGATTTCTGCTACCTCAAAACCATCCATAACAGGCATCTGAACGTCCAAGATGATCAGAGAGTAATTATTCTTCAATATTTTCTTTAAAGCCTCTTCACCAGATTCTGCCGAATCGACCTCTAAATTATGTAGCTCTAATGTTTTTTTTAGAGCTATAATATTGGCCTTTATATCGTCGACAATTAATATCATAATTTTGTATTTCTTTCCTTTTGTATTGTCAAAAATACCACCTAAAAACAACTTTAAAATCGAGTGAATTCCGACTCCTTTTTAAGTCAAAATACAAGCAAATAAAAATCTTTAAATCAAGTGAAAAAAATCAGCTCCGAAGAATGCTTTTATGTGAAATTGACAATCCAAAAATTAACTCACTAAAAATGTATTTTTTAGTGTTTCAAAATTAAAAAAAAGAAGTGGTTATTCTTTCTAAAAACGGAATAAATATCACGCTTTTTAGTAAAAATTATCAAAAAAAACATACACTAAAAATCTGATGTGATAATGTTATAACTTTATTATAAAATTGTATAATCGTTTTAAAAAAAAACCTCCAAACAGACTGTAAATACAAGAGTTAGCCTGTCTTTAAGCAATCACTGCCTGTTTTTAAAAAATATAATTTTAATGGATTTAAAAACAAAAATAAAGAAATAATTCCAATCTATTGGGTAAAAAAAAAGCTAAAATTTAAAGGTTATTTTTAGCTCCATTTTTGATTGATTTCTAGTTCATTTTTAGCCAAAAAAACTACTTAAAATTTAATCACTAATGGTAGATTTAGAAATCTAAATTTGTTATTTTAAAACGTTAAATTTTTGGCTCTAAAATCGATTTTTTTCAACCCAATTTAATAAATTTTAAAATGAGATATAATCTTACTATTAACCTTTTAAAAATGAACAATGAGAATACTTCTATTTTTAATTAAAGAAGTGCAACCCACAACCCTTGCTGGCAAAACTTTGTAACACACTGCAAAGAGTAAACTCAAGAAATCACCCTTCCGTCCTCCATTGTAATTATCCTATCTGTTTTACTAGCAAAGTCAGTATCATGTGTAACAATCAATATAGTCTGATTAAACTCTTGTGTCAATGTTTTAAAAATGTCAAAAACAACATCTCCGTTTTTCTTGTCTAAATTTCCTGTAGGCTCATCCCCCATAATGATTAAAGGATCATTTATAAGAGCTCGTGCTATGGCGACACGTTGCTTCTCACCACCACTCAATTGATTCGTCTTTTTTGTGGCATGTTTTTCTATACCTAAAGTTTTTAAATGCCCCATCGCACGATGCTCTAATTCCTCTTTAGAGTATTTTCCTAATTTAAGCCCTGGAAGCATCACATTGCCTAACACATCATATTCTGACAATAAATAATGAAATTGAAAAACAAAGCCTATTTTCTCATTTCGGATTCGTGCTAAATTTACATCTGGCTGGCCCGTAACCAGCTCATTATGGATTAATAGCTTCCCTTCATAATCCGTATCCATCGTTGAAAGTAAATACAACAAAGTTGATTTTCCTGAACCAGATCTTCCCACTATAGAAACAAACTCTCCATGATTGATGCTTAAATTGACATCCTTAATCACCTGAAACTTTGCAGGATTATAAAAATACTTGGTTAAACCAATAGTTTCTATGACTTTCTTATTTTCCATACCTATTTCCCTCTAATAATTTCTACAGGATCCACCCTACTTGCTTTTAAAGCTGGAAACAAACCTGAAATAATTGTCGTAAAAAGCGCAAAGGTTATCCCTATACTATAGTACACTATATTATAATCAATTGGATACGTTTTAACGGTTGGCAAAGAAGTCGTTTCAAAAGGGATAATGTCAATTATACTAGAAAAAATATAACCAAAAATTAAACCAAAAATGCCTCCCGCAACCCCTATTATTATTGATAATGATACAAAAATCCATTTTACATCGCTACCTGAAAAACCAGTGGCTTTAAGAATGGCAATACTGTCCATTTTTTCATAAATCATCATATTCAATATGTTGTAAATTCCAAAACCGGCAACAATCAGCAAAACGATTCCCACCGAATAAGAAATAATGCTTCGTACTGTACTTCCCGTTTCAAACTGTGCATTAGCTGTTCGATAATCCATAGCATCCAAATTGAAAGCTGTATGAAACTCTTTAGCCAGCCCAACAGCCGATTCTTTATTATAAAGATTAATTTGGATATCGGTAATATAGCTTTTTGGCTGACCTAATATTTTTTGGGCTGTAGCCAATGAAGTATAACTCATCACATTGTCAATTTCGGCAATTCCTATCTCAGAAATCCCTACTATTTTTAAGGAAGCGAGATTACCGCTAGAAGTTGATATTTTTATAATATCCCCTTTCACAAGTAACATCTTGTCAGACAGTCCCTTTCCGATAATAATGCTGTTGTTCTGACTTAGATCTGCCACCTTTCCTTCTCTTATATAATCGCTAATCTTAAAAAGCTTATCCTCAGCAATCATATCGATTCCATTTACAAAACCTGCGATTTCAATCGTTCCTGAATTGAACAAAACAGAGGCGGTCACTTTTGGCGCTACATCGATAATGCGTTTGTCTTGCTTTAAGCTTTTAATAATCGACATGCTGTTGTATATAGATTTCCCTCTGTCTTTTGGTTTGATGGAGCGAATAAAATTTGTACTTCCCTTATAATCCTCGGATAACGATAAAGGTTGATTATCTGAAGGTTTTACTTCATTATACAAAAGGATATGTGGGGTTCTGTTGAGCATTAAACCGTCTAGCATTTCATTCAATCCGCTCATAAAGCTGACTAAAGCGATGAACATAGCAATCCCAAAGGTGACTCCCACGGCAGCAACTATAGTTTGTTTAAGTCTAGCTCTAAGCAAATGAAAAGCAATATTTAAAATCAGTTTATAATTCACTATTTTGGCATATAAATGGTTTCATCCTTATTCAATCCTTCTAAAATTTCCACTTTTTGATAATCACTCAAACCTATTTTCACTTTCCTTTTCTCACCATTCTTCAAGACAACATATTCATTGTCTACCAGATAATTTCTAGGAATTGTAATCGTATTTTCTTTTGTTTGAATAAGTATATTTGCTTCGGCCGTTAGATTGGGATACAATTTTTCTGGTGCTTTAACAAAGTGTGCTTCAATTTTAAATGTACGGGAACGGGCATCCATAATGGGATATATTTTATCAACGATCGCTTCAAAAACTTCTCCCTTATAACTGTCCATCGTAACTACAGCTTTCTGGCCCAGAACTACACGAACCATATCATTCTCATCTACTTCGAGTTCCAATACAAATAAATTTGACTTTCCGATTATCGCAAGTGGAGTCTGAGTAGTTACTAAGGTTCCTTCATCAACTAAAACATTATACAATTGTCCAGCCATAGCACTTTTAATACTAAAATCACTTTGGGCATTTTGACTGTATTTAAGATTGATGTTGTTGCGATCTTGGTCATTCTTCAATTGTGCTCTGAGTTGTGCCAATTGCTTTTTTACCGACTCATAATTAAGCTTTGAACTTTTATAAGCTAATTCAAATCTTTCAAAATCAACTTCTGAGATTCCTTCAAGAGATCTGATTTTGTTATTTCTATTATAAATAGATTCATCGAGATTCAGCTTATCCTTTGCAGATTGTACTTTTAACTCCATCTCTGCAATCTTATCCTTGATGTAAAGACTATTTCCTTGACTTAGCTGGTACGCTAGTCTAGCATTTTGAGTGTTTAATTCTGCTTTTTCGCTTTCGAGTTCAAAAAGCAATTGACCTTGGCTTATGTTCTGTCCCGCAATAACTTTTATTTTTTGTAAAATACCATTTACAGTGGAGTAAACGGTGTACTGATCATCTGCTTGTATGATTCCTGATGCATATACACTTTCGGTTATGGTACCAACAGTTGGTTTTATTCCTTCGTTTTTTTTCGAACAGGACAAAACTAAAAACAGAACAGTTAATATAGTATAGTTTGCAAATTTCATTTCAATCGATTTATAAAAACAAGTGACAAATAAACACTTAAATTTACCGTTTTTTAATCACAATTAATCTATTAAAAAGGTTTTATAATAGAAAAATTTAACTGTTTTATTCAAACAATACAAAAGAAGAAATAACTACAATTGTTTTTCTAACTTATAGTCTTCCATTAAATAACCATAATCCAATTCTATATCTTCTTCTCCAACAACTTCAAAACCTAATTTTTGATAGAACGTCAATGCTTTATTAAATCGGTTTACATTCAAGGAAAGGATTTTAGAATGATTCTCTTTTGCATAGGCTACGACAGCATCAACTAACAACCTTCCTGCTCCTTTACCTTGGGCTTCAGGAACCAAATATATTTTATGCAAACGTGTTACCTTATCATCTAAATAATCATGCTGAAAAGAAGCAAAACCAAGACAAACAGCTCCATCATAAGCTAAAATAAAATGATGTCCGTTATTAGCTACATTATCCCTTAATACCTCTTCAGAATAAAAAGCTTTTAACATATAATCCAGTTGCGCTGCGGAAAGAATTTCCCCATATACGTCCGGCCATGTTTTATAGGCGATTTCGCGAATTATTTTAAAATCCTTAGAAGTAGCTTCAGATATAGTTATCATAAAATTAGTATTAGAAATTCAATAAAGATAAAACAACCTAATTTAAAATGGCGCTAATTAAGTATAAGAAATGTGCTATAGTCCCTCTATTATTACATCAATAAAGAAACTAGACGACATTTTTTGGAATATAAATAGAAAATCGAGTACCAATTCCCGGATCTGAATTCACCTTTATAAAGCCGTCATGGTTCTCGACTATTCTTTTACAAATTGCTAGCCCTAATCCTGTACCTGAATATTTACTATCTTTTTCTAAACGTTGAAATAAAACAAATATCTTCTCGGCATATTCTTGTTTAAAGCCTATCCCATTATCAGCCACAATAATTTTATAGTAATTCTCATCACTGATAATTTCACCTTCATGAACATCATTATCGCCAATATCATCCAGAAAAATAGCTATTTGGGGAACAGTATTTTCTTTACTGTACTTTAGAGAGTTTGAAATCAAATTAACGAAAAGCTGCTCAATTTGAAACGGAATTACTTTAATTACGGGTAATGTTTCTAAATTTATTATTGCTTTTTTATCTTCTATATTTAGCGATAAATCATCGATAACCTGACGCAATACAATGTTAAGATCTGTTTCAACAAACACTTTATCTCCTTTTATTGTTCGGGAATAATTAACTAAATCAATAAGAAGCGCTTGCATTTTATTTGCAGAAGTACGTATTTTAGAAAAATACACTTTTCCTTGTTCTGTTATTAATTCCATTTCTTTAGCCTCAATTCTTGAGATGAACATTTGGATTTTATGAAGCGGCTCCTGCAAATCATGACTTACAATATTATTGAAAGATTCTAACTCTTCATTAATACTCTTTAACTCTTTATTATTCTCTTCGAGTTCTATTGTTTTCTTATACTGATTACTAATATCATAATTTACACCTGTTTTAACCAGTTGTCCTTTACTGTTTCTGGTAAATGTACCCACAGACATGATATAACGATAATCACCATTGGGCAATACATATCGAAACATCATTGAGGTCGCTTCCTGCGTCAATAGTGATTTTTTATGCACATCCATGACATAATCTAAATCATCAGGATGAATATATTTTACAATATTTTCTAAATTAGGTTTAAAAGAATTAGGCTCTGCTCCTAAAAGACGAAAAAAATTATCTGAAAAAGTATAAGCACGTGTTTCTAAATTCAACTTCCAATGACCAAAGCCTGCTATCTTTTCGGCATAATTGAAAGAACGGTTAACAAATTTAAGTTCATCATTTGTCTTTTTCAATTCATCAATATCAACATTCATTTTATTAAACGATAATAATAAAATCAAGAGACTCAAAATAACCAATAAAAATGCACTTATAATGGAGTCTTGTAATTCAAATTGATGATTTTCGTTATGAATTTTTAACTTATCTCCTTCTGCATTGATTGTTTTATAAACAAAGGTTTTCATTTTTTCTGTAAACTCGCTACTTTCGTGGAGTTTTGCATTTAATAAGGCACTGTCGTTATTTGGGCTTTTCGCTAAAAGCATTGTTTCCCTAAACAAAGCAAATCGATAATCGATCATTCGTTTAAGTTTATCTACATCCTTACTTCTTGCAGGATTATTAGCTACTAATTTTTTTATGCGAGTAAAATTACGATCGATTTCTCCTCTCCTCAAAAAACGATGCTCTAAGTAAGAATCATCCTTAGTAATGATATAACTACGTAAATTAGTTTCGTAAATGCTGATGATTGAAAGTACTCTTTCTAATTCTAGCTGGGTTTCTGTAGAGTTAGTTATTAAGTTAACTGAAGATTCTAAACTTTGCATCTGTGTATAAAAAACAGATGCAATGTATCCTACTACAACAATTGCTATTACTAAAGCAATCTTAAATACTTGAGAGTTCTTAAATAAGTTTACTAACTTCATTAAAAAGAGGAATTTTAAATACTGAAGAAAAAAGTTTCTTTATTTAACCCTGAGGAATGAAATTGCCAGTTAATGTTTAATACTTCTTTTATTACTTTTTTTAGCTTATTGAAATCATTTGGCTTTTTTATGTAAATATTTGCTCCTTCAACAAACGTTTCTTCAATATCTTTTTCAGAAGACGAAGTGGAATATATGGCAATCGAAACGTCCTTAAATCTGCTATCAGATCTAATTTCTTTTAAACATTCAAATCCAGATTTATAAGGCATATTTAAATCTAGAAACAATATATGTGGCATAATAATATCAGGACACGCCAAGTATTCCATCAAATCTTTACCATCATTAAACAATGTTAACTTATTATTCATTTTAAGTTCCATCATCGCATCACTAAAGAAAGCACGGTCATCTTCATCATCATCTGCAATCAAAATATGTATTGAATCCTTGTGTGTAATCATAATTATAATCGTTTATTTTTATTAATTTGATAGGCTTCGCCTTTTATCTACAATTCTCTTGAATGCAGACGGAGTCAGTCCTGTCACCTTTTTAAATTGACTTGATAAATAGGCTACACTGCTGTAACTTAATTTATACGAAACTTCTGTTAATGTCAATTCATCTTCAATAATTAATTTTTTGGCTCTTTCTATTTTCTGAATAATAATGAAATTCTCAATAGAAGTATACGTATATTCTGAAAAAGTATTCGTTATATAACCATAACTAAAATTTAATTTTTCAGACAAATATTGCGAAGTTGTAACTGATGGTAATTTATCTTTTTCATAAACCATCTCAACAATCGCATCTTTTATTTTTTGAATTAATTGACTTTTTTCATTACTAACAATAAATATAGAATACCTATTAAGTGTATCTTGAAGCTCAGCTAAACTATCTTTCGAAACGCTATTACTAATTTCAATTTCACCTAACTCTAAAAGTTTATAACTAATTCCTAATCTCTCTAATTGTTCCTGTAAGATTACCTTACAAGCTACAATGCCATCATATTTTATATAGAGTCTCATCCTAACCTTAAGTTGTTGTTAATACAAAGATTTTATAAATATATACCAAAATTAGTAATCCAAAGAAAAAAAACAAGGATTAAACAAAAAATAAATAGCAGTATGATTTTCTACTTTTGTAAACATCTGATTTTTAATTCTATTAAAATTACCATCAAAATTATTTTTACATCTTTAAAAAAAGAGCTTTCCTTTATCCATGTATAGTTTCATTTTTACCATAGTTTTCAATAACTGAAGCTTCAAAATCAATCCATTCTCTCCAGCGCTTCTCCACATCGATTCCCGTTCCATATTTTCTGGCATATGTAATGAATGTAGTATAATGCCCTGCTTCACTTTCCATTAAACCTCTATAAAAAACAGCTAATTCTTCATCCTGAATGTTTTCTGACAGGACTTTAAAACGCTCACAACTTCTGGCTTCTATCATTGCCGAAAAAAGCAATCGTTCTACCAAGCTGGAAACTCTACTTCCATTCCCATTCTTTTTCATATACAAATACAACTCATTTACATAGTGGTCTTTGCGCTCGCGTCCTAACTTCAACCCCCGTTTAATGATAATATTGTGCACTTGCTCAAAATGATCAATTTCTTCTTTGGCCAAAGCCAAAAGATCCTGTACTAAATCCTGATGCTCCGAATTATTGGTAATTATAGTAATCGCATTTGTAGCCGCTTTCTGTTCGCACCAAGCATGATCAGTCAAAATTTCCTCGATATTTTTCTCTACAATATTAACCCATCTAGGATCTGTAGGCAATTGCAATCTTAATACACCCATTTTTTTTGTTTAAAGTTTATAAAAGTTTAAAGTCAAAAAAAAAGTTTAAAGTTCAAAACATGTGATACCATTCCGTAAACACAAACCTTTAAACTTTAAACCTGAAACTTTAAACAAAAGTTTTTAAAAAACGAAAATAGCTCTTTCGCTCATCATTTCGTTAACTTCATTAGCCACTTGTTCAATGATATCTTCATTGGTGTGATTCATCAATACTCTATCAATCAATTCAACGATTGTTTCCATATCTTCTTCAACTAATCCACGAGTGGTTATAGCTGGAGTTCCAACACGAATACCAGAAGTTACAAATGGTGATTTGTCATCAAATGGAACCATATTTTTATTAACCGTAATTTCTGCTTTCACTAAAGCATTTTCAGCTTCTTTTCCAGAAATTCCTTTGTTTCTTAAGTCAATCAACATCATGTGGTTGTCTGTACCTCCAGAAATTATATTGTATCCTCTTTTCACAAAAGCATCTGCCATTGCATTGGCATTTTTTTGCAATTGTAAAGCATAAGTAAAGAACTCATCTTTCAATGCTTCACCAAAAGCAATTGCTTTTGCAGCAATGATATGCATTAAAGGCCCTCCTTGATTTCCAGGAAAAACAGCTAAATCCAATAATGAAGACATCATTCTGATATCTCCTTTTGGAGTTGTTAAACCAAATGGATTAGGAAAATCTTTACCCATCATAATCAAACCTCCACGAGGTCCACGTAATGTTTTGTGTGTCGTTGTTGAAACGATATGACAATGAGGAATTGGGTCATTAAGCAATCCTTTAGCAATCAATCCTGCGGGATGTGAAATATCAGCAAATAAAATAGCACCAACACTGTCAGCAATTACTCTAAAACGCTCAAAATCCATATCACGAGAATAAGCCGAAGCTCCAGCGATGATCAATTTTGGTTGCTCTTTAGTTGCTATTTCTTGAATTTTATCATAATCTAAACGTCCTGTTTCTGGATCAACACCATAGAAAACTGGGCTGTACAAACGTCCGGAAAAATTCACCGGAGAACCGTGTGTTAAATGTCCTCCATGAGACAAATCAAAACCAAGAATCTTGTCTCCAGGTTTCAAGCAAGCAAAGAAAACTGCTGTATTAGCTTGTGAACCAGAATGTGGTTGTACATTAGCATATTCAGCACCAAACAATTCTTTAGCTCTATCAATAGCAATTTGCTCCACAACATCCACTACTTCGCAACCTCCGTAGTATCTTTTTCCTGGATATCCTTCTGCATATTTATTAGTCAAAACAGAACCGGCTGCTTCCATTACTTCATCGCTTACAAAATTCTCTGAAGCAATTAATTCTAATCCGTGTATTTGTCTTTCTTGTTCTTCTAGAATAAGGTCAAAAATTTGTTTGTCGCGTTGCATTTCTTTGTTTTTAGTTAATTTGTAGCAAAAATACAAAAAAACGTTTGTGAAACTGTCAGATTATAATATATTTGAAGTATAATTTTCAACAAAACAATTAACATATTATGCCAATAATAGCAAACGATACAAACAGAAAATCATGGTTAGAAGTACCAGAGAATAGTGACTTCCCAATTCAAAACATTCCTTTCGGTGTTTTCTTAACTAAAGAAAATGTGGTAACCGTAGGAACTCGAATCGGTAATTCTGCTATCGATTTAGGGGCTTTGCAGCAAATGAATTACTTTGCAGGTATTGAATTGACTGATGATATGTTCATGCAAGACACCCTCAATGACTTTATCTCCGATGGGCAAAAAACATGGAGATTAGTCAGAAACCGAATTGCCGAAATTTTTGACAAGAACAATTCAAAATTAAGAGATAATGTAAAGCATCGTGACATTGTTATTTTCGAAGTAGACGATGTAGAAATGCAGTTACCGGTATTAATAGGTGACTATACAGACTTTTATTCTAGTAAAGAGCATGCTACAAATGTAGGAAAAATGTTCAGAGACCCAGAAAACGCTTTATTACCTAACTGGCTTCACATCCCAGTAGGATATCATGGAAGAAGTTCTACCATCATACCTTCAGGAATTCCAGTTCACAGACCAATAGGTCAAACACTACCGGCTGGTGAAACTACTCCTGTTTTTGGACCATCTCGTTTAATTGATTTTGAACTTGAAACCGCATTCATCACTACTGATGCTAACGTAATGGGAGAAATGATTCCTATCAACGAGGCTGAGGATTATATTTTCGGAATGGTTTTGTTAAATGACTGGAGCGCACGAGACATTCAGAAGTGGGAATATGTGCCTCTTGGACCCTTCTTGGCTAAAAACTTTGCTTCATCAATTTCGCCTTGGATAGTAACAATGGATGCCTTAGAGCCTTTTAGAGTTCTTAGTCCAAAACAAGATCCAAGTCCACTACCCTATTTACAACAAAAAGGAAAGCATTCATTTGACATCCATTTAGAAGTAGCGATACAACCAGAAAACGCTGAACCTACGGTTATAAGCAATTCTAATTTCAAACATATGTATTGGACTATGAGCCAACAATTAACACACCATACCTCAAACGGTTGTCGTGTAAATTCTGGAGACATGATGGGGTCAGGAACAATTTCAGGACCTACGCCAAATAGTTATGGGTCTATGCTTGAATTGACTTGGGGAGGAAAAAACCCAATAAAAATGAACGACGGTACAGAGCGTAAATTCATCAATGATAACGATACAGTAATCATGAAAGGTTTTTGCGAAAATAGCCAAGTTAGAATAGGTTTTGGAGAAGTTTCTTCTAAACTATTACCTCCTTTTGTAAGAAAGTAATTTTCTAATAATAAGCATAAAAAAGTCCCATTTGCAGATGCAAATGGGACTTTTTGTATTTATGTTGATAAAAGAGATTGACGTAATGCAAATAGAAAAACTTCTAACCTCTTTCTTCTTAATTCTAACCTTATTTATTTCCTTTTTCGAAATCAGCTACAAATTGAGCTAAACCGATATCCGTTAATGGGTGTTTCAACAATCCGTAAATCGCAGAAAGTGGTCCTGTCATAACATCAGCACCTATTTTAGCACAGTTTACAATATGCATTGTATGACGTACTGAAGCAGCAAGAATTTGAGTTTCATAACCATAGTTATCATAAATCAATCTAATTTCTTCAATTAATGCTAATCCGTCAGTAGAAATATCATCTAAACGACCGATGAATGGTGAAACATAAGTAGCACCTGCTTTAGCCGCTAATAAAGCCTGACCTGCAGAGAATACTAAAGTTACATTTGTTTTAACACCTTTATCAGAAAAGTATTTAGCAGCCATAACACCTTCTTTGGTCATTGGGAGTTTTACAACAATTTGCTCATGTAAATCAGCTAATTCTTCACCTTCTTTAATCATTCCGTCATAATCAAGCGCATTTACTTCAGCACTTACATCACCATCAACAAGATTACAAATATCAACATAATGCTTCAAAATGCTGTTTTTTCCAGTAATCCCCTCCTTAGCCATCAAAGATGGGTTTGTAGTAACTCCGTCCAAAACTCCTAATGCTTGTGCTTCCTTAATTTGAGCTAAATTAGCCGTGTCAATAAAAAATTTCATAATATCTGTTTATTTAATTGTGTGTTTGTATTTTGGGCGTGACCACAAGGGTCAGGCTATACGCTACAAGTCCTCGCATAATTTCGCTATCGCTACACTATGCTGTGGGCTTTTCGCTGCTATCCTTCACGCAAATCCGACGTAAAATTACAATTTAAAATTACTTAACTAAATTGTTTTTATTCAATTCTTTCAATTCATCCCTTATTTCTTCGAGAACATTAAGCATATCCTCTTTATAAAGTTCGTTATTATTCATTTTAGCACTAATAGATTTCAAAACTCCCCGAATGATAAACCAAAAAATGATAACAAGTAACACCATTAATATTTGAGGCAGCAACTCTTTTATACTTTCCATAACTATAATTTATAATGGTTCATTAGCATTTTTTCATATACTTTATCTGGAAGAACTCTTTTCAATACAATAGAAAACTTCTGCATAAAAGCACCTACTTTATAATGAACATTTGGTTCTTTAGTCTGAATAATTTTATACACCGCTTCGGCCATTTCATTAGGATTACTTCCACCGTCTACATGTTCATCCATTGTACGCAACGATTCGCCATAAGAAACCTCATAAGCCGATCCTTTGATTACTGGAGCATGGTATCGTCCCGAAGCAATATTAGTAGCAAAATCGCCAGGCGCCACATTAGCAATATGAATCCCAAAAGATTTTACTTCCATACGCAACGCTTCTGTAATCAATTCTAAAGCTCCTTTTGAAGCGGAATACATCGAGCGATACGGCAATCCCATATAACCGGCTATCGAAGTAATATTGATGATTAATCCTGATTTTTGTTCCCGCATTTGTGGCAATACCGATTTAATTACTTCAATTGGACCAAAGAAATTAGTGTCAAAATGATTTTTCATTTCAACCGTTGGAATCTCTTCCAAAGGTCCTGTAATACCAACACCTGCATTATTGATTACAATATCTAACCGTCCCGAGCTTGCAATTACTTTGGCTACAGCCGCTTGAATCGAAGCAGCATCGCGAACATCAAGTGCCACAAGAGGAAAAACCGTATTCAAAATGCGGTCCGGGTTCCTACTCGTTCCATAAACAACAAATCCTTTTTGATGTAGAAACTCCCCAATAGATTTCCCTATTCCCGAGGAACCTCCCGTAATTAAAACCACTTTGCTCATATTGACTTTTGTTTAGCTGCATTTTAGAATAGACCAAAAATAAAAAAATCCTCCATAAGGAAGACTACTATTATTTATATTTTGAAAACATTTCAAAATTGGCACAAAAAAATCTGAAACAAGTTCAGATTATAAAAAAATGGCAAGCGACCTACATCGCACCGCTCAACCACGTACCCTTGCTATGTTCCCATCCTGGGGGAGTCTGCAGGAGCTGGTCGTGTAGGACTTGCCGGTGCAAAGATACAATCTTTTTATATTTTTGCAAGCGCTTTGCTCGCTAAAAATAACATTGTATATTGGTGTATTCAAAATTCATACTATGAAAAACTATAACTTACTATCAGTCATTTTATTAGCAATGACACTTTCTAATTGTGGAGATACAAAAAAAGGAGAAAATACTATATTTAATTTCGATACTTCTAAATTTTCGGCTAAATTCATGCCTGAAGAGGCAATAAATTTAGAAATTTTAAACCCACAATCGAAAGCTATCGATAGTATTATATATTATGTAAACGATACTAAAATTGGCGCTACAAAAGGATTAGAGAAATTAACGTTTGGATTAAAAGACCAAAAATTAGGTTACCAAAACCTAAAAGCATTGGTATACTATGATGGTGAAAATTCAGAAGCGACTACAAGAATAGAATTAGTGTCAAGTGTACAACCTAAATTATTGAAGTATAAAATTGTAAATACCCACCCACACGATACGCTTTCTTTTACAGAAGGCTTAGAATTTTACAAAGACACATTATATGAAAGCACGGGACAAAAAGGCACTTCTTACCTTAGAAAATATGATTACAAAACAGGGAAAGTATACAAACAAGTTGATCTTGAAGATAAATATTTCGGCGAAGGAATTACATTCTTAAACGACAAGTTATACCAATTAACATGGCAAGAAAAAACAGGTTTTATCTATAATGCCAATACCTTAAAATTAGAGAAAACATTTGCTTTTACTAAAGATATTGAAGGATGGGGTATGACTAACGACGGAAAAAATATTTACCAATCAGATGGAACAGAGAAAATTTGGACAACAAACCCAAAAGACCTAAAAATGCTAGATTATATTAATGTCTATTCGGGTAAAACAAAAATAAAATCGATAAATGAATTAGAATATATTAACGGCAAATTCTATGTAAATGTGTGGCAAAAAGATGCCATTGCCGTTGTAAACCCCTCAAATGGTGCTGTTGAAGGAATTATTGACTTGTCTGGTCTAAGAAAAATGGTAAAAAACACAACGGCCGAAGTTTTAAATGGAATCGCCTACAACCCAAAAACCAAAACTATTTTTGTGACTGGAAAAAATTGGGATAAAATGTTTGAAATCACCGTTTCTGAATAACAAAAAAAAACAGCAATGAAAACATTAATTATAAATATAAAGGAATTACTTCAAGTTCGCGATATCGCAGTTACCAAAATAGCTGGTGCTGCAATGACTATTCTTCCTACCATCAAAAATGCATACTTACTTATAGAAGATAATTTGATTGCTGATTTTGGTTCAATGGATAATGTACCACATACCAAAGCAGATCAAACTATTGATGCTACAGGAAAAATGATATTACCCTCATGGTGTGACAGCCATACTCACATTGTTTATGCTGGCAATCGCGAGCAGGAGTTCGTAGACCGCATCAATGGCCTCAGCTATGAAGAAATAGCCAATCGGGGTGGCGGAATCTTAAATTCAGCTCAAAAGCTAAATGAAGCAACCGAAGAAGAAATATACGATCAGTCTAAAGAACGACTGGAAGAGGTTATGCGTTTAGGAACTGGAGCGGTCGAAATTAAATCTGGTTATGGGCTAACCATAGACGGGGAATTAAAAATGCTTCGGGTTATCAAACAACTGGCGCAAAACTACCCCATAGCTATAAAAGCTACGTTCCTAGGAGCTCACGCGATTCCATTAGCCTATAAAGAAGATAGAAAAGGATACATTGATATTTTAATCAACAACATGCTTCCTGAAATCTCCAAAAACAATCTTGCCCAGTTTATAGATGTATTTTGTGAAACTGGTTATTTCACCGTTGAGGAAACAGAAGAAATTATGAATGCCGGAATACACTTTGGCCTAAAGCCAAAAATCCATGTAAACCAGTTCAATTCAATTGGTGGAATTCAAGCAGGGATAAAATACAATGCACTCTCTGTGGATCATCTTGAAGTAATGACAGCAGAAGATATCGAAGCTTTAAAAAACACAGAAACAATGCCAGTAGCCTTACCTTCTTGCTCCTATTTCTTGAGTATTCCTTACACTCCTGCCCGCGCAATGATTGCAGCCGGTCTTCCTCTAGCAATTGCTACAGATTACAACCCTGGCTCCACTCCATCGGGTAATATGAATTTTGTTGTGGCAACTGCCTGTATTAAAATGAGAATGACTCCTGAGGAAGCCATAAATGCCGCCACTATCAATGGTGCGTATGCAATGGGAATTTCAGATACCCATGGAAGTATAACTATAGGCAAAAGAGCTAATTTTATTATCACAAAGCCTATTCCATCCTACTATCAATTGCCGTATGCTTTTGGCAGTAATTTAATAGACACCGTATTTCTTGAAGGAAAAATTATTACATAAAAAAAGAGGAGCAAAATAGAGGGTACTGAAAAACATCGCATATTTTGATTAGCGTCGTTTTTTAGTCAATAAAAAAACGCTTGCAACAGGATTTATAATAATCCGTTGCAAGCGTTTTCTTTTTTAATATTGATTTTAATGTTAGTTCAATAAGGCTATTTTGAGCTTAGCTAGATTCATTTTGAGTAATGCAGCAGTAGCCTTCATTTTTCTACATTAATTTGAGTATTCTTTTTAAGTTTACCGTGAAAATTGCCATTGCACCTTGCATTTGCATATTGGTAATGCCATACGATATTGCTCTATCATAACCATGTACATTTTTCAACTCACTGTTTTTCGCTTCTATTTTATATCGGTGTTTTGCTTTTTCTTTGTAATAGTCAGTTTCTTGAAAAACCATTTGGTCTTGATGTAATTCTGATTTTATGGATACCGAATATGTTTTTGTCTTGGCTCCTTCTTTGTAACAACCATCTTTTAAAAGGCAAGACTTGCATTTTTCTACATCAAAATAATATGTATTTACTTGATTTGCCCCAACATCTTTGGTTCCACCACGTGCTTTTCGTATTGCTAAATGTCCAGCTGGGCAAACAAACCTATCGGCATCTTTATTATAATCAAATTTCTCTTCATCTTTTCTAAATCCTTGTGTTATGGACGGCTTTGGACGTGCTACAACTTTAATGTTTTGTTCACTTGTGATTTTAAGATTTTCTTTTCCGGAATAAGCAACATCGCCAATAATGGTATCGACATCGATTCCGTTTTCTTGACTAATTTCTAAAAGTTTAGGCAATTCTGGTCCATCTCCTTTTTCTCCAGATGTGACTACAGCCGCAGTAATGATCCGTTCTTCGGTCATTGCCAAATGAGTTTTATAACCAAAGAAGGAACTCTCAGCAGACTTATGACCCGTTTTAGCATCGGTGTCTTTTGATAAAGTTAAATTTTCATGAGCATCTTCTACGGTTTCTTTGAGTAGATGTAATTTCTCTTTCACAGCTGGGATTGAACTTATTGACGGCTCATTTTCAATGCGTTTTCCCAACTCTTTACAATAAGCCAGTTCCTTTTCTAAGTCATTGTCGGTATTTTTTTGAGGCATATGTTCTTTGAATTCCTCGTCAAAGGTGTATACTGTTTTTCGCAGTAGCTGAGAACGTTCTCTCAATACATCGATAGCTAAAAATGGATTGGATCTAGACAAAATATGTGTCGCATCAACAATAATTGACTTAGAGCGAATGATGCCCTTTTTCAATGGCAATAGTTACTGTTTTATTTATCAATAAGTTAAGAAGGTTGGTGTCTTTCAAACGAAGTTTTCTAAATTTTGTTAACGAACTCGGATTGATAACATCGTCTTCTGGTTTCATATCCAAAAAATATTTGAAGGACATATCGTATTGAGAACGCTCCACGACATCAACATCGGAAACGCTGTAGATGGTTTTAAGTAGTAAATACTTAAACATACGAATAGGGCTTTCTGCCATTCGCCCATTATTGTTGCAGTATTTGTTTAACAACTCGTCATAAATAAAAGAAAAATCAATCAAATCGTTGATTTTTCTTAATAGATTTTCTTTTGGAACTATTAAATCATGCAACGAAGAATACTCGCTGAATTGTATTGTTTGTTGTTGTATTAACATCTAAAAAAAACTAATAATTAGACTTAAATATAAATAAAAAGGAGTAGAAATCCTGAGATATCTACTCCTTTTTATTTATCAATGTATTCGAAAGACTTTTTCAGTGCCCTCTTAATGACTCCTCTTTTTTTATGCAAAGTTCATACTTAGTTCAAAGTAAAACTAGTTTTTGAAACGACTTCATTTTTATCGAAAACGTTCACATAATAAGTTCCTTTTGCAAAATCTTTCCCAGGTAAATTTTCTGTAACCTGAACTGTTTTATTTTCGTATTTTACAGTAGTCATGAAACTATACGTCAACATATCATCACCAAAATTCACCACTTTTTTGACTCCTAAAACATTATTCTTGCCGTCAATAACTTGAACATAATATGTTTTATCTCCTGATTTTGCAACTTCATTTGCAGCAATTGTAAAACTAACTTTAAGCATATCTGCTCTGCTGGCTTTATCAGTTTCAATTTGTTTTCCTGAATTTCTTACTTTAAACGCCGATCCTTTCATGTTCAAAACAGTTAATTTTGAAGCTTTTTCTACCGTTTTTGCTAATTCTTCGTTTTGTCCTACTAAAGTCTCATTATATTTTTTAGACTCTCCAAGAACTACTACCGTACTATCTCGTTGTGAAGTCACAATTTGATTTTCTTTTTTCAAGCCTTCATTTTCAGCCATTAAAGCTTTCATGTTGTTTTGTAGGGAAAAAAATTGCTTTTTGTATTTAGCCATTGAAGCTACGTCCCCTTTTGATTTATTCAAATCAGCCATTAAACTCACCACTTTGTCTCTTTCCTGAATTAACTCGTCAGACATTGAAGTATTTTCAGAAATTGCTGCATCATAAGTAGCTTTTAACTCTTGTAAATCTTTCATAACTGAATCTTTGTCAGTCATTGTACTTTTCAATTCTGTTTGAACTGTTTTTACATCAGAAGTAACCTTAAAGATATAAACCAAGCTTCCTACCAATAAAACTGCTAAGACAGCAACAACTGCCTTCAGACTTGAACTACTTTTTTGATTTTCCATTTTTCAAATATTTTTTTTTTCAAATTTAACAATATATATTCATGTTATAACGTAAGTTAACACAATTATATTATTTTTGAAAAAAAATATTTTTATTTTTATGGAAAAGCTTCTGCCTTTTACAATGAACGACCTTGCCAAAATTACAAACCACAGAAGTGGTGAAATAAAATTTGGAGAAAAAATGCTTACTATACCTAAGGATATCGATGTTATTACTTTCTTAGAAAACAGTGACGCTAAGTATGTTCTGCTAGGAATTCCTGAAGATATAGGTGTAAGAGCAAATTTTGGTAGACCCGGAACTGCTTCGGCATGGGATAATGCTATTAAAAATATTGCTAATATACAGCACAATCGGTTTTGTAAAGGGAGCCAAATCATCGTTTTGGGACAGGTTAATGTTCGCGAAGAAATGAAAGAAGTCGAAAATTTAGATTTCCATGATATCGATGATCGTTCTAAATTAAGCCAGTTAGTTGAAAAAATTGACAAAGACGTATCTCACATTATTTTTAATATTATCAAATCTGGTAAAACCCCAATAATAATTGGCGGTGGTCACAATAACTCCTATGGTAATATAAAAGGGACTGCTCTTGCAAAAGGAAAACCCGTAAATGCAATTAATTTTGATGCTCATTCTGACTTTAGAATCCTAGAAGGACGTCATAGCGGAAATGGTTTTTCATACGCTTACGAAGAAGGTTTTCTTAAAAAATATTTTATTTTTGGATTACATGAAAATTACACTTCCAAAAGTGTTTTAGATCTTATCAAAAAAACAGAAGATCGTGTACGTTACAATAGCTACGACAGCCTGGCTATTCGAAAAGAGAAGGACTTTACGCAAGAAATGATAACTGCGCTCGAATTTATAAAAACTGATTTTTTCGGAATCGAAATTGATTTGGATGCTATCCCAAATATTGCGAGTAGCGCTATGACTTTGAGTGGTTTCTCAATAGAAGAACTGAGAAAGTTTATTTCTTTTTTTGGTAAACATAAAAATGCAGCTTATATACATATATGTGAAGGAGCACCAGATTTAGGAGAAGAAAAAAACAACCATTTGATAGGTAAATTAATTGGATACTTGGTAACTGATTTTATAAAAGCAAATAATAATAATAATAATACGAACTAGTCGACTCCTAACAATTCCTTTCAGAACGACTATAAATCCAGCCGAACATTCGATACAAATAAGCATCAAAAATAATAATACTATCTTTGCAAAACTATCCTTGTACTTAATACAGGATATTTAATTTCAAAAATATGTTATTCGAAGATTTATCACTTTCAAAAAGTATACAAAGAGCCGTATATGAACAAGGCTATACAAACCCCACTCCTATTCAAGAACAATCTATTCCACTAGTTTTAGCCGGAAAGGATTTAATAGGATGTGCACAAACTGGAACTGGAAAAACGGCAGCATTTGCCATACCAATTATACATCAATTGCATCGCATTGTAGGCTCTTCAAAAAAAGCCAAGCAAATTCGTGCCTTAGTAGTAACTCCTACAAGAGAACTAGCAGTTCAAATTGGTCAAAGTTTTGACACTTATGGAAAATACACCAACTTAACACAGCTGACCATTTTTGGTGGTGTTTCACAAAACCCACAAGTTGATGCTCTAAGAAATGGAGTTGATATTTTAATTGCAACTCCAGGAAGATTACTTGATTTACACAAACAAGGTTTTATTGACTTAGATCATTTGCATGCGTTAGTACTTGATGAAGCAGATCAAATGCTTGATATGGGATTTGTAAACGATGTAAAAAAAATCGTAAAGCTTACTCCTAAAAATAGACAAACTCTATTTTTCTCAGCAACAATGCCAATTGCTATTCGCGAACTAGCGGAAATGTTTTTAACAAACCCCGAAACAGTTACCGTTTCTCCCGTTTCATCTACTGCTGAAAATGTAGAGCAACATGTCTATTTTGTTGAAAAAACAGAAAAAAGAAACTTACTGTATCATTTGATTAAGAATCAAGACTTATCTGATGTGTTAGTTTTTTCAAGAACGAAGCACGGAGCAGATAATGTCGTAAAAGCATTGCGTAAAAACGGAATTGCAGCCGAAGCGATACATGGTGACAAATCTCAGAACGCAAGACAACGTGTTTTAGAAGCTTTTAAGAATAAAGAAGTCGGTGTGCTCGTTGCCACTGATATTGCAGCTCGTGGAATTGACATTGATCAACTACCTTATGTTATTAACTTTGATTTGCCTAACATACCTGAAACATACGTTCATCGAATCGGAAGAACGGGACGCGCCGGAAATGGTGGTGTGGCTATTTCTTTTTGCAGTAAAGACGAACATGGCTATTGGAAAGACATTCAAAAATTAATTAAAGTTGATGTAAAAACCATAAGTGACCATCCGTATCCATGGCATTCAGGAAATCCTGAAACGGCTCCGGGAGGATCTACAAAACCAAAAAATTCAAACAGAAGTGGTGGTGCTCATAAATCTCGAAAATCAGACGCTTCAAAGCAAAATAAAAAACGCTGGTATTAAATAAATCTATTTTTACTGGTTTACTAATACAAATACCTTTTTCCAATATGGAGAAAGGTATTTTTTTTATTAAGTAACTACTTGTTTATAAGTTAATTAAAAGTTAAACGAAACTGTTAAATTAATAAGCTATCATTTATTCTCTAATTTTAATAGTAGTTAATAATCATTTAAAACTAATAAATTATGGAAGCATTAGTAAAAAGAAACGGATTTGTTCCGTTATTAAATTCAGGTTTTGTGCCAACAGCAAACCCATTTTTTGATGATTTTTTATCAAGAGATCTTCTGGAAATGACTGGTCAAAATTTTGCAGCGTTAGGAAGTAATTTACCATCTGTAAATCTAAAAGAAACAGATAAGAAAATTGAAATCGAATTAGCAGCGCCCGGTTTAAAAAAAGAAGATTTTAAAATTGAATTAGACAACAACATGCTTACCATTTCTTCTGAAAAACAAGAAGAAAAAGAAGAAACAAGTAAAAAAGACAATTACTATCGAAAAGAGTTCAGTTATCAGTCCTTTTCAAGATCTTTTAATCTTCCCGATTATACTGATGACAACCACATTAACGCTAATTACAAAGACGGTATACTTCATGTTGATATTGCCAAGAAAGAAGGCGCTAAGAAAAAAACAGCAAAGACCATTGACATTAAATAAGAAAGAGTTCCTATAAAATTATTTTAACTCTAAAGAAATCGCGAAACCAGTTGAACTAATTATAGTTGAATATGATTTTGCGATTCTCTTTTATATTTCAGAATATAAAAACGGCTAAACTAACTCAGTCTGGTTTTCTTTATACAATAGCTGATTTATCATTTTAAACAATAATGCTGGTTCAAAAGGTTTGATGATGATGTCGTTAATACCTGCTGAAAGTGCTTCTTCAACAATCTCATCTTTGTCAAAGGCAGTTAATGCAATTACAGGTGTCATAACACCTTTTTGACGCAGTCTTTTAGTGGTTTCAAAACCATTCATCAATGGCATATTTATATCCATCAATATAACATCAAATTTTGCGGTATCGACTATTTCAAGAGCAGCCATTCCTGAATCAACTACACTACATTTGTAATTGTTTTTTTCAATAATTTTTCTTGTGATTAACTGATTAATTTTGTTATCATCCACCACTAACACATTAAATATTTCGTTTGATGTCAAATCAACTTGTATCTTATTTATAAGCTCAGTAGTTTTAATAGGATCATAATCAAATGCTATAGTAAAAGTGAAGGTAGTCCCATGTCCTATTTTACTTTTTAGAGAGATCGTACTGTCAAACAATTCTAATAATCGTTTTACAATAGACAAGCCTAAACCAGTACCTTGATAATCTATTTCTTTTCTTCCTATTTGTACAAATTTTTCAAATATTTTTTCTTGATCCTCTTCGGCAATTCCTACTCCATTATCTTGTATATTAAACTCGATAAAGTGAGCTTTATTTTCGATTTTAACTAAATCCGCCTTAATATTAACTTCCCCATTGTTCGTGAATTTCAGTGCATTACTGACCATATTAATTATAATTTGAGAAAACCTTAATTTGTCTCCAATCAAATATTCTGGAATTGAGGGGTCGATACTAATATTAATATGGTTTTCATGGCTTTTAGCAATGAATGACAAGGAATTCTTAATCATATTAATTTCATCTACCATGTTAAAAGTCAAGCTTTCAAGTACAATTCTATTTTCTTCTATTTTATTTATTTGAAGAACATCATTAACAAGAGACAATAAGTAGCGTGCAGAGAATTTAAGAGAGCTTAAATACGGACTGTCCGCTAATTCTTTATGCTCATCTAGCAACATATTTGTTATACCGACAACGCCATATAAAGGAGTACGTAGCTCATGACTTATTGTCGATACAAATTGTGATTTTAAATAAGACGCTTCTTCTGCTTTCTCTTTTGCAATAACTAATTTTTCATTTGCGATAATAAGCTCTGCATTTTTTTTCTTCTTGAAATTGTTGTTTTTATAAACATTATAAAGTAAAAGCAGCACCACAGTCAAGGCTATAATAAATAATACAACAATAATCCTTGACTTTTGCAAGCTTATATCTTGTAAGCTTATTTCATTTTCTATTGTATCAACCTTTCTCTTATATTCATCTAATTCCAGATTAACACCTACTATATTTGCTCTCTTAACTTTATTTGAATCTTCAATTGATTTTCTTATTGAGTTATAAAGTAAAAGATTTTCATAGGCATTTTTATAATCCCCTTTTTTCATCAATAACTTAGCATACTCTTGATGTGCATAAGACAAATCAGATTTCTCACTGACTCCCTGCCCAAGTTTGATGGCATTTTTAAAAAACAACTCGGCTTTATCAAATTCCAATTGATTGGTAAAAAACATTCCGTTCAGCATCTTTAGGGTAACAACCGTACTTTTGCCTCCAAAGTTACTATGATGCTTATTTATAAAATCTAAATAAGGTTTCCCTTTTTCAAAATTACCTTTATAAAAATAAGCCCATGCAATATTCATTTTTGTAATATAGATTGAGCTGCTATCATTAATTTTAGTGCTGTACTCTAATGCTTTTTTATAATAATCTACTCCTTCATCAAGGTTGTTTAATTCAAAACAATATATATTCCCAATATTGTTATTTAATGAACTCTTGATCGAATCATTAGTAGTTCTATCTGCATAAGCTAGTCCTTTTTTATAATAAAAAGCAGCTTTGTCTACTTCAGACATTGCTTCAAAATTTGCAGCAATCATATTGTATGATTTCGCAACAAGATAATCATCTTTTCTATCGATAGCATAACGCAATACTAGTCTTGCGGTCGTTAATGATTCCTCAAATTTAAACTCAGATAGGCTATTAGTAGCTTTTGAAGTTAATTTTAAAATTGCTTTTCTAGATAGAGTATCGGTTTTAGCAATAGGAACATTGCTGAACATATTTAACGAAAAAAGGAAGAATAAAAGTATTCGTATCCGGAGCATAAATTACTTTTTGGTTTTCAAATATACATTTATATAATTGAGCATCAATATTTAAATTATATAAATAGCAACACACAATCAAAAGTAATAAAAAGAAATATCTTACAAGCAATTTTAACGCCCAAATATAAAACTATAACTTAAAACTTATAAATAAGTTTTAATAGAACGTAAAAAAGCCGTTCGACATAAATTTACTAAGATGGATTTCCTTAAATAAATATACTGAACGGCTTTCTCTCCACTAAAAATAGTAGTATTTCTATAATATAATCAATCTAAAAATCTTTGGGATGATGTAACTTCCCTACTGATTTTGCCACTATTGTTGCAACAGTGGAGTCACTAGTCACGTTTACAACAGTCCTACACATATCTAAAGGTCGGTCTATAGCAAAAATAAGTGCTAATCCCGCCTCAGGAATTCCAGCTTGTCCTAAAACAATTACAAGCATAACCATACCTGCACTAGGAACTGCCGCAGATCCTATAGAGGCCAAGGTTGCCGTAACAACAATCATTAACTGTGTGTTTAGGTCTAAAGGATTAGGAAGCATTGCCTGAGCAATAAAAATAGCTGCCACCGCCTGATAAAGACTTGTACCATCCATATTTACAGTAGCACCTAGTGGTAACACAAAACTGGAAACTTCTTCATCAACTCCTACGTGTTCTGTTACACACTCCATGGTTACTGGCAACGTAGCAGCACTTGAACTGGTCGAAAAAGCCAACAGTTGAGCAGGTGCAATTGCCTTGAAAAATTTTATAGGATTTACTTTTGCAAAAATCAATAATAAAGTAGGATAAAAAATAAAAGCCATAATAAACAACCCTAATACAACGGTCAATCCATAGATCCCTAATGCTCTTAAAGTACTGAAGTCAGGGATTTCTACCATCAAAGAAGCCATCAAAGCAAAAACACCATAGGGCGAAAAAAGCATTATGATGTCGATGATTTTCATAATAACTTCATTTAGTCCTTTAAAAAAATCAACAACTGGTTTTGCTTTTGCTTCATCGATTAAGATAAGTCCAATACCAAGAAGAATAACGAAAAGTATAACCTGTAGCATACTACCATTGTCACTCATCGCTTTGAAAAAATTATCAGGAACAATATCAACTAATGGTTGAAGCGGACCACTTTTTTTTGCCGTTTCTGCCATCTGTATTTTTTGAGAAGCATCCACAGAAAAATTTTGGATTAGACTTTCTCTAGATTCTTTATTAATATACCTTCCTGGTTTTATAAGATTAGCCAATCCTAACCCAATCGTAACAGCGATTACAGTGGAACATAAATAAAACAATACTGTTCTCCCGCCTAGTTTTGAAAGTTTTGAAATATCCTTTAAATCAGCTAAGCCTACTATTAATGAAACTACAATTAATGGAACGGCAATCATTTTTAGAAGATTTATAAAAATGGTTCCAAACGGTTTAATCCAGTCTACAACAATCCCTTTTTGTTCTAAATTCTTCATTAATAATCCAAAAAGCAATCCTAATATCATTCCTATTAAGATTTTCCAATGCATTGCAAGTTTTTTCATAATTCAATTTTAATTGTATCGTTCCGGCCAAATATACAAAAATAAAAAACTCCTCAAATTTGAGGAGTTTTTAGTATCTTTTAGTCTAATGGAACTATATCTATTTCATTACTTTCTTCCCATTTTCCAACCACCGCAGTAGCTAATGCATTTCCTAAAACATTAGTAGCACTTCTAAACATATCGCAAAAATGATCTATCGGTAATATTAAAGCGATTCCCTCAATTGGAATATCAAACATACCGCAGGTAGCTGCCACAACAACTAAACTTGCTCTTGGCACACCTGCAATTCCTTTACTCGTAAGCATCAAAACAAGTAGCATCGTCATTTGCGTTCCTAAATCCAAATGTATACCATAAGCTTGCGCTATAAAAATACTGGCAAAAGTCATATACATCATACTTCCGTCTAGATTAAAAGAGTATCCTAAAGGTAACATGAAAGAAACAATTTTGTTTTTTACTCCAAAGCGCTCTAATTCTTCCGTTAATTTTGGGAATACTGCTTCACTACTTGTAGTTCCAAAAGCAATAATTAATGGACTAACAATTCTTTTTAGCAGTACTGTCATTCTACTTTTCAGGAAAATATAACCAACAATGATCAATACTACCCAAAGCGATGAAATACCTATTAAAAACGAACCGAAAAATTTAAAATAAGTGAGTGCTAATTCTTGAAAATCTCTAACAGCAAAAACACCTGCAATAGCCCCAAAAACTCCGATTGGGGCGAAATTCATTACATAATTTACCATTTTTAAAATGATATGCGACATTTTATCCAGTGCAGTAACTACGGGTTTAACATAGTCGCCAATTGACGCAGCTGCTAAACCGAAGAAAATAGAAAACACAACAATTTGCAAAATTTCGTTAGTAGCTAATGCTTCAAAAATACTTTTAGGAACAATATGCTCAATAAAATTTTCAAACGAAATACTTTGAGTTTTAGCCGCTACTTCAGACGCTGAAGATAAATCAACATTAGATAAATTAAGTCCAACTCCAGGTTCGAGAACATTTACAAAAAACATTCCTAATAATAGAGACATTAAAGAAGCTGTGAAAAACCAGCCTAAGGCTTTTCCTCCAATTCTACCAACTGCACTAACATTTCCTAATTTTGCAATACCCACAACTAAAGTAGTAAATACTAAGGGCGCAATAATCATTTGCACCAATCTAATAAAAACGGTAGCTAAAATTTTTATTTTATTACTAAAAGATAAGGCTGATTCTGCCGAAATAGAATTGTGTATTACAACTCCTAAAATGGCTCCTAGAACCATTGCAATTAGTATTTGAGTAGTCAAGTTCGATGCTATTGACTTCTTTTGTGTTTCTGTAGAACTCATTTTGGTTTTGTGGGTTGGTTTTATGGGTTATGGGTTATGGGTTGTTTATAATTAAAAGTACTTACTTAAGTAGGATTTACCGTTCAATTAGTTTTTAATATATTTTGTTAATCAAATAAAAATCAGCCAATACAATTGCTGCCATCGCTTCCACAATAGGGACTGCGCGTGGCACAACACAAGGGTCATGGCGTCCTTTTCCAGTCATTTCTGTAATATTTCCTTGGTTATCTAACGACTCTTGCTTTTGCATAATAGTGGCTACTGGTTTAAAAGCTACTCGGAAATAAATATCCATTCCGTTGCTAATTCCACCTTGAATTCCACCAGAAAGATTTGTTTTTGTAGTTCCGTCTAAATTGTATAAATCATTGTGTTCGCTACCTTTCATTTTAGCACCACAAAATCCACTTCCATATTCAAATCCTTTAACCGCATTGATAGAAAGCATAGCTTTACCTAATTCTGCATGCAACTTGTCAAAAACAGGTTCTCCTAGACCAACCGGTACATTCTGAATCACACAGGTAACAGTTCCACCCACAGTATCTCCCTGCTTACGAATTTCACGTATGTACTCTTCCATTATTACTGCCGATTCTTCATCAGGACAACGAACAGGGTTATTTTCCGTTTTTGAAAAATCTAAATCTTGATAAGGTTTTTCTAGAAAAATTGGCCCTACAGAAGATACATAGGCATTAATTTTAATGTCGGGCAACATTTGCTTAGCAATAGCACCTCCCACCACTCTGCTGGCTGTCTCACGTGCAGAACTTCTTCCGCCACCACGGTAGTCTCTAACCCCATATTTTTTTTCATAAACATAGTCTGCATGACTTGGTCTATAATTATCTTTTATATGAGAGTAATCGTCTGATTTTTGATTTGTATTTGGTATAATAAAACCTATTGGCGTCCCAGTCGTTTTTCCTTCAAAAATACCTGATAAAAACTGGACGTCATCCGGTTCTTTCCGTTGTGTAACTATAGCAGATTGACCTGGTTTTCTTCTGGACATTTCAAGTTGAATTGCCTCTAAATCTAGCGTAATTCCTGATGGGCATCCATCAATTATTCCACCTAATGCTTCTCCGTGGGATTCTCCAAAAGTTGTTAATCTAAATAGGGTTCCGTAGCTATTTCCTGCCATTATAATAAGTTTGGAACAAATATATGTTTTATGACTTAAAGTAAAAAATTTAAAATTAGGATTAGATAACAAAATTACCAACTTAAAAAGATTACGTTTAGTTAATAGTTAAGACTAATTCATAACAATGTAATAAAATGCAATGCATAACCCAATGCCTAAATTTGTGAAACTTCAAATTAGAGTCAATTGAAAAAAAGAAAAGTAGAGATCGTTGTAATTTCTGATGTGCATCTTGGTACTTTTGGCAGCCATGCCATAGAGCTCAATAAATACTTGTCATCAATAAAACCAAAAATTTTAGTTCTAAATGGTGACATCATCGATATATGGCAATTCAGAAAATCATATTTCCCTCATAACCATTTAAAAATCATTCAAAAAATAATGGGGCTTGCTTCCAAAGGGACTAAAATCTATTACATTACAGGAAATCACGATGAAATGCTTCGCAAATTTAGTGATCTGAATATGGGCAACATTGCATTAGTGGATAAATTAGTATTGGAAATGGATGATAAAAAAGCATGGATTTTTCATGGTGATGTTTTCGATGCTTCCGTAAATCATGCTAAATGGATTGCCAAATTAGGTGGTCTAGGATACGATTATCTCATTCTTTCTAATCGATTCGTCAATTGGTGTTTAAAAAAAATTGGAAAAGAGCCTTATTCCTTTTCGAAAAAAATAAAAGCTGGCGTAAAAAAGGCAGTCAAACACATTTCAGATTTTGAAGAAACAGCCACAGAATTAGCAATTGAAAACAAGTACGACTATGTGATTTGTGGGCATATCCACGAACCAAAAATCATTAAAAAAGAAAATAAAAATGGGTCTGTCTTATATTTGAATTCTGGAGATTGGGTCGAAAATTTAACAGCCCTTGAGTACAATAAGAAAAGATGGAAACTATACCGTTATCAGGAATCCAACTTTTTAGAAGAAGAAAACCTCTTTGAAATGGAAGACAACTTGAGTCGCCAAATAATTTAATCAGCACTGTTTTTTAAAACAAATCATTAATTTAACAGTTTTTTAATAATCCATAAATGAACAATAAACCAATGGTAATCAATGTTTAAGACATAAATCAACAAAATTAAAAGTGTGAATTTTGAAACAATTAACAATTAAAATGTAAATTTTTCGCTCTTATTTCGTTGTAACTTTGCACCAACAAATATTTAACTATGAAAAAAATTATTTTATCTGCTTTTATGTTAATTGGATTAGCATTTAGCACACAGGCGCAAGACATCTCTAAAAATGCATTAGGTCTACGTTTGGGAGACAGTGGTGGTTTTGGAACTGAAATCACTTACCAAAGAGCTTTAGGAGATAACAACAGACTTGAACTTGATTTAGGTTGGAGAAGTAGAAAAGATTACAATAATAATGGTTACGATGACAACGCTATCAAACTTGCTGCTTTGTATCAATGGGTATGGAACATCGATGGTGGTTTCAACTGGTATGCTGGTGTAGGTGGTGGTTTAGGTAGTTATGGTTATGATGATAAAAACAACAATCATTACAACGATACATTTGCTTTTGCAGCAGGGGACATAGGAATTGAATATAACTTTGATATTCCTTTATTGATCTCTTTAGATTTTAGACCTGAATTTGGTGGAAGCGGTTACTACAAAAATAATTATGGTTCTGATATTGCTTTGGGTGTTAAATACCAATTCTAGTATTAAGCTGTTTATATAGAAAATGCCACTAGAGATAGTGGCATTTTTTTTTATTTAATAATAATTTCTTTTTTAGAATTAATCTTGACAACGCAAAACGGATAAGTGATAGCCTGAGTTACCATGGCTCCAGGATCTGGACTACTCTCTTTTACATTGATGATTATATTTTTTTCTGTTTCGGCAACACTTTCAATCGTTATTGAATAACCACCAGTATTTTTTTCCCCCATATTCAAAATGACAAAATTTGAGTTTTGAGCATCTACAGCAGTAATTTTATTCTTCAACTGCTTATCATTCTGCAACATTTTTATTTCATTTGGTTCCGTCAAAATCTCATAAAAATGAATATTTCCCCCTCCATCAGATTGTTGCGTCAGTATTTCAAACAAAGGTCTTTTTCCTGTTTCTTTTACAGCCTTCGCTCCGCAGGAAACTAACAAAAACACCATAAACAAAAAGCTTATTTTTTTCATTGGAATATTTTAAGTTGATTCAAAGAATTATTCCTTTTTTGATTGATTCAAAAATTTATTTTTTTTCGAATACTTCTTAATTGCCTTTTGATATAAGTCTACATACAATGGTAAAATATTTTTGATATCAAACTTCTTCGCGACAGACAATGCATTTTCTTTAAATTTTGACAGAACATGATTATCTCTTAAAATTTTCAACGCATTCTCAGCCATTTCATCCGTATTACCCACATCACTCAAGTAGCCTGAAATCCCTTGAAAATTTACTTCAGAAAGTCCTCCAGAATTACTCGATATCACTGGAACTCCCCATGCCATCGCTTCTAGTGCTGCCAGACCAAAACTTTCTGTTTCAGAAGGCAACAAAAATAAATCAGTGTAACTTAAAATCTTATCGATTTCATTACTGTTTCCAAAAAAGATTACTTTATCCGTAATGCCCAATTCCTGACATAGGTATTCTGCTTTTTCTTTTTCAGGACCATCACCTACCATCATTAATTTAGCAGGAATTTCCTGTTGAATTTTATGAAATATTTTGATTACATCAGGAATTCGTTTTACTTTTCTAAAATTACTGATATGTGTAATTATCCTTTCATCTTGATTTGCCATCACTGAACGGTGACATGGTATATTAGGATCTTGAATATTCTTATCTAACTCGATGAAATTAGGAATGACATGAATATCTTTTTTTATATTGAACAACTTATAAGTATCATCTTTCAAACTTTGAGAAACTGATGTCACCACGTCTGATTTGTTGATACTAAAACTTACTGCCGGTTTATAGAAAGGATGATTCCCAACTAAAGTAATATCTGTTCCATGAAGTGTAGTCACCATAGGGATTTCAATTCCTTCATCTTTCAGCATTTGCTTAGCCATATAACCCGCATATGCGTGAGGAATGGCGTAGTGCACATGCAGTACTTCTATTTTGTAAAGCTTAACCATATCGACCAGTTTACTCGACAGTGCTAATTCATAAGGTTGGTAGTGAAACAATGGATATTCAGGAACATTAACCTCGTGATAATGCACATTAGGATTTAACAATGCTAAACGAACGGGTTGACTGTAAGTAATGAAATGAACTTCATGGCCAAGGCGGGCTAATTCAAGCCCTAACTCTGTAGCGACAACTCCACTTCCTCCAAAGGTAGGGTAACAAACTATTGCAATTTTCATGTATATATTTTAATGTAACGAAATTAAGAAAAATAGGGACGCTATTTTTTAAAATGGTAAAAGAAATCTTTAATTAAACGTGTGCTTTGTATTAATGCATTATCGCTCAATTGCATCATATATTATTTCTTGAATGTCTTCTCGAATATTTTCTCTTGATAATTTATTCACTGAATCTCCGGGAAATGTTCTATTCGACAAGAAAATATAAACGATTTCTGTTTCTGGATCTGCCCAAGCCATTGTACCTGTAAATCCAGTATGTCCAAAACTAGTCATAGAAGCGCATCCGCAAGTGGGACCTTTGTCTCCTAACTGAGGTTTATCAAAGCCTACTCCCCTTCTATTACCTTCAGCACAAAAATAACAGGTATTGAAGTCATCAAATGTTTTCTCTGAGAAATATTGTCTGTTCCCGTAATTTCCCTTTTGTAAATACAGCTGCATTATTTTAGCAACATCCATACTATTTGAAAAAATTCCGGCATGTCCACCAATTCCACCTTCCATGGCAGCACCCATATCATGAACATATCCTTGTATGACCTGATGACGGAAATAAGTGTCAATTTCTGTTGGAGCAATTCTACTTTTAGCAACTCTTTGTAACGGATTGTACATCGTATTATTGGCGCCAAGCGGTTTATAAAAATTCTCTGTACTTAAAACATCTAATTTTCTCCCTGTAAGTTTTTCTAAATATTCTTTTAAAATAATAAACGTGAAGTCACTGTACCTGTATTTTTTTTGAGGAAGCAATTTAGTATCTGCAATCAACTTCATAATAGTGTCATGATAGTCATTTCTTAAAAAAAGACTATCAGCCACTTTTGTTGAAAAATGAGCTTCTGATACCTTCTTGTAATATTTATTCAACGGATCACCCTTTTTGTCTATAGTCGCTTTATAAAAAGGAAGCCAAGGTTGCAATCTCGCATAATGAGACAATAATTCCTTAAAGTGTATGTCTTGTTTATTTGAATTTTTAAATATAGGAAGCATAGAGTCTAATCTTGTTTCCATGTTTATTTTCTGTTGATCATATTGCAGCATTACATTGGGCAACGTTGATAATATTTTAGTTAAAGAAGCAACATCATATAAATCAGTATTGATAACTTTTGCATTCTTTTCATAAGTCTGATACCCAAACGACTTCTGATAAATCACTTTTCCTTTTCTTGCCACTAAAATCTGCATTCCTGGAGCCATCTTTCCATTGATTGCTTTTTGTGCTACTACTTCAATTTTATTTAAAATTAAAGGATTCATTCCCACGTTTTCTGGTGCTGTAAATCCCAAAACATTTAATTTCTCTGTCGAAAGTCCGAAATTAGCAACGAAATCACTCGTGACAGTCACTGGTAATTTACCTTTGGCCTCAATAGCTCCAAAGATTAATTCAGAAGAAACTTCTTGCGCAATCGGACTGTTTTGATACGAAAGCACTACGCCTTTGATATCATTAAAACTTTCTAAGGGTATCAGAGCGTAAGGAGACGCAAAAACATCTAGTATTACCTTATTATTTTTAGATAGAAATGCCAGCTTTTTTAATTCTGCCGGGGTAAAATCATAATTTTTCCAAGGGGAATCAGAAGTATGATAGCCTACAATGACCTTAGTAAATTTATTTAGTTTCAACTGTAAACTGTCTAAATTAGAATCTGAAATTTCAGTAACCTCTGTGTACTTTTTTAAGGTAGCGACAAACCGACTATTCGTAGCATCACCAATTTTTACATATGCTATTTTTTCATTTTCCAAATCCTTTATTGGTAATATAGCCTCTTCATTCTTTAATACTGTCAATGCATTTTCATACAGTTCATATTGTAACGCGTCGTTTTTAGAGGAGTTAAGATCTGCAACTAAATGATCAGTAACAATGGGTTTAAAGTTATTAAGCCCTGAAATGTATTTGTATTTTAAAATTTTCTTTACAGAATATTCTAATCTTTTTTCATTAAATAAAGAATCTTGATAAGCCTTTGTCAAGGTCTCTATGGCCAAAGGAACATTCTCTGGAAACAATAAAATATCATTTCCCGCTAAAAATGCCTCTAAGTCAATTTCTCCTGGTTTCTTGTAATTGCTAGCTGCTTTCATATTCAAAGCATCCGTAAAAATCAACCCTTTAAAACCTAACTCTTTTTTTAAAATAGTAGTCACTACATTATAAGAAATCGAAGAAGGGTAATTAGGTCTAGACTCCAAACTAGGAACATTCAAATGAGCGACCATTACCGAAGAAAGCCCCTCTTTAAACATTTGCTTGTAAGGGTAAAACTCCATTATTTCTAATCTTTCTTTAGAAAAACTGACAGTAGGTAGTGCTTTGTGCGAATCAGTTTCAGTATCTCCATGCCCTGGGAAATGTTTTCCTGTAGCAAAAATTCCTTTATGCTGAAGTCCTTTCATCAAGGCTATAGCTCTTGTAGTCACATTATACTTGTCTTCACCAAAAGAACGAAAACCAATTATAGGGTTTTTGGGGTTCGTATTTATGTCTAATACGGGACCAAAATTAAATTGTATCCCTAAAAGTTTACTTTGTTCTCCAATTTGGGTTCCCATCTTTTCAATCAGCTTCATATCCTGAACTGCTCCAAGAGTCATATTCCAAGGATAGGTATAGGTCGAATCTAAACGCATACTCAGCCCCCATTCAGCATCATTTCCTATAAATAATGGGATTTTTGATTGTGCTTGAAATCTATTTATTAGTTTCGCTTGTCTAACGGGACCTCCTTGAAAGAAAATTAATCCACCAACTTTTGAATCTAATATTAATCTTTCGACAGCATTTACATGAGCATTGTCTTTATTAGAATAAGCAGCAACCATAAACAATTGCCCTAAACGTTCCTCAAAAGTCATACTTGTATAGACACTATCCACCCATTTCTTACGCTCCGTAAATAGAGCAATAGGTTCCTGGATCGTATCTGTATCCAAAGAATTGTCTACTATATACTCCTCATCCACCGTAGGAATATGTGCAAATTTAACTTTTGACTCATTCTTTTTTGTAGTACTACAACTGGCTACAAAAAAAAATAAGACATACAGAAATAAGTTTCTAATGTCTTTATTTTTCATTAAAGTATAATTTAATAATTTAGAAAAAACGGCTATGCCAGCTATCGATAGCCGGGACTTCCCATGACTCATTATATTCCTGAATATTGTTGATTAGGTTATTAAAAACAATAGTATTTTCAGTAACGGCTTTGTCTTTTACCATTTTTTTAAAGTCTATCAATGGCTTATGAGCGATATGTTCTCCTAGTTTAAAAGTCACATTCATTTTGTCCAATAGATCAACATTGTATTTCTTTTCCAGAGATTGGATAAATTCAACAGACGAATCTATTGAACAACCAGTTGCTGCCTGCACATCTTGATCTACAGCTAGAATAATAAATCTATTGTATTTTAATTGATATGAAGAAACTAAACTTGTCCCATGTGCAGCCCAATTTTCTAAAAACCCCTGCAAAGCAGTTTCAATTTCAGAAAACTCCGCATCCGAAAACTTTCTATTCGCTTGATAAATCCAGATTTTGGATTCTTCCGGTAAATCTTCAAATGGTACGTACATTTTTTTTTTATTTTTAAATTTCGAATTTTAGATATTAACTCTAAAGTTCTATAAATCTTGAGCATTTGCTATTAATTCAGCAATGTCCATCACTTTTACATCACCTTCTTTTTCTTTATTTTTAATACCATCCGTCAACATAGTATTACAAAATGGGCAACCCGCTGCAATTATTTCTGGTTGGGTCTCTAATGCATCTTCTGTTCTTTCAACATTAATCTCCTTGTTTCCTGGCTCTGCATCTTTAAACATTTGAGCACCTCCAGCCCCACAACATAAGCCATTTGAACGAGAACGTTTCATCTCTACTAATTCGGCATCCAGTTTTTGAATCAACTCTCTAGGCGCTTCATAAACATTATTAGCTCTTCCTAAATAGCATGGATCGTGAAAAGTAATTTTCTTTCCTTTAAATTGTCCCCCTTCGATTGTCAGTCTTCCGTCATCTAGTAATGATTTCAAGAATTCAGTATGATGTACTACCTCGTATTTACCACCCAATTCAGGATATTCATTTTTCAAAGTATTAAAACAATGCGGACAAGCCGTTACAATTTTCTTGGCTTCATACGCATTCAGAACTTCAATGTTCATCATCGCTTGCATTTGAAACAAGAACTCATTTCCTGCTCTTTTTGCTGGATCACCAGTACAACTTTCTTCGGTACCAAGTACTGCAAAAGGAACGTTTGCACGATTTAAAATTCGTACAAATGCCTTTGTTATTTTTTTTGCTCTATCATCAAAACTACCTGCACAACCTACCCAAAACAATACTTCAGGTTGTTTTCCTTGAGCTAGCATTTCCGCCATTGTTGGCACTATTAAATTCTCTGACATTTGTTGTTTTTTTATTCAGTTAGTTCACTAACCGGTTATTTGACAAGTGGTTAAATAAATAACCAACTAAAATTTACAAAATTAATTTTCGTTTTTCCAATTCAATCTATCTTGCTGATTGTACTGCCATGGTGCTCCATTATTTTCAATATTTGTCATCATCGCATTTAAAGGCATTGGTGCTGCACTTTGCTCCATAACTAGGTAACGACGCATATCCATAATGATAGATAACGGACTAATATTTACCGGACACTCTTCTACACATGCATTACAAGAAGTACAAGCCCAAAGTTCCTCTGGAGTAATATAATCATTGAGTAATGTTTTGTTATCTGGAATAAAAACACCTTTATTGGCATCAATATTTTTTCCTACCTCTTCCATTCTATCTCGAGTATCCATCATGATTTTACGAGGCGATAGTTTCTTACCTGTTATATTTGCAGGACAAGAAGAAGTACATCGACCACACTCAGTACAAGTGTATGCATTTAACAACTGTACCCAATTCAAATCCTGAATATCGCTGGCTCCAAACTTAGCTGGAACTTCACCCTCTGCAGGAGGCGGCGCAGCAGCAAACGGATCAGCATTAGGATCCATCATCATTTTAACTTCTTTAGTTACTGCTTCTAAATTATCAAACTGTCCTTGTGGATTTAAATCTGCAAAATACGTGTTTGGAAACGCCAATAAGATGTGCAGGTGTTTTGAAAAATACAAATAGTTCATGAAAATTAAAATCCCGATAATATGCAACCACCAAGAAGCTTCAAAAATTAGCATCACTAACTCATTTGACATTCCGTTAAATAACGGTTCGATAAATTGGCTAATAGGAAAAGAACCTGCTACTATAAAATGAGAAAAGCCTCCGGGTACATTTTGCAAATGTAAATCAGTTGCGTTCATTAATAAGAACAAGGTCATCAAGACTACTTCAAAATAAAGAATATAATTAGCATCGTTTTTCGGGAAGCCTGTTAAATCTTTATTGATGAATCGTTTTAATTTTATGACATTTCTTCTAATCCAGAAAACACTAACTGCAATCAATACTAAAACTGCCAATATTTCAAATGATGCAATTAACACATCATATGTAGCACCTAAAAAAGCAAAAACTCGGTGGGTACCGAATAAACCGTCAATAATAATTTCCAATAATTCAATATTGATAATTATAAAACCTAAATACACCACAATATGAAGTGCTCCAGCTACGGGTCTTTTTACCATTTTTGACTGCCCTAATGCAATCATAGCCATGTTTTTCCAGCGGGCGCTAGGATTATCTTTTCTATCTACGTCTATACCAAGATTGATGTTTCTTCGTATTTTTTTTATGCTAGCAAAAAAATAACCAAACCCGATAATTAATAATAGGGCAAATAAAATATTGTCTAAATAGCTCATAATTGCTAGTTTTTTTCTTTTGAAATAGTGTCGGTTTCAGGTGCTTTATACGGTTTGTTTTTCTTACCAAAAAGAGAAACATTTACATATCGTGTTGGATAAAGTCTCACATCTTGCAGCAAGAGCTCTAATTCTTTTGAAGTTTTGGATAAGTTGTTATACAATGCATCATCATTCAACAATTTACCCATTGTACCATTTCCAGATTCTAATCCTTTCATAATACCATCCACTTTTGCCAATGTATTATTTAGATTTCTCACTGTTTTACCTAAGTCAGCTTTACTTAACGAATCTGAAATTTTAGAAAAATTACCAGATATCTTATTGAAATTAGTTACAACTCCTTTTACTTGAGTTTTATTTTCATCCAATATAGTATTCATAGTCAGTGAAGCTTTATGAAACTGTTCCATAGTCTGGCTTAATTCAGATAAACTTTTTCTCAAGTCTTCTTGCGATTTTTTATCTAAAACGTTATTAACACCAGTGATTAGCAAATCGGCATTAGCCATAATCTTATCTAATTTCTCCTGAAGAGGAACTAATTTCTCCCCTACTTTATCAGTTAGTCCCAATCGAATTTCTCCTTTCAGTTTTTCACCACTTAAGGCTACTGACTTGTCATCAAAATTAGGTACTATAGCAATTTGCTTTCCAGCAATAAAACCAGGCTCATAAATTGTAGCTATACTTGTCCTTGAAATAGGAAAATCAGACTTGATTTGTAGTTCTACTAACAAATTACCTGTATTTTCATCAATTGTAATTTGTGCTACTCTCCCTATTTCCAAACCATTGAGCGTAACGGGCGCTGAGGATGTCAATCCTTCCACTGTTTTGTATTCAACATACAGTGTTTTGTAGCTACTTAAGAGATCTCTCCCTTTTAAGAAACTGTATCCCCAAATAAATAATAATATCGATGCAATTACTAAAACTGCCGTTTTGATTTCTCGTGTTAATTTCAAAATGTAAGTATTTTGTACAAATTTAATATAAAATAACTGAACTTCTTATTATTTAATCGCTTCTTGAATGCTTATCTTTTTTCCATTCTTAAAAGCGATCAAAAAGGCAGAGTTATACCCTTTTGCCTTAGCTTCCTCCAGAAGATTCTTAGATTCATCATAATCAGGAGTTTCACCGTACATATACTTATAGACATTGTTCTCATTGTCCATAGATATATTTTTTAATCCTTTAAAATTTCTAGGTTGTAAATCCATCTTTCTACCACTTGCAGAAATTTGTACTTTGAAAATAACCTTAGCACTATCTTGTTTTGCAGCTACTGTACTTGATTTTGTTTTAACTGGCGTTCCATTATCAACAACAGTACTTTCAACATTTTTTTGTGAAGGCCTAACTTCAGAAGTTTCTGCACCACCGGTTCCGTAATATTCGTTTTTATAACCAATTATTGCATTCGCAATAGCACCTGCAATTTCATTTTGCCCTTCTTCTGAATCTAATCTATTTCCCTCAGCATAGTTAGAGATAAAACCCATCTCAATCAAAACTCTAGGCATATATGCTTTATGTAATACCATAAAAGGAGCTTGTTTAACCCCTCCCCCACGAACTCTCTTTCCTAAGCCTTCAAATTCATTTTCAATTTTACTAGCCAACGAAATGCTATTATCCAAATATTCTTCCTGCATCAACGTCATTCCGATCATTGTTTCAGGAGAGTTAGGATCAAAACCTTCATATTTTCTTTTGTAATCCTTCTCTAATGTAATTACAGAGTTCTCCTTCTTAGCCGCCTCAAGATTTGAAGCAATTTTGTTCATACCCATTACGTAGGTTTCTGTACCATCGGCAGCAGTATTTCTATTGGCATTACAGTGAATAGAAACAAAAACATTAGCATTTGCTCTATTTGCAATATTAGCCCTTTCTACTAGGTCAACAAAAATATCCGTCTTTTTTGTATAGATAACATCTACTTTAGAATTTGCTTCCAACAACCTACCCACTTTAAGAACAACCGCCAAAGCAATATTTTTTTCGACATGTCCATTATAAACAGCGCCAAAATCATGACCGCCATGACCTGCGTCTAGAGTAACTTTAAAGTTACTATTTTGACCATATGAAAGGCTACTAATCAAAAAGGAAAGAAATAATAACACTTTTAAAGCATTATCATTATTACTATTTATCAATTTCAAAATTTATTTATTTTTTACAAATTTAATTATTCTTCTTAACAACATCAAAACTATTAAGCTAAGACTTTGATCTTAATTAGACGGAACTACAAATGCGTCAGTATACCCCACCATTTGAGCCTCTAATTGCATTTTATTTGCTTCTTCTAGATTAGAAGTTTCTCCATAAGTGTATCTATATATTCCATTTTCATATGTACTTGATATATTGTTTAATCCCTTAAAGTTACTAGATATTAACGGTAAATTTTTAGAACTTGCTATAAGTTGTACTTTATATATAGTTGTATTACTTGAAGCTACTCCATTACTTTGAACAGCGATATCAGTAATTGCTGCCGTTCCAAAATATTTTTTTTTGTATTCTACTATTGCAGTTGCGATTTGCAGAGCCATTTGGTCTTGCCCTTCATCTGAATTTAAAAACTCACCTTCCTCTCTATTCGATAAAAAACCAAGTTCAATTAAAACACTAGGCATATAAACAGCATCTAAAACCCATAGTGGTTGCTGCTTTATACCCCTCGAATTTCTTTTTAAATTATTTGTGAAATTATTCTGAATCTCAGTCGCTAAAATAATACTGTTATTTAGATTCTCTTCTTGTAAAATCGTCAACCCAATTAAAGATTCTGGTTTATTTGGGTCAAATCCCTGATATGTATCTTTAAAATTATCCTCTAATAAAATCACAGAATTTTCTCTTTTAGCTACTTCTAAATTTAAATCACTTCGAGACAAACCCATTACAAAAGTTTCGGTTCCATAAGGCTGAAAACTTTTTACTGAATTACAATGAATGGAAACAAATAAATTAGCATTCGCTTTATTAGCGATCTTAGGTCTATTAGCTAATTCAATAAAAACGTCAGTGGTTCTAGTATAAATAACTTTAAAACCAGCAACTTTTTCTAAAAACCCACCCACCTTAAGAGTAGTTTTGAGCGAAATGTCTTTTTCACTATACCCATGATAAGAATTACCTGGGTCTTTACCACCATGACCCGCATCAAGTATTACGGTGAAATTTTGATCGTTTTGAGAAAATACAAACGTATTGCTAAGCAGTATTAAAGTCGTAATCAAAAAACTATAATAATTGAATTTCATATGTTAAAGTTAATTTTATTGGAACAGTAGCACTTAATTTTTTTATTTGATTATTTTTGCCAACAAATAATCTGTAAGTTTGACACTTCAAAAAACAGGCCATAATTTTACAAAAATAGCATTTAAACCTTTGCAGACAAACTTATTTAATATCGTTTTAGCATCATTTTTCCTAACAATGGGATGTGCCAATTTATATTCTCAAGATATACCTAAAAAAACGACCGTCATAACTCCTAAAAAGCAGGCAGATAGTTCTTCCCTAGTCATTAATAAGAACAACGCGTCTATTTTAGCCCTAAAAAAGGAAACAGATACGCTGCAAAAAAAAGATACTATTAAACCTAAAAAAGCCTTTCTTGATGGCAAGGTTAGATATAAGGCAGACAAATACGCCAGGATAGATCAAAAGAAAAAACTGATCACTTTATACGACAAAGCAGAGCTTTATTACCAAGATGTTGAATTAACGGCTGGAATAATCGTTATGGATTACGAGAAAAACGAGGTTTATGCTGGAAGAATAAAAGATTCTACAGGAAAATACACCCAATATCCCCACTTTAAGCAAGGAACAAACGAAGTAGAACCTGATTCTATTCGCTTTAATTTTAAAACACAAAAAGCTTTAATTTGGAATTCAAGATCAGAACAGGGAGAATTTAGGATAAAAGCTGCTATTACTAAAAAAGAAAATGATTCCGTTTACTTTTTAAAAGGTGCACGATTCACAACATCAACGAACGTTGATAATCCTGAATATTATTTTCAAACTAACAAAGTAAAATTCATTCCTGGAAAAAAGGTAATTACAGGCTTAACAAATTTAGTTATTGCCGATGTTCCCACGCCTATAGCATTACCCTTTGCTTACTTCCCTCTTAGCAAAGAGACTAGTATCTCTGGAATAATATTACCTAGCTATAGTGACTCTAACACAAGAGGTTTCTCCTTACAAAATGGAGGATACTATTTTGCTTTAAGTGATAATTACGACTTAACTGTATTAGGAGATTATTACACCAATGGTAGTTACGGTATGCGTTTTGAGTCCTCTTATGCAAAACGATACGCTTACAGAGGTAATATCAATTTTAGATATGAAAACTTAATCACGAGCGAGAGAGGCTACCCTGATTATGCTAAACAAAAAATTTATAACATTCAATGGTCTCATTCTAGAGATACTAAAGCTAGTCCAAATTCAAATTTCTCGGCATCTGTAAATCTTGGAAGTAGCAAGTATTTTCAGCAATCGATAAATCAGGCTAATATTGGGTCTAATCTTAACAACACCCTAAGTTCCTCGATTTCCTATTCGAAAACATTCGAAACAGTTCCGCAAGTAAGAATGTCTTTATCTGCGACCCACTCACAGAACACGCAAACTGAAGTTATTAATATGACCTTACCCACTCTTCAACTTAGTGTGGATCGAATTTATCCTTTTGTTGGAAAAGACGGTATCAAAAAAGGTTTTTTCAAAAACATCAATTTACAATATAATTTAAACGGTCGAAATACAATTACTACCACTGATTCACTTTTTTTCAAATCAGAAATGTTTAGAGATGCGCAGTTAGGAGTACAACATAGTATTCCTATAAGTACTAACTTTAAATTGTTTAAATATTTTAGTGCTTCTACCTCTGTAAATTATGAAGAAGTATGGTATGCAAAAACAATTGAGAGAAGCTATGATAACGACCAAAGTGCAGTAGTAGATAAAACCATAAACGGTTTTGATGCTTATAGAACGTATTCTTTTTCATCAAGTGTAGGTACCACAATTTATGGTACTTTTAATTTTGGCGATGACAAAAAAATAAAATCAATCAGACACGTCATGAGACCTTCTGTTTCTTATGGTTATACGCCAAGTTTCGAAAAATACTACGACACTTACGCTACTGACGCTACTGGAACAATTACAAAGCAATATTCTCGTTTTGAAGGTGGAATCTTTGGAGCGCCAGGACTAACCAACTCTAACACGCTTGGATTTGATTTAAGCAATACATTTGAAGCAAAAGTGACTGATAAAGACAGCACTAAAGTAGAACCAAAAAAAATAATGTTGCTAAACAATTTAAATCTATCAACTAGTTACAATTTAGATGCAGACGGAATAACAACACTTGCCTGGTCACCAGTTCGTGTTAGTGGCGGAACACAATTGTTTGCCAATAAAATGAACGTCAACTTTGGCGCTACCTTAGACCCGTATGCCATTGATAATTCAGGAACTAGAATAGCTACATATAATATTAATAACGGTGGTAGTTTATTTAGAATGACAAGCGCTAATATGACTTTGAACTATTCCTTATCCAGTAAAGAAAAGGACAAAAACAAAAATAAAAAAAACGAACAAAGTGAGAGAAACGGAGGGCGTGAAGATGATCTCTTTGGTTCGACCACTGCTTTAAACGACGTTCGTAAAAGTCAGTTTGACGGCACTGAAGAAGCAGGAGAAGATAAAATTTCAGAATTCTTTAGCTCAAAATTACCTTGGGATATGACATTTGCCTATTCTCTAACGTACGGAAACACTAACCGTGAGAAACAAATTATCGGAAATTCAATAATGATTTCAGCCAATGCTGACTTGACTCCAAAATGGAAAGCAGGAATATCTACCGGGTATGATTTTGTACAAAACGGAGTTACCTTTACACAACTGCGTTTTGAGCGCGATTTATTGAGTTGGAGAATGGATTTCAATTGGACACCTTTTGGAACAAATGCCAACTGGGGATTCTTTATCGGAATAAAATCAGGTGTATTAAGCGATATCAAGTGGGATAAACGAAGTACAAATACATCACGTTAATTCGTAAGTACCCTCTAATAGTTTCATTGATAATAATTTATTAGAAACCTAAAAACCATTTTTATGAAAAAGATAATTTTCACAGACAAAGCTCCCGCACCGATAGGCCCTTACAATCAAGCAGTTCTTAAAGGAGACACACTTTATGCTTCTGGGCAAATTGCTATCAATCCCGCGACAGGAGAGCTAGTATTAGACACGATTGAAGCAGAAACAGAACAAGTGATGCTAAATATGAAAGCAGTACTTGATGAGGCTGGAATGACTTTTGAAAATATAGTTAAGACCACCATATTCATCATGGACATGAATGATTTTGCTAAAATAAACAGCGTTTACGCTACTTATTTCAATGAAAAAACCGCTCCAGCTCGTGAAACGGTTCAAGTGGCTTGTTTGCCAAAAAATGTAAATGTCGAAATTTCTATGATTGCAATTCTATAGCTTTTAATAGCAGTTGAGCAGTTGCTTCGTTTGTAGCTATTGGCACATTGTGTACATCACACACTCGAAGCAACATATTTATATCTACTTCATGAGCATGACTAGCCAATGGATCTTTGAAAAACAAAACCATTTTTGTTTTTCCCTCGGCTACTCTCGCTGCAATTTGCGCATCACCACCCATAGGTCCTGAAAGCATCTTTTTTACCTTAAATCCCGCTTTTTCAGCCTTACTTCCAGTAGTTCCAGTTGCAATTAGTTTTATTTTAATGTGTTGTAATAGCGCTGTGTTTTTATTCAAAAACTGAACCATATCCGCTTTTTTTCCATCATGGGCAATTATAGCAATTTCCATAGTTCTATTTATTTAAAATATGATAGGCAATTAGGCCGTCAATAGGTCGTCTAAGAACATTACCAAGTTTCAAATCGTATTTATCAAAAGTTTCTTGTAATTCATCTTTCAAATAGAAAGCAATAGAACCTACAAAGTTCACTTGTACTTCTTTGCAGTTATCATATTGTTTGATATAATTTTTCACAAAAGACTTCATTCCTTTAAAGATGATTTTTCTACAGAATTCAGTATCCTTATGCTGAATTAAAAACTTTGCAAAAGTGGCTAAATAAGCATTTGGGTTGTCTTCTTTATATAATTTACTTTTAATAAAGTCAGGATCTACATTGTATTCCTTTTCAAATTCTACAGCCAATTCTTTGGGCATTTTATTGAAATAATATTTACGTATTAATTCTTTCCCAAAAACATTACCACTACAATCATCCATGATTATATATCCTAATGACTGTACTTTTTGATGCAGTTCTTTTCCGTCAAAATAGCTACAATTAGAACCAGTTCCTAAAATAGAAACAATTGCTTTTTGCCCCTTAGGCGTAGTTGCATAAACTGCTGCATAAGTATCTTCTTCAACAGAAACAATTGCATTAGTAAAATAACTTTGAAAAGCTTGTGATAGATTTAATTTCATTCTATCTGTTCCACAACCTGCACCATAAAAAAACAAATGAGTAGCCGTTTTTTTACTTTGAACAATATCAAAACGGTCATTTAGACGTTCAATAATCTGTTCATTTTCAAGAATTTCAGGGTTTAACCCCAAGGTTTGTGTGGTAAACAATACTTTTCCATTATCATCTATTGCAATCCAATCCGCTTTTGTCGAACCACTGTCAACTATTAATCTCATTTCTGTTGGTTTTTTGGTTATCTTTTATCTCCTAAACCTAGTAAAGTTTTGGTTTAGTACAATTAATCTCTAAAAATAAAAAAAAATCCCGTTTAAAAATTAAAAACGGGATTTTATTATAGTAAGATTATTTTAATCCTGTAATATGTACAGATAAGTCAATTAATTTACTAGAGTAACCATATTCATTATCATACCAAGAGATGATTTTGAAGAAAGTAGAGTTCAAACCAATTCCTGCATTAACATCAATAATAGAAGTTCTAGAATCACCAACAAAATCTTGAGAAACAACTAAATCTTCAGTATATCCTAAGATACCTTTCATTGTAGTTTCAGAAGCTGTTTTCAGTGCAGCCATAATTTCTTCGTAAGAAGTTTCTTTTGCTACTTTTACAGTTAAATCTACTGCAGATACATCTGTTGTAGGAACACGGAAAGCCATACCAGTTAATTTTCCATTCAATTCTGGAATTACTTTTCCAACTGCTTTTGCAGCACCTGTAGAAGATGGGATGATATTAACAGAAGCAGCACGACCACCTCTCCAGTCTTTTCTAGAAGGACCATCAGTAGTCATTTGTGTAGAAGTCGTAGCGTGAACTGTAGTCATTAAAGCTTCAACAATTCCGAAGTTATCATTAATAACTTTAGCTAGTGGAGCTAAACAGTTTGTAGTACAAGATGCATTAGAAACTACTAAGTCAGAAGCTTTAGCTTCAGTATGGTTTACTCCCATTACAAACATTGGAGCATCAGCAGAAGGAGCAGAAATTACTACCTTCTTAGCACCACCTTTAATGTGCTCATTTGCAGTTTCAACAGTTGTGAAAAAACCAGTACATTCAGCAACAACATCAACATCTACTTCATTCCATTTCAAATCTGCTGGATTTCTTTCTGCAGTAACACGGATATTTTTTCCGTTTACAAAAAGTTGTCCTTCTTTCACTTCAACAGTTCCATTAAAACCACCGTGAACTGAATCATATTTTAACAAGTAAGCTAAGTGATCAACATCTAATAAATCGTTGATTGCTACTACCTCTACATTATCTCTATTAAAAGACTCTCTAAAAACAATTCTTCCAATTCTTCCAAAACCGTTTATTCCTAATTTTACTTTTGACATCTTAATTAATTTTTTTGTTTATTTTATTGTAATTTTCATTTAAAGTCTAATTTCCTCACAATAAACTTCATTCTTATTTATGTTGACATAATATCAGAGACTCTAAGCAACTCTCTGTCTATTTCAGTCTTTCCTTTTATAGCTTGTTCTAAAGGTGTTAATACAACAGTATCGTTTTGTAATCCAACCATGTAATTTGATTTCCCTTCTAATAGTGACTCAACTGCCTTCACGCCTAACCTACTAGCTAAAACTCGATCAAAACAAGATGGAGAACCACCACGTTGCATGTGACCTAAAACAGAAACTCTAACATCATACTCAGGTAAATTTGCATCAACGTAATCTTTTAATTCAAATACATTTTTACCAATTTTATCCCCTTCTGCAATAACAACAATACTAGATGATTTTCCTGAAGCCTTACTTTTTTGTAACGATTCTAACAATCGATCCAATCCTAAATTTTCTTCTGGAATAAGTATTTCCTCTGCTCCTGCTCCAATACCAGCATTCAAAGCAATGTGTCCCGCATCTCTTCCCATAACTTCGACAAAAAATAGTCTATTATGTGAACTTGCAGTATCTCTAATTTTATCAATTACTTCAACTACTGTGTTTAAAGCGGTATCGTATCCTAAAGTATGACTTGTCCCAAATATGTCATTATCAATAGTTCCTGGAATACCCATTACTGGGAAATTAAATTCAGCATTAAATATCATGCCTCCTGTAAATGTTCCGTCTCCTCCAATTACTACCAAAGCATCTATTCCAGCTTTTACAAGATGGTCATGTGCTTTTTTTCTTCCTTCTGGAGTTCTAAATTCAAGAGAACGAGCTGATTTTAAAACTGTCCCTCCTTTATTTACAATGTTATTCACACTACGAGGTCCCATTTCTTTGAAGTCTCCTTCAATCATTCCTTGATACCCTCTATAAATCCCTATACATTCTATGTTATGATAAGCACAAGTTCGAACGACTGATCGAATAGCAGCATTCATTCCAGGTGAATCACCACCCGAAGTAAGTACACCTACTTTTTTTATTGTTTTTGGCATTATTTAAGTATTAAAGCGTAAAATTAGCAAACATAATGCACTTTTAGCGTTATGTTTTTACTAAATTAGTTAACTAAACTAAATTCAAACGTTTTCGTTAATAAGTTTTCGAAAAATCATAAAAAACGCCCTTTTTTTTAATAAAAGTTAATTTTTTTAAATATTATATGATAATTAACTATTATTTAGCACAAATAGTAGGTTTAGCACATGAATTACAAAATAACTCCAATGCAATTCTAAACCAATCCTTTTTAAATAAAAGTACTATTGAAAAATGAAGAAATACAATGCTATGCATCCCCCTAAAAAAAAAAGTAATGCAATAACAGTATTGATGAGAAACATGACCTAAACGAAATTCAGCAGTGAAATTTTCACCTATATTATTAGAAGTAATACTTAATTATACGCTCTAATACCTATGAAATTAAAGCCGTTTAAAGATAAATATTCAGTACAACAAAGCCCTAATCTTCCTCAGGGATTATTGCTTCATTGTTTTTCTTAGGAGTTTCCGTTTTAGGACTCTTAGGCTTAGTAAAATTAATATATTCTGGCGCCAGGTTTGAGTCCTGATATTGCTGAGTAGAAGTACTTTCTATACCTAATTTCTGATTTTTAAATATCTTATTGACTAATTCTTTAAAAGTATCAAAATCTACTTCGTAAGTTACCCCTACTCCTTGTGTGTAGCCAATTCCTTGTCCGATATAATTAATATCATTTTCACGGTTAAACAGACGCAAATTAAGAGTTCCATCTTCATTAACCCTATATTGAACTTCTAAATCGCCTACAATTGCCGATTCATTAATGCCGCCTAAAGGCACACCCACTTTTCCGTTAATTGTAATTCGTTCATTTACTTTTGATGAAATAGTTGCCACAAATCTTCCATCAGCTTCTTGTCCTATTCTTCGATCTGCAGAAATATAATTAAGGCCAACTTTGAATTTTTCATTATCTGATTTTATGATACCTCCCAATAAACTTGAGGCTGTTTCAAATAAACTTCCTGAAAAATCAGATTGAGAGACACCTTCAGAACTTAAAAATCCACCTGTTGACAATAAATAAAGTGCTTGTGTTTGTCTAATGTCTTTGTCATTTAATTTGTATTGAATCTCTGATTTTAATACACTGCTGACTGTTGGGAACTCAATATTGAAATCAGGTTCTGGACTAGCTAAATCTCCACGAATTCCAATCACTACCTCTACAGGCACTTTCCTACTGAACGATGAGTTTTCTAATAGCACTGCAGGATTAGCAGTCGTTTTATAAACAGCTTCCAGATTCAATTGCGCTTTCATTGGATTTCCTTCCCATGAAATAGAACCACCTTTCTTAACATCAAATTTCTTATCAATCAATCCACCATACTTAAAGTTATAAGAACCTTCATATGCCTGGAAATCACCCCACATATTAAATTTCCCTAAAGTATTAATCTTAAATAATAAGGATCCAAAGCCTTTTCCCTTAATTCCATGTCCTGAATCACGATCTAAAATTACTTCCACTTCTGCATCATCGGTAATATCAAGATCAAACTCTAATTCCAATCCTTTATAGTTCCTTGTATCTTCAACTATTCCTCTCTGGATATTATACTTCTCCTTAGCAGTCAAAAAATGAACAAAAGAATTATCACTAACACTTTCAGCGTAATTTATCGGGATTTTGATTTCAGTTCCCTTCTCAGATTTTGCCGCTACTTTAATGAACAAACCATTTGTTGGGCCTTTTATAGTTGCATCTCCATCTATAAATGCAGTACCATAATAAGCCGCATCCTCTTTATCTACAGTATTTAACACCAATAGTCTTTTAGTATTGATAGTCAAATCCAGTTTCCAATCTCCAAAATTATTATGCTCAATAACTCCGTTTAAAGTTCCCTTTGTTCCAAATTTTGAATCTGTCAACGTATTGTTCCTAAACAAGAACTTTTGACCAACCAGATCGATTACTGATCTGTCATTTAATTCATAATCTACATTTAAATAAGGAATTGTCAGACCCGTCTTTTCAACATACAAACGCCCATTAATTGCAGGCTTTTTCAAATTACCTTGAATCGTCGCATTTCCGCTAACCAGCCCTCTTATATTAGAAATAACATCTCCTCCTAATGAACTTAAAACCCCCAAATCGAATTTAGCAAATTTCAATTTCATATCAAGAAAAGTTTCTTTGTCTATAATTTGGAAATTTCCAAAAGCATTAAACAATTCAAAATTTTCATTTTCTAAATAAGAATTTATTGTGAATTTTTCCAGATTCTGGTCTCCTTCAATATCAAATTTCAAATCACCCAGATCTGTTTTATTTATGTTTAAATGGTCGATTACAAGTGAAGCAGTAGGTTTGTAAACTGCCTTGTTCTGCTTAAAACTAATGTCTCCGTTTATATTTCCTTGAAACACAAATTTATCGTCTTCGGGTGTAATCTTATAGAGGTCGACATCCTTAAAGCTTAGATTTAGATCCTTGTTTGTATTGTCTTTTATAGTTCCTTTTAACGATATAGCCTGGTCTTCATGAGATAAAATAATATCATCTATCTTGAAATTTTTAAATGACTTGTCAAAAACAATTTGGTTGTTAGGCGTTTCCTCTTCATTTAAAAACCACAAATAGTCCTTAAATTTCATTTCAGACTTGCTTAATCCTACTACATTATCGTTATCTTTATTAATGGTGTGGTATAAATTCAGATTAAAATAATCTTGTCCTTTTGGTCCGCCTTTAAATTCTGACCTAAAGAACAAAGTATCCTTCATCGTTACATTAATAAGACTAAAATCACGAATTTTATAATGCTTAGTTTTAATACTATCCAATTCAATATAAGCATTGTAAAGCGGATTTTTATTATCAATCGATACTCTGATATTATCGAATATATTCTTAGCAGCTACAATTTGTGGAGAATTAAATTTCAGCTTAAACTCTTGGGTATCTGATTTTATATTACCCCTTACAACGGTATTTGATCCTATGGCAATTTCAGGATACAGCAATTCAATAATTTTACTATAAATCGTAAAATTAAACTTCAAGAACTGCCCTTTACTAACTTTGTTTGGTTTAAAATTGGTGTACAAACTCCCCAAAGAATTCTTAACTAAATTCCCAAGTTCGCCAAACTTAAATTTACCAACAACCTCACCTTCAATAATATCAGGAGAATTAACGGTAATTGTACGTACTTTGTCTGCATCAAAACTGGAGTTGACATTAAAATCATCAAAATTATAAGTGTCTTTTCCATTTTGATAGGAAGTCTCTGTTATATATACATTTCCTTGCAAATTTTCAATTGAATTCCCCGTTACCTGAACAACTACATCTCCCTTAAATACAGAAGTAGAGTCTTTAACAAATTTCAACTTGTTTAAATCAGCATTTTCAACATTAATATGAAAATCATATTTATTTTCTTTATTTGTTAAATCTAATAAACCATCAAAGTTCATACTTAGATTAGGGTCATTGATCGAAATCTGACCTTTGTAATTAGGTGCCTTAAAATTACCATTAACCACAACATTAGTGTAGCTGTAGTCATTATAATCTATTTTAGACACATCTCCTTTTAGTGCAGTATTCAGATATTTCTCAGTAAACCCTTTACCATCTACATCAATATTCATGGTTATTTTCCCCAGATCTTTACGGTCTAATAAAGCCCCCAAATCAAAATCTTCCAAAATAACATTACCCATATAAGAAGCTTTGTCAATAAAATCGATGCTTTTCATACTAAAAAACGATTTTACGCTCCCTAAATCGGATACCATTGTAAAATCTGCATCGATAGCAGTAACACTTAACTGAGAATTACCTACTAAAGTAAAATTCCCTACTCTTTGTAGCTCTGCTGGTAATTTCTTCCCTAAAACATTTGGAAGTATATTCACTAAATTAGTGTAACTACTTGAAATCCTGGTAAACTCACCATCCATATAAAACTTCTGAGTAGCATCACCAAAAAGATTTTTGAACGCTATTGCACCATTAATCCGAGTATTATTTGAATCAACTAAATTAAGATTGCTGATATTTAACTTATTTAACGGCCCTTTTATAGTAGCATTTATTTTGAAAAATTGGTTTTTACCTAATTCATTATAAAAATGTCTTATATCGTTAGTAGCAATTTGCGAGGGTTTTATCTTAACATCAAAGTTTACCTTATCCGTGAAATCTGAAAAATCACCCGCTTTATAATTTAAAATTACATTAGCCTTGAATTGTGATTCCTTAGTAGTTAAATCAAGCTTATCAAATTGAATCTTCTTTTTACTATATGTAAAATTAGAACTCATATTTACAACATATAAACCGCGATGATCTAGAAAAGACATTTTAACTATGTTTGTCTTTAAATCTGGTCCATAGAGTAAAAATTTACTAAGAGTTGTATTTAATTTTGTAAAATCAACGTCAACTGGATTTGCTTTATTTTCATCAGTAACACTAAAATGAGCATCGGTAACATAGGCGTTATCAACTTTTAATAAAAACTTTTTTGTAGAGGGTTTATCACTATCAAAGGCGTTTATAAACTGATCTAAATTGGTTTGCTTTTCATTCTTATATAATTTAATTTTAAATAACAAACCATCAAGTCTGACATCTCCAAAGATCAAATCCCCATCTAGAATTTTTTTTCCTTCTAGTATATTCGTATTTACAATTTTAGAGAAAATCAAAGTATCTTTATGATGATCTAAAATTAAAACATTTTTGAACTTCACACCTCCAAATACGGATAGACGTACTGCGTCTATGGAAATATTTGTTCCAAAGTCTTTATTAATACTATTTGTAAAATGCTGCGCTATTTTTGTCTGAACATAAGGTATCGAAAGAGCGATACCGAGTAAGAGTAAAAGCACAATTAGTCCCAAAATGAAACGGAAAAATATTTTAATGAATTTTTTGATACCTATTGTTGTTTTATTTTTATCCTAAAATATTATTTTGCCCAAGGAAAGAGCGGCACCTTTAATAAAAATTCTTTAATTTTGGCTGCGCCGTAAAATTATAAAAAATAAAATCGGTTTGTAAATATAATTCAAAAATTTGTGCCTTTTTATGCAAAATTCCGAGGTTTTTATTCTTGCTATCGAAAGTTCCTGTGATGACACGGCAGCAGCCGTTCTACATAACGACAAAGTACTGTCTAATGTTGTGGCAAATCAACTAATTCACGCCCAATATGGTGGTGTCGTGCCTGAATTAGCTTCGCGTGCACATCAGCAAAATATAGTTCCGGTTATCGATGCCGCACTTCGTAAAGCAAATATTAGTAAAGAACAATTGTCAGCAATCGCATTTACACAAGGTCCCGGATTAATGGGATCGCTACTTGTGGGTAGTTCTTTTGCTAAATCGATGGCTTTGGCTTTAGAAATTCCGCTCGTTTCAGTAAATCATATGCACGCTCATATTTTAGCTCATTTTATAGATGAAGAAGGATTTGAAAAACCTAGTTTTCCATTTCTCGCGCTAACTATCAGTGGCGGTCATACTCAGATTGTGCAAGTAAACAACTTTTTTGACATGACTATTATTGGAGAAACTACAGATGATGCTGTAGGTGAAGCATTCGATAAAAGCGCAAAGATACTAGGTCTTCCATATCCTGGTGGTCCTTTAGTTGACAAGCATGCCCAATTAGGAAATCCGAAAGCATTTGCATTCACCAAACCCAAAGTTCCTGGTTTGAACTTTAGTTTTTCAGGTTTGAAAACAGCTATATTATATTTTGTACAAAAGAAAAAGTTAGAGAACCCTGATTTTATTGCTGAAAATATAAATGATATTTGTGCTTCTATACAGTATACAATTGTCGAAATCTTAATGGATAAATTAAAATTAGCGGTAAAAGAAACTGGGATTAATCAAATCGCCATTGGCGGTGGCGTATCTGCTAATTCTGGAATTAGAAAAGCCATAAAAGATAGCGAACAGAAATACGGTTGGAAAACATTTGTTCCAAAATTTGAATACACTACCGATAATGCTGCAATGATTGGAATTGTAGGTTATCAAAAATTTTTATCACAACAATTTGAAACTGCTGCGGTAGTTTCTAAAGCACGAATACAATTCTAAATTATGCAATTATTTTTCAATCCCAATATAGACGAAACGACAGAAACCTTTTCTTTTGACAAAGAAGAAAGCAAACATATTATTAAGGTATTGCGTAAAAAAGATACCGATATACTATTTGTAACTAATGGCGAGGGTTATTTATTCGAAACAGAAATTACTCTGGCTTCTGACAGTAAGTGCACCGTAAAAATTATTTCTTTCGAAAAAAAGCCAAAATCAAAATACCATTTGCACCTCGCCGTTGCTCCCACAAAAATGAATGACCGCTACGAATGGTTTCTTGAAAAAGCTACCGAAATAGGAGTTCAGGAAATAACACCTATTATATGTGATCGCTCTGAACGAAAAGTGATTAATAACGAACGTTTTGACAAAATTATTTTGGCCGCGATGAAACAATCTAACGAATTGTATCTTCCTAAATTGAACGAGGCTGTATCTTTCAAAGATTTTTTAAAGCAAACAAATGAAGGGGTACAGTTAATCGCACATTGTGAGGAAACGGATAAAAAAACATTAAAATCAGTTTTGAAACCAAATGAGAACATCACTTTGCTTATAGGTCCTGAAGGAGACTTCTCTGAAAAAGAAATCGCGATGGCAATTGATAATCAATATGTTCCTGTATCATTAGGAAATACTAGGTTAAGAACAGAGACAGCGGCAATTGTTGCCTGTCATAGTATTGCATTTTTCAATGAAGAATAGCACTTTTTGAGAAGAAATATGGAATTTTTACAATTCTATTTATTCAAACAGGATAATGTGAATTCGAATTCCATCTAATCTATAAAAACAATACGCATTAGCAAATGAAAAGAATATATTTTATTTTACTGTTGCTTTCTATCTCCTCTTTTTCTCAAGAAATTGCTTTAGTAAAATATAGTGGTGGTGGTGATTGGTATGCCAATCCTACTTCATTACCCAATCTCATTAAATACTGCAATGCGAATATAAACACTACCTTAAACGCAAAACCCGCAACGGTTGTTCCCGGTAGTCCAGATCTATTTTCTTATCCTTTCATTCATATGACTGGACATGGAAATGTTGCTTTTAGTGATGCTGAAGTTAGTAATCTAAACAAATATATGATTGCTGGAGGTTTTCTGCATATAGATGATAATTATGGTATGGATCAATATATTAGAAAGGAAATAAAAAAAATATTTCCAAACAACCCACTTATTGAAATACCTTCTAATCACATTATATTCCAAAAACCTTATCTGTTTTCCAGTGGATTACCCAAAATCCATGAACACGAAGGAAAGCGTCCTCAAGCCTATGGTATTTTTGTAGAAAATAGGTTGGTCCTACTTTATACTTTCGAAAGTGATTTAGGTGATGGCTGGGAAGATCCAGAAGTCCATAACGATCCTGTAGCTGTCCGTGAAAAAGCTTTGAAAATGGGCGCAAACATCATAAATTACATTTTCAATAACTAAAATAATTGTGTAATTCCTAAAGATCCATTTTCAAAAAATAGCAGCAGCGCATTCAACAATTTAAAACTAACGAATTATAAGATTTATCTTTCATTTAAAAGCATTCTACTCGTAGTTTTATTTTAAAAAAGCGCGCAAAATCAGCAATCTTAATTTTTTGTTAATTTATTTTCCAAATTTATTTTTTTTATAATTGTTTTTGTTATAAAATTGCCAAATGATTTCCCTAAATCATATTATATTAACATAACCTACTAACATTATGAAAAAAATTATTTTTTCTGCGATAGCACTTACGTTGCTATTCTCTTGTCAAAACGATCAGACAGAATTAACTACCCTAACAACAAACACGATTGCCCACCGTGGTTGTGCCTCTCAAGAAGTGCTTGCTGCACAATTAGCAGCTGACCCAACATTAGCTATTAGAATGAACCAAATTGAAGCCTTTACTCAAAACGCCAAATTAACAGGTCGTTTAGTAAACGGGAAAGTCGAAATCCCTGTTGTTGTAAACGTTTTGTACAAAACTTCAGCTGAAAATATTTCTGATGAACAAATTCAATCTCAAATTGACGTTTTAAACGAAGATTTTAATGGAGCTAACGCTGACTACAATGATGTCCCAGCATTATTCTCTGGAGTAAAAGCAAATGTGGGAATAACATTTGTACTACAAAACATAGTAAGAAAATCTACAAGAACAACTTCCTTTTCTACTAATGATGCTATGAAAACTTCAAATAAAGGAATAGCACCTACATCACCTACAACAGTGCTAAACATGTGGTCTTGTAATTTAGGAGGTGGTATTCTTGGTTATGCACAATTTCCTGGAGGCTCATCTGCAACTGACGGAGTTGTAATAGACAATAATGCATTTGGCCGAACGGGTACCGTTTCTGGAGTTTACAACCTAGGAAGAACTGCTACACATGAGGTAGGACATTGGATGAACTTACGTCATATTTGGGGAGATGCTGCTTGCGGAAGCGATTATGTATCTGATACCCCAACTCATAATGACGCTAATTATGGTGTACCTGCGTATCCTCATTATTCAACTTGCACCGGAACACCTATCGAAATGACAATGAATTATATGGATTATACAGATGATAGAGGTATGTACATGTTCTCTAACGGACAAAAAAGCAGAATCGCTTCAATATTTGTTTCTGGAGGAGCGAGAGCTGCTTTCGGAATCTAATTCTTGCCAAATATAAAAACACTAAAACTCGCTACTTATTAGCGAGTTTTTTTATCTTTATATCCTAAAAAAAACACATGGTTACGTCAAGAACTATAGCGAACGGAATTTTAAAAGCAATAACCGTTATCGTCTTAACAGCGGTACTTCTTTATTTTCTCTACCGAATCCAATCTGTATTAATATACCTCATTGTTGCTTTAATCCTAACATTAATTGGAAATCCCATTTTAGATTTCTTTAGAAAAAGATTAAAATTTAATCACGTATTTGCAACCATCGGTACCTTATTTATTTTCATGGTAATTATCGCGGGCTTTATAATGATGTTTATTCCCTTAATTTTGTCTCAAGGTCAAAATTTGTCGCTATTAAACACTGTCGCTATTGAACAACAAACCATTCAATTAGTTAATCAAATCAGCGTCTTTTTAGAGAACCACCACCTTGATTCGTCGAAAGTACTCAGCGCATCAGAAATTAGCTCTAAAATAAATTTCAATATTATTCCCAATTTTTTAAATGCAATCCTAGGGACGATCAGTAGTTTTGGAATGGGATTAGCATCTGTATTATTTATAACGTTTTTCTTTCTTAAAGAACGAAAATCATTTTTTACAGGATTAAAAAGATTAATTCCAGATAGTCATGAAGATCAAGTTTTAAATTCTTTAGAAAAAATAAACTCCTTGTTGTCACGTTATTTTATTGGCTTATTACTGCAATTATTTATTGTTTTTGTTTTATATCTTACCGTCTTACTAATTTTTGGTGTTCCCAATGCTTTTATCATTGGTTTCTTATGCGCTGTTTTAAATATTATCCCTTACATAGGACCATTAATTGCCTCCGTTTTAGCAGCAATTTTAACAATGCTTAGTAATTTAGGAAGTGATTTTCAATCAGAAATTCTACCTACCACAATATATGTGCTACTTGGTTTTTGGATTGTTCAAATTATTGACAATAATCTATCCCAACCCATTATTTTTTCTCAAAGTGTCAGTTCGCATCCATTAGAAATATTTCTTGTGATACTAATCGCAGGCTTCCTCTTCGGTATTTTAGGAATGATTGCAGCGGTTCCTCTATATACCATACTAAAAGTAATAGGTAAAGAGTTTTTTCCAGAGAATAAGATTATCCTACTTTTAACTAAAAACATTTAATTTTGGATTTAAACATATTAAATTCTGAAATTCAAGGATTTATAGATTCTAATACGGGTGTTAGCATAGCAAAATTAGCCTTGCAAAAAAATCCATTTCCAGAAGTAGAATGGGTTTCTATTTTGAATCAGATTGAAGCGAAAACGAAAGCAAAAGACAAACTAGCCAATTGGTTTAACACCAAAAAAATAATTTACCCTAGTAAAATCTCTACAGAACAAACTTCCTCAGAAAAAACAGCACTTTATAAATCAACTATTGTTTCTGGCAACTCTCTTATTGATTTAACCGGAGGCTTTGGTGTAGACGATTACTATTTTTCAAAAAGGATAAACACCGTTGCCCACTGCGAAATCAATGTACAATTATCTAAAATCGTAGCACACAATTATATACAATTAGACGTAGATAATGTCGTTTGCCATGCAGGAGACAGTTTAAATACTTTAAAATCCTTAAACCAAAAGTGGGATTGGATCTATATTGATCCTTCTAGACGTAATGATGCTAAAGGTAAAGTCTTTATGCTAAAAGACTGCTTGCCTAACGTTCCTGAAAATCTCGATACGTATTTTGAACATTCGGAAGCTATTCTAATAAAAACAGCTCCTTTACTGGATATTTCAGCAGGTATATTAGAGTTGCAAAATGTAAAAGTCATACATATTGTAGCTTTAGAAAATGATGTAAAAGAGTTGCTATGGGAACTACATAAAGACTACCGAGGCAAAATAGAGATTAAAACAGTCAACATACTCAAAGAAAAAACAGAAACTTTTAATTTTGTCTGGGATGATCAATCACAGCTTGCAAACTACAGCGCACCTCAAAGCTACCTATATGAACCTAATAGTGCAATAATGAAATCAGGAGGGTTTGATGAAATAAGCACGTCTTATGGATTAAACAAGCTACACAAGCATTCTCATTTATATACTTCTCCAAATTTAATTTCATTCCCAGGAAGAGTTTTCAATATCGAGAGCTGTATTCCCTACAATAAACTTGAAATGAAAACCTTTTTACAGAACAAAAAAGGAAACATTACCACTAGGAATTTTCCAGACACCGTTGAAAATATTCGAAAAAAATGGAAAATAAAAGACGGAGGAAACGTGTATTGTTTTTTTACTACTGATGAAAATAACAATAAAATTGTTTTAATTTGCAACAAAACACAATAAAAATGAAACAACTAATTATAATAGTTTTCTTTTTCCTAACAGGAAATCTTTTTGCGCAAACACCATGCGACTATAGTACAAACGTAAATGATTCTATTGGAACTTATAAGTCTACTAAGGAATACATGATCTCTGAGAAAGTCTTTGCAGGAACTTCCAGCTATATATTTTATTCATTAGCACTAACGGATGGACTACCTACCTTAAATATTCAACTTATTCAAAAAAGTAAAGATTTTTTAAAAGCAAACTGTTTCGATAAAAATTCAAAACTGTTTTTACAATTGCAAAATGGTAAAATAGTTACCTTATTACATATTGACGACGAAAATTGCGGTACCATGGTGCGAGACGACAATGGTTTTGACAATAGAGTCACGGTAGGATCATTTATGTTTATGAAAGGTAGTTTTGAAGATTTAAAAAGTTCTCCTGTTTCAATGATGAGAATCAAGTATTTAACCGAAACTGAAGATTACGTAATTAAAAAAGAATTCAAGTCGGAATTAAATAATGAAATCTATCAACCTGAAAACTATTTTATTACTAATTTACGATGTGTTGAATAACTTACTAAAAATCCAGTTTCATTTAAGAAGCAGGATCTTTAATTATTTATTTTTAAATTACAATAGACTCATAAAAATTCATTTAAGTCACTTGTAAATGACTACCACTATAAAACACGACGATAAAGAAGTAGTTTTTTAATATTTAAAAATCTTTTCGTCATTGACCTCTAAATTAATACTATGAAATATAATAGATGTGGAAAAAGTGGCTTGTTACTACCACAAATATCGCTGGGATTATGGCACAATTTCGGATCTGTAGATTCTTTTGAAAATGCACAGAGTATTGCCAAAGAAGCTTTTGATAAAGGGATCACCCATTTTGATTTAGCCAATAATTACGGACCAGTACTGGGTTCTGCAGAAACTAATTTTGGTAAAATACTTAAAAATAATTTTCAAGGAAACTTGCGCGACCAAATGGTTATTTCAACCAAGGCAGGATTTACAATGTGGGAAGGGCCTTATGGAGATTGGGGTTCTAGAAAATATTTATTATCTAGTTTAGACCAAAGTTTGAAACGTATGAATATTGATTATGTTGATATTTTTTATTCACATCGTTTTGATCCAGAAACACCTTTAGAAGAAACAATGATGGCTTTAGACCATGCAGTACGCAGCGGGAAAGCATTATATGCGGGAATTTCTAATTATAACACTGAGCAAACTCGTGAAGCAACTGCTATCTTAAAACAATTAGGAACACCTTGCCTGATACATCAAGAAAAATACTCCATGTTTGTGCGCAAAGCAGAAGGAGGACTGTTGGATCTGTTGGAAGAAAAAGGGGTCGGTTGTATCGCATTCTCCCCATTGGCGCAAGGACTATTAACTGACAAATATCTAAATGGTATTCCAAAGAACTCTAGAGCTTCTAATCCCAACGGACATTTAAAAACCGATGAAGTTACTGAAGAGAGAATACAAAAAATCATCGCACTAAATGCAATTGCGCAAGATAGAAATCAGTCTTTAGCTCAAATGGCGCTAGCTTGGTTACTAAAAGACAATAGAGTTAATTCGGTTTTAATTGGAGCCAGTTCCGTAGGACAGTTGAACAATAATATTGATAGTCTGAAAAACTTAGTTTTTTCTGAGAATGAACTATTAACAATAGAAAATATTTTAAAATAAAAATTCTCAGTTCTATAAAAAAGAAAGGTGAAATTTACATTCTAAATTTTACCTTTCTTACTAGTTTAGTCGCAATCCCATTTCACATTTGAAACGTTATCTTTTAAACCCGATTTTAAATTATAATGCCACCACTCTGAATCAAAGGAATTGAAATTATTTGCAGTCATTATGCTTTTTAATAGAATGCGGTTGTTTTTCACTTCTTCTGATAGCTTAGTATAACCATGACTAGCCTCTTCTCCAAAAAAATCAAAGGGCGTCCCCATATCCAGTTCCTTGCTGTAAGCGTCAACTAAAGTGATGTCTACCGCCCCTCCTCTATTATGAATAGAACCTTTAGCCGGGTCAGCTACATATTGTGGGTTAGAAACAATTTTCCACATTCTTTTTTGAATATCTAATGGGCGATAACAATCAAAAAGTTTAATTCTATATCCCTTTTTAATAAATTCTTTATTAGCCTCGATTAAAGCAACGACTGTTTTCAGACGCAAGTAACATTCTGCGCAATCATAGACTTTTGCTTTCAAGAAATTATCTGTTGTGGCATATTTCATGTCGTAAACAAAATCAGAGCTATAATCTTTTAAGTTCACAAATGTGGTATCATTTTCGACCTCTTCATTGTTTGTTCCATTTGAAGGATAAGAAACTTGTGCTTTGCATGAAATAAACAATAAAAGAAAACTTACAACCAAACAAAATCTTAAAGAAGAATCCATAAAAAAATTTTTATAAAAATATGAAATTTGAGACTATTTCTCTAGCTAAAGCAAAAAAAAAGACATCAAAAATGATATCTTTTTTAGTTTTACTTATTAGAAACTTTAATATTATTGTTTTAAAACTTTTTTAGTAACCACTCCCATATTAGTCTTAATTTTAACAATATAAGCCCCTTTTTGGACATTGAAAGGAATTTCTATCGTATCAAGATCGGATATCTTTTCAACTGAAATCAACTGTTGCCCAAGAATATTGTAAACCCAAATAGCTGTAATAGTAACATCTTGATTCTTAGTTACAAATATTTTATTTTTCAAATCATTGTTATAAATAAAAAGCACTGATTCCAATTCTTCATTCTCTTCCTCTATGATTGAATCAGTTACTTTAAACGTTAATTCAAAGCGGCTATTATAGGTACCTGCTGCAAGATTAACTTTAACGGTATTTTTAGATATATCATAAAAAGTAGCGGTTTCTTTATCGTGTATCAATATACTTATATTGTCTGGTAAAAATTCTATTGCATCAAGCTTAAATTTAACCGTTCCTATTGAATCAACTTTTACCCCTAACGGAATTGATTTATTGATATCAAAAGCACCAACAGCTTGGATAGAATATTTATTAGCATTAATTACGAAATAAAAATCATTAGCTTGTGTATCTATTTGATATCCATCATACCCAACGTCAATACCGTCAGTTGCATTTTCGCTCATAAACCCCAATAACAATTGTCTGTGTAAATTACTATCTGAATAAAAACCAAGTCTTATTTTTGTATTGTAATCATTTAATACTATGTCATTGCTATTGTCAGTGAAATGGTCTACCGTTTTAGCTTTACCATTCCTGCTACTGTTTTTAAATAAGGTATTCGAAATTGGTTGTAAGACATCGTCAAATGCATCTTCTTTTATAAAGGCACGTTGATTATTATTAAAAATAACAGACTCCTGGATTACAATATTTGCGTCACCTCTCACAAAAAAACCTTGACCAACTGGTATATATTGATAAGGTATTTTAGAACTTGTCCCCACTCCACTAATTCCCACCGGAGCAACTGGAGCAACTCCTCCCACTAAAGTTAAAGTAGCATATCCACCTGCATATTCAGACAAAAAGTGAGTTGCATTACTAGGTGAGTGTTCCCATAAATATAAGGTCCCGTCGATTATATCTTTTGTATTATACCCTCCATTTGCAATGGAAATATTATCTTTTATGAATTCAAAAGCATCTAAAGCTGAAGGATACGGATTTCCAACTAAGAATAAGTTTTCAGGTAAAACCGAATTAATGTTGATAAGCCCATTATAAGGTTTCCCAACAAATGTATAATTTTGAGTTATCAAATTGTCGGGATCTACTGCTCCAGCTCCTTTTAAAGTAAATCCTTGCGAGGGTTTAATAGCATCCGTTTCAGTAAGACTTACCCAGTTAGCATACTGCGTTCCATTCTGGAATTTATACAACCAATACCTTGCAAGACTTAATGGCGAAGTCTGACTCCCGTCATAACCTGAAAACCAGTCTATAGACAGTGGTGGTGACGATGTACCGTCTTTAAAAACAGCAGCAACTGAATAATCATTATTATTGACAGTAGTATTTATAGGCCCCACAGGTGATGACCAGTAATTATAATTATATTTATTTACCGTTCCTTGTTGATCTCTTTTTATAAATCCTTTACTGGAGCTATCTAGCTCACTATTGAGTGTTTGAATTAATTGGGAGCGCCCATGCAAATCTATTAAACCATCTAATTTTAAATAATGTGATATTTCTATTTTAGTATTATTTTTTGCTGATAGTGTTTTAGATGTACTCGCATCAGTACCCTCAACAAATAACCCTAAAACAGTTTTATTCCCTACTGAACCAACATTATGTTTAATTTTAACAATATTACCATTTACCGTTAACCCACTATTTACTATAGAAACTGCATTTGGAATTGTTTGAATATCTCCATTTTTCCACATTAATGAATTAGTACCGTTCCATTCACCATCAGCAACTGTTTCATAAGGCAATGGAGCCGTTTGAACAGCAGTACTATTTTTATCTTTATCTAAATATTTAATTCGCAAGAAATTCCGATCGTTAGTTAAGCCCTCTACGGTAGTTCCATAAAAAGTATTAAAATCATAATAGGCTTTTAATGTAGACCATGGTATTGTTTTAACCTCATTATTAGAGATATTTCGTGGCAACACTCTACCATTTGTTGTATTATCTAAACCATATTTCTCAATTTCTTGATTCATCAAATAATTGATTTGCCCAGAGGTTAATGCCATATCCCAGATATGAATTTCGTCAATTTCACCATAAAAAGGTGTTCTCACATCACCTTTATTCACATAAAGGGCCCCCAAAGAATATCGTGAATAGTTAGGCGATGGATTTTGAATATTAAAAGTGGAAGAGTCCAATACACCATCAATATATATATCAGCACTACCTAAATAATAAACAGCTACTATGTTATGCCATTTTCCGTCTGCTACAGCAGTATTAGATACAAATCGTAAAATACCGTCCCACAACCCTTCAATTTTATTTGCTGAATTTAGTCGCATTTCTAAATTAACCCCTTTACTCATTATTGTTTTATTAGCATTAACTGTTCCATCATTTCTTAACCAACAACCTATAGTAAAGGAACCACTATTAAGATTTAAAGCATATTCCCCAACAAAATAATCTCCACCTCCTAGATTTGCTAATTCTTTCGATGTTACTTTAGGTATTTTTCCAAAAGTAAAATACTTAGTACCATCAAAATCGTACCAGGTTTGTAAATTCCCCTTTCCGTCAGATCTAAGTGGAATTACATCAATTATATCACTATCACTAAAGTTACTATCGTCACTAACAATAAGCCCGTACTCTTCAGTAGCTAATTTTGAAAACGAGCCGAAAGCAGCTTCAGGAATACCAATAAATATATTTTCGATATCCCCAGCGGTTTCTACTACTTTCCATTTTTTTCTAATTTTAGTAACTGTAGTTGTTAAACCTGTTCGTAATAATGTTGTATTAATACTTCCAGCATTATAGGAACCATTATCAGAACCCCAAACTAAAAAATCATAATCTGATCTAAACTCATTAATATTAGCGCTATTAGTCATTGCAATTTCTCCTAACCCTATGGTAACTTCATAAGAGTTGTTAGAACTTTTAGATTGTTTTTGATATAAATCTGATGCTACATCTCTACCTATACCCGCTATATTATAATTGAAACCTGCATTTAGAGCAATATCCCAAATTACATTACCTGCAGAGTTAATATAATTTTTGCTAGCTCCATTTATTCCTAAAGTAATACCATATTTTATGGCGAGATAGGTTTCAATCTTAGGACGGTTAGTATCAGGTACACGGGAAGCATAAGAAATGACCTCGGCTACTCTACCGTTAAGGTTGCCATAATCAGTACCGCTATTTATATTTTTCCCAATATTATATGGAGTCCCTTTATAAATTGAACCATCAAGATAGCCCAAATTACTGTAGCCGGAACTTAAACTTGTCAGAGGAGCCAGAATCTCATTTGTATTAAATAATAATTCTATACCATCAATTGCAGCAGCTGTTCTGTTTCTAGCATTGATAATACCGCCTATTGAATAATTTCCAAACTCATCTCCTACACTATAATAAGGTGCTGTAATAGTCTCTTGCCATTGATTAATCCACAGTTTTTCGTTTGTTAAACGAGTCGAGAAATCCCCAAAACCAATACCTGTATGCTCACCTGAAACAATTGGATAGAACGGGTTTGCTGCTGAAGTACCTGAAATAATTGTCATACCAGCTGTAGCACTATTAATAGTTACATCCGGTTCCATAACTATAAACGTTTCTTGAGTATAATAACCATTATCAGTATTAATCAAAAACTGACTAACTGTTGAACCATTATTTTCAAATTTCACAACAGAGTTATAATTAATATTACCATTGCTATCATCTATATATGTAGGTTGATGTGCAGCCGAAACTTGAGTTGCATCTTTACCAAGAGACCCTAAATCTTTCCATATAGGTACTTTCATACCAGTTGTCAAATTAATCCCCCTATTTGCTTTAAGCCAAAGTCTAAAATTTGGATTTCCACCACCAGGACCGTTGATTGTAGAATCATATCCTTCTCCCTTAATTGTAAAAGTATAAGATAGTTTTAAAGGATCATTACTTGGAATAGTTATTTGAGCCCACTTAGTCCCTGGAGATTGTGGAGTGAAGCGAATAATAAAATTTGTTGTAGCACCTCTATTTAGAATATTCGTAATTGGTTGAGTTATTATTAAAAAATCTGAAGACGGTCCTGAGGTAGTAGTAAATGAAGATGCGGTAATTAAACTTGTTACTATCCCTCTTGATAGTGGACAAGTTCCTGTATTAGCTATATAAAACGTTCTGTCTGTAGTAGCAAAAACATCTATCGTACCAAATAAAGTTCCAGTAGCCGAAGTTGGTACTGTCTGGCCATTAGTAATAGATTGTGTAAGAGCCCCTCCTAATACTGAAATAGACGGTTTATTATCGAAAGTAACTGTAAAAGTAAAATCTATCGTAGAATTTGTTTTTACTGTAATTACGGAGGAACCTGTACCACAATTATATGAATTCCGTTTTATTTTAAACTCCCCTGAGTCACCTCTTTTAAACTTATCATCAGAAATGAAATAAGGTTTTTTAGGATAAGTATACAAAACAATTAAGTTGGAGTTATTTGAAGAAATACTTTGAACATTTAAATTACCATTATTACCAACAGTAGTATTTTCTATTGAAAATTCAATCTCACCTGACGAACCAAAATTAACAGTTCCGCCATTTACGACAATTATTGCAGGTAATCCATAACTTACGTTAAACGTTTGCGTATAACTGACAATAGAACAGAAAAACATAATGGCAAGTAATAACTTTTTTGAAGTATTTTTTTCCAATGTGATATAGTTTTTAATATTTACATCAAATGACTTCTACTAAAACTACGAAAAAAGAAATAGCTATATATCTAAAAATCAATATTTAACGAATAAACACCTGTGTTTCAGACAATGTCCGTGAAATTTCTTATAAATAATAAAATGGATAGCTGCACTCATAAAAGCTAAAAAATGTCCCGATTTTTATAAGTATCATTTGCTACTTTTCTGGGCAAATAGGATCAAGTCTAAATGTTGTGGGGAAATATTAAATTTCGATATTTGTGTTTATAAAATATGTCTCAATGCAAGATT